>NZ_JBIRYZ010000015.1:0-84519 GCF_044390325.1 Streptomyces sp. NPDC018964
CATGGCGCAGCTGAACGCGTACGCGCGCGGCCGCGGCATGGACATCGAGACGGTCCCGATCCGGGGCAACGTCGACACCCGCATCGGGTACGTCCACCAGGGCGACCTGGACGCGGTGGTGCTGGCCGCCGCCGGGATGAACCGCATCGGACGCGCCGACGAGGTGACCGACGTGCTGTCGGTCGACACGGTGCTGCCCGCCCCCGGCCAGGGGGCACTGGCGATCGAATGCGCCGCGCACGACGCGGAGCTGATCACCGCGCTCGCCGGGCTCGACGACCCGCTCACGCGGGCCGCCGTGACGGCCGAGCGTTCCCTGCTCGCCGCTCTGGAGGCCGGCTGCAGCGCACCCGTGGGGGCGCTGGCCGATCTCCTGACCGACGGGCGGGCTGTCAAGGAAATGCGCCTGCGCGGCGTCGTCGGCACGACCGACGGCTCGACGCTGGTGCAGTTGTCCACCACCGGTCCCGTGCCCGAGACGCACGAGGCGGCGACGGCACTCGGTCGCGAACTCGCCACCGAGATGCTCGCGCAGGGCGCGGCCGGTCTGATGGGGGAGCGAGCGCAGTGAGCCCCACCACCCTTCCCGCCCCTCCGGAACACGGGCACGTCACCTTCCTCGGTGCCGGACCCGGGGATCCGGGACTGCTGACCCTGCGCGCCGTGGAGGCGCTGGCGAACGCGGACGTCCTCGTCGCCGAGCACGAGGTGCTCGACGTCGTACGCACGCACGCGAGGCAGGGCGTCGCCGAAGTGCACACGGATGCCGACACGTCGGTTCCGGGCACGGGCACGCCCCAGCTGACGGTCGTCGACGGCGCGTCAACAACCGCTGGTGTTCCCGTTGTGCGGGATGCCTCACATCTTGTCATGGAGGCCGCGCGGGGCGGCAGGCGGGTCGTGCGTGCGGTGTCCGGTGACCCCGGGCTCGACGCGTACGCCGCCGAGGAGATGCTGGCGTGCGCCTCGGCCGGGGTGCCGTTCGAGGTCGTCCCCGGTGTCGCGGCGGCGGTCGGCGTCCCCGCGTACGCCGGTGTGCCGCTGCGCGACGCGCAGGGCGCGGACGTCCGTTTCGTGGACGCGCGCACGGCCTCGGACCGCTGCTGGACGGAGGTCGGCGCGTCGGACGGCACGGTGGTCGTCTCCACCACGCTGGACTCCGTGGCCGCCGCGGCGGGCGAACTGGTGTCCGCCGGGCGCAAGCCCGACACCCCGTTGACGGTGACCGTCGCCGGTACGACGACCCGGCAGCGCACCTGGACGGCGACGCTCGGCACGATCGCGCAGACGCTGAAGCAGGCGAAGGTGCTGCCGTCCCCGGACGGCGGCCGACCGGTGATAGCCGTGGTCGGTGAGCGCAGCGCCCCCGCCCGTCGCGACCAGCTCTCGTGGTTCGAGTCCAAGCCGCTGTTCGGCTGGAAGGTGCTCGTGCCGCGGACGAAGGAGCAGGCGGCGTCGCTCTCCGACCAGCTCCGTTCCTACGGCGCGGTGCCGCACGAGGTCCCGACGATCGCCGTGGAGCCCCCGCGCACCCCGCAGCAGATGGAGCGGGCCGTCAAGGGCCTGGTGACGGGCCGCTACGAGTGGATCGCGTTCACCTCGGTCAACGCGGTGAAGGCGGTCCGCGAGAAGTTCGAGGAGTACGGCCTCGACGCCCGTGCCTTCGCCGGCATCAAGGTCGCGGCGGTGGGCGAGCAGACGGCCAACGCGCTGGTCGCCTTCGGCGTGAAGCCGGACCTGGTGCCGAGCGGCGAGCAGTCCGCGGCCGGCCTCCTGGAGGACTGGCCTCCCTACGACCCGGTCTTCGACCCGATCGACCGCGTCTTCCTGCCGCGCGCCGACATCGCCACGGAGACCCTGGTCGCGGGCCTGATCGACCTGGGCTGGGAGGTCGACGACGTGACCGCCTACCGCACGGTCCGCGCGTCGCCGCCCCCGGCGGAGACCCGTGAGGCGATCAAGGGCGGCGGTTTCGACGCGGTGCTGTTCACGTCGTCCTCGACGGTCCGGAACCTGGTCGGCATCGCGGGCAAGCCGCACAACGTGACGGTGATCGCCTGCATCGGCCCGGCGACGGCGAAGACGGCCGAGGAGCACGGCCTGCGGGTGGACGTGATGGCCCCCGAGCCGTCGGTCCACAAGCTGGCGGAGGCCCTGGCCGACTTCGGCACCCGCCGCCGCCTGGCCGCACTGGACGCGGGCGACCCGGTGACGAGGCCGAGCGAGCGGCGGCCGGGGGCGCGGAGGCGTCGGTCGACGACCTGATCCCGGCGAGCGGCGGGGCGGGCACAGCACGCGCGTGCTGTGCCCGCCCCGTTCGCGTCAGTTGCCTGAGGCGTAGGGGAGGAAGGTCGCCCAGGTGGCGGGGGTGAGGGCGAGGCGGGGGCCGTTCGGGTTCTTGGAGTCGCGCACATGGACGGTTGTCGAGGCAGTGGCGGCGACCTCGACGCAGGACGGACCGTCGTCCGAGCTGTAACTGCTCTTTATCCACTCCAGCTTGCTGTCGGCTCCGTCAGAGGGCTTGAGGGTCATGACTCTCCCAGCACTTTTTTGATGAGGGCCAGCGACTCTCGGGGAGTGAGAGCCTGCGCCCGGATGATGCCATAGCGCATGTCGAGGACCGTGGTCTCTTTCGGGTCGGTGATCACCCGGTTGGTGAGCTGGATTTCGTTCAGACCTACGGCCGCTCCGTCCTTGAGCTTGAGCAGCCGGAAGGGACCGCCGAGGCCCGAGTTCTCCTCCCGGCTCAGAGGCAGGACCTGTAGGTCGACGTTCCGTAACTGAGCTACTTCCGACAGCCGTTCGAGCTGGTTACGCATCACCATCTTGCCCCCGATCAGGCGGAGCAGCGTCGCTTCACACAGTACGAAGCTGAAGAGAGGGCGTGCTGTTGGGGCGCAGAAGATCTCCTGACGATCCAGCCGAGCAGCTACCCGCTGCTCCAACTCCTCTTCCGCGAACTCCGGTCGCCGAGAGCTGAACACTGCTCGCGCATATGCCTCGGTCTGCAAGAGGCCATCGATGACGCAGTTGTTGTAGGAGCAGATCTCGACGGCTTCCGCTTCCAGGCGCTTCACGTCTCGCACCTTCTTCGGGTACCGGACCTCCGCTACGTCCTTCTTCATCGCGGCGATCTTGCCGCCCGCCCCCAGCACCTCGTCCGCCGCGTCCAAGTACTCCGGCCGGGGAATCCGTCGCCCCCGTTCCACGCAGGAGACCGTCTCCTCCCCGTACTTGATCGCCGCCCCGAACTCCGCCTGGGTGAGGCCGGCCGCCTCCCGCCACAGCTTCAACTGCCGTGTGACCGTACGCATCACGGCCCCGGCCTCTTCGTCGTCCAGCCCCGCTTCCCACTCACCCATGCTCGTCGCCTCTCGTCGCGCGCCCTTCCCCGGACCAACTCCGGCCGCCCGCACCCGGTCACCCCGGGCAGGGCGGACAGAAACCGGACACCTGGCGTACAGCCGACGGCCGTACGACCTGCCCGTATTCACAGTGTGCACACGCATGAGCACACTGGGTGGCGAGAATCGGGAACTCCGCATCGCGGACAGAGAGAGGACCCCCATGACGACATTCGCCCCCGAGGCCCCCTGGGCGCTGCGCCTGGTCACCGATCGGCTGCCGGTCGGGCCGCCGCCGTACGCGACGGTGACGCTCGACCCCGTCACGCAGACCGCCCGCTACACCGACTCCGCCGGGCTGCCGGTCGAGATGGGCAAGCACGGGACGTCGAGGACGACCGGCACCGCGTCCGTGTCGGGCGGCGGTGACGGGAACGGTCCGCAGCCCCAGACGCAGGACGACAGCACCACCGACTACGAATCGGACTGACCGATGGCCTCCACCATCTTGGTCGTCACCGCGCTGGAGGACGTCACGGCGGACGCGGTCGTCGCCGCACTGAACGCGCGCGAGGTGCCGGTCGTCCGCGTCGATCCCGCAGACATCGGGCCCGCCCTGACGTTCGGTTTCCGCGTCGACGCGGAGCGTCCGGCGTGGAGCGGGTGGCTGCGTACGGCGAGCCGGGAGGTGGAGCCGGGGGAGGTGACGGCGGTGTACTACCGCCGTCCCACTCCGTACGGCACCCGGTTCGCGCATCTGCCCCGGCAGCGGCGGGACTTCGCCGCCACCGAGGCACGGCACGGGCTCGGTGGCGTCCTGAACGCCCTGTCCGGCGCCCGGTACGTCAACCACCCGGCCGCGGTGGCCCGTGCGGAGTCCAAGCCCGCCCAGCTCCGCAGGTTCGCCCGGCTCGGGCTGGGGATTCCTCCGACGCTGATCACCAACGACCGTAAGACCGCTGAGGAGTTCGCCGCCGAGCACGGCCCCGTCGTCTGCAAGACGTTCCGCGGCCTGCCCGCCGGCGTCGACGGGCGCACCGGAGCGATCTGGACCCAGCGGGTCGACCCGGAGACCTTCGACGACACGCTCAGCGTGACCGCCCACCTGTTCCAGGCCGAGGTTCCCAAGACCGGGGACGTACGCGTCACCGTGGTCGGCCGTCGTGTCTTCGCCCAGCAGGTCGCCGCGCCCGACGGCGCGCTGGACTGGCGCCGGGGCGACTGGGACGCCCTGCTCCACGCCCCGATCACCGTGCCGCCGCCCGTCGAGGCGGCGCTGCACGCCTACCTGGCCTCGTTCGGTCTGGTCTTCGGATGCTTCGACTTCGCGCTCACCGGTGACGGGGACGACCCGGAACACTGGACGGCGATCGAGTGCAACCCGAACGGACAGTGGGGCTGGCTTCCCGACGCCGAGGACATCACCGAGGCGTTCGCCGACCTCCTCACCATGGAAGGGAAGGGCCGTTCATGACGCTGCCCGTCGACCTCGACACCGATGCCGCGCGACTGCGCGCCGTCATGGCGGAGGACCTCGCCGTACGTGGGGCGCTGGACGATCCGGCCTGGCGGGCGGCGGTGGAGGCGGTGCCCCGGCACCGGTTCGTGCCCGGCTTCTACCTGCCCGGCGAGGAGCGGGACGGGCAGGGGTTGACCCGGTGGCAGCCGGTCACCGCCGCGCTCGACCACGGGCGCTGGCTGGCCGCCGCGTACTCCGACACCACGCTCATCACGCAGTTCGACGGCGATGAACCCGACTGGGAGCACCCGGCCGAGCGGCACGGAGGGGCCCCGACCTCGTCCTCCACGCTGCCGTCGCTCGTGGTGCGGATGTGGGCCGACGCCGACGTGCGGGAGGGGCACACGGTGCTGGAGATCGGCACGGGGACGGGGTACTCGACCGCGCTCGCCTGCGAACGCCTCGGATCGGCCGGTGTGACGAGCATCGAGGTGGACCCGCACCGGCTGGAGCGGGCCGCGGGCGCGCTGCACGGCTGCGGCTACGCGCCCGCCCTCGCGGTCGCGGACGGGCTGTACGGGTACTGGCCCGAGGCCCCGTTCGACCGGATCGTCGCCGCCTGCTCCTTCCGGGCCGTGCCCCCGGCCCTGGTCGCCCAGACCCGGCCGGGCGGGAAGATCCTGCTGACGCTCTCCGGCTGGCTCTACGGCTACGCCCGCGTCCTGCTCACCGTCGCCGGGGACGGCACCGCCGAAGGACGCCTGCTGGGCGGCACGGTCTCCTTCATGCCGGCGCGTACGCACGCGGCGCCGGCCTTCGGCAACCCCGCCCACTGGACGGCGGAGCCGCCGGGGGAGGCGCGGGTCGCCCGGCACGGTCCCGAGCGGATCACCGCCGCGACCGAGGAGGCCTTCCACCTGCGCTTCCTCGTGCAGAGCGCCGTACCCGACGCCCAACTGACCACCGTCGGCGATGTCCTGCATCTGATCGACGTGGTGAGCGGGTCGGCCGCCGCGCTGACGCCGGACGGTGACGGTGGCTGGCGGGTGCGGGAGGGAGGTCCGGTGCGGCTGTGGGAACGGGTCGAGCGCGTTCTGGACGCCTACGACACGGCAGGGCGGCCGGGACCGGAGACCTTCACCCTGTGCGTCCACGACGGCGGACAGCACCTGCGGCACCCGCACGTGCCCTGCCTTCCACTGCCGTCGCCCTGAGGGGCGGCCCGGACGGAGCCGGACAGCCTCCGGTCGCACGGGCCGCTCGCCTTCACAGCAGGCGCGTGACTGAACACGCTGAGTGACATGAATCGAGGAACCGCCGCGCCGCGCACCCCGCTCCACCAGTTCACCGTGCCGCTCTCCGCCACGCGTCGGGGTGCCCGTCTCGCCCGCCTGCTCGCCACCGAGCAACTGGAGTCCTGGGAGCTGCCGTTGGACCCGGCCCGGCTGGTCGTCGCCGAACTGGCCACGAACGCCGTCGTGCACGGCCGGGTCCCCGGCCGGGGCTTCCGGCTCACCCTGACCGTCACCGTGGACGGCGTGCTGCGCGTCGAGGTGACCGACCCCAGGGGCGAGAGTGCGCCCGTGACCGGCGGCGTTCCACCGGAGCCCGCCGAGTCGGGCTACGGGCTGCTGCTGGTCGAGGAGTCGGCCGACCGCTGGGGTGTGGTGCCGGGGCCGTTCCCGTGCAAGACCGTGTGGGCGGAGCTGGAGCTCGTCCGGTGATCCGGGCCGTCAGCCGGTCGATCGCATGAGGCGGAGCGTCCCCTGTGGGGGCGCTCCGCCTCGTCGTTCTTCGCGGCCGGTTCCGTGCCTCGGGGTCGCTTCCTGCTTGGACTTGGACTTCGACTTGCAGCCTCATACCAGCAAGGTGTCCACCACCAGCTGGCATCACCCAACGTGACGAAGCGCTCCTGGGCGCCCCCATCGCCGCCTTCGGCTGGTGTGCGGGGTCCTGCCCGGTCAGGCCCAGGCTGCGGCGAGCCGATGGGCCATCGCGCGCAGGGTCGGGCGCGAGGGGGCGGGCGCGCCGGTCATCACCATCAGGGCGAGCGGTCCGCACAGTTCGGCGACGGCTGATGGGTCTTCCGGTACCGCGCCGAGCCGAGTCCGGACGTGATCCAGTACGGCGCGGGCCGGTGCGGCCAGCAGGTCGGCGTCGGCGACGAGGCGGCCGATCTCGGAGTCGTGCTGGGCTTCGCCGAGCAGCGCCCGGTAGGCGGCTCCCGCGGGTGAGGTCGTGAGGAAGGCGGCCAGCTTGACCAGGAAATCGGTCATCGTGCGGACCGGGTCGGCGTGTGCGGTGACGGCCAGCTCGCTGCGCGCGTCCTCGTCGCAGGCTTCGATCAGGATGTGCGCCTTGGTCGGCCACCACCGGTACACGGTCATCCGCCCCACTCCGGCGCGCTCCGCGATGCCTTTCATGGTCATCGCGGAGTAGCCGATCTCGACGAGCAGGTCGTCGACGGCGCGCAGGACGGCGACGCGGGCGGCCTCACTGCGTGGGCGCCCGGGGGCGGCGGGGCCGGTCATGCCGACAGGGTATCGGGACATGGCGTACCGCTACCCGCCGGCCGCGGCCCGGGGCGAGTGCGGCGTGCGACGCACGTGAGGTCTCCGGTCCTACGGGTCCGGCACCCCTTCGTATCGAGACACTGTGCATCGAATCTGCTAGAGTTTCGAAGCAGTAAGCCTCGTTATTGCCCGAGCGGGGCCGACCCCGGTCGTTCCCGACGTGCTTGCGGCGTCGCGCTCCCGTGCGGGCCGCGAGCGGCCGATGCCTTTGGGGCCGTCGTGTCCTGTACGTCGTGATGCCGTAACCCGGGTGACGCGCCCGGCCGTTTCTCACGCCGGTGTCGCAACGGCCTGTGTCACGCAGTCCTCTTCCGACCCTCTCAGCCACGGCGCGACCCGACCCGTCCGCGATCAGCCGAGGAGATGCAGCAGGATGCCCGACAACGACGAAGCGCCCATAGGCGGGCACAGCCGCCGGGCCGTACTCAAGACGGGTGGGTTCACCGCCACGCTGGTCGCCACCGGCGGTGTGCTGGGCACCGCCGTCGGCGAGGGCGCGGGTGCCGCACCGCCCGCCCCGGCCACCGAGGTGACACTCCATGTCAACGGCAGAACTCATCGCCTCACAGTCGAGACCCGGGTGACCCTCCTGGAGACGGTGCGTGAGCGTCTCGGCCTGACGGGCACGAAGAAGGGCTGCGATCGGGGCGAGTGCGGCGCCTGCACGGTTCTCGTCGACGGCCGGCGTGTGAAGTCGTGCCTGACCCTCGCGGTCATGGAGGACGGCCGCGAGATCACCACGGTCGAAGGGCTGGCCCGCGGCGAAGAACTGCATCCCGTGCAGGAGGCGTTCATCCGGCGGGACGCCTTCCAGTGCGGGTTCTGCACCCCCGGGCAGATCATGTCCGCCGTCGCCTGCATCGACGAGGGGCACACGGGCTCCGACGACGAGATCCGGGAGTGGATGAGCGGCAACCTCTGCCGGTGCAGCTGCTATCCGAACATCGTCGACGCCGTACGGGACGCCGCGAGGGAGCGTGCGTGATGAAGCCGTTCGACTACACGCGCACGGCACGTGCGTCCGAGGCCGTGCGGTTGGTGGCGGCCCGCCCGGGGGCGACGTTCGTCGCGGGCGGGACCGAGTTGCTGAACCTCGTCAGGGACCGGGCTCTCGCCCCGGACCTGGTCGTGGACATCAATCAGGTCCCGCTGTCGGGCATCGAACTGCGCGACGGCACGTTGCACGTGGGGGCGACGGCCCGGATGCGGGAGGTGGCCGAGCACCCGGTGGTCCGTTCCGGGTTCCCGGCGCTGTCCGAGGCCCTGCTGGCGTCGGCGTCCCCGCAGATCCGCAACCGGGCCTCCATCGGCGGGAACCTCATGCAGCGCACGCGGTGCTGGTACTACCGCGACGCCGGCAGCCCGTGCAACAAGCGCGAGCCCGGCAGCGGATGCCCGGCCATCACGGGGCAGAACCGCTGGCACGCGATCCACGGCGGCAGTCGCCACTGCATCGCCGTACATCCCTCCGACCTCGCGGTCGCACTGAGCGCTCTGCAGGCCACCGTCGTCGTTCTCGGCCCACGGGGCGAACGTTCCATCCCCCTCGAGGACTTCTACCTCCTGCCCGGCACGACCCCGCACAAGGAGACGGCACTGCGGCACGGCGAGCTGATCACCGGGATCACCGTCCCCGGGAGCCGGTCGGCCCGTCACTCGCGCTACCTCAAGCTGCGCGACCGGGCGACGTTCGAGTTCGCCGTGGTCTCCGTGGCTGCGGCGCTGACCATGGAAGGCGGCGAGGTGGGCGATGTCCACCTCGCCTTCGGGGGCATCGCCCCGCGGCCGTGGCGCTCGGCCGAGGCCGAAGCGGCCCTGCGCGGGCGGCCGTTGACCGACTCCACCATCGCGTCGGCCGCCCAGGCGCTGGTCAGCGGCGCGCAGCCGCGCGAGCACAACACGTTCAAGGTCGAGCTGGTACGCCGTGCACTGACCGACATCCTGACCGACCTGGGAGGCAGGCGATGAGCCGGATCGTGGGCAGGCCCGTGCCCCGCGTCGAGGGCCACGCGAAGGTGACCGGCGCGGCCGAGTTCACCGCGGACGTGCACGTCCCCGGCGCCCTGCACGGCGTCATGGTGCTCAGCACCATCGCCCGCGGACGGATCACCCGCCTGGAGACCCGGCAGGCCGAGCGCTCCGCCGGTGTGGCCGCCGTGATGACCCACCGGAACATGCCACGCTTGACGGTCCCGGAACCGCATCTGCTGGTCAAGCGCTTCCTCCCGTTGCAGGACACGGAGATCCACCACAGCGGCCAGCCGGTCGCTCTCGTCCTGGCCGAGACCCTGGAGCAGGCCCAGCACGCGGCGACGCTCGTGCGCGTCTCCTACGACACCCAGCCCGTCCGGACGGTCTTCGAGGACGCCATGGACGACGCCTGGATCCCCCCGCCCGAGGAGGAGCCCGGGGAGGCCCCCGTGCCCAACGAGCTCACCCGCGGTGACCCGGAGGGCGCCCTCGCGCGCGCCGACCTGCGCGTCGACGTCACCTACACCACGCCCATCCACCATCACAACCCGATCGAGCCGTCCGCGACCACGGCCGTCTGGCGGGGCCGAAAGGTGACGGTGTACGACGCCAGCCAGGGGGTCACCGCCGCCCAGGAGAGCATCGCCCAAGCCCTCGACCTGCCGGTCGGGCACGTTCGCGTGATCTCGCGGTATCTGGGGGGAGGGTTCGGCTGCAAGACGCCGTGGCCGCACACCGTACTCACCGCTGCCGCCGCCCGGGAGGTCGACCGCCCGGTCAAACTCGTCCTGTCCCGCTCCGACTCCTACAGCCTGCACGGGCACCGCTCCCAGGCCCATCAGCGCCTGCGGCTCGGAGCCCGGCGGGACGGCACGCTCACCGCCATCGACCACGTCACCACCCAGCAGGTCTCCCGGACCGAGGACGAGTTCCTGCCCAGCGCCAGCGTGCCCACCCGCCGCCTGTACGCCTGCGACAACCTCTCCCTCGCCCAGCGGGCAGTCCGGCTCGACCTGCCCACCCCGGCCTGGATGCGCTCGCCCGAGGTCATGCCGGCCCACGGTCTGGAGTGCGCACTCGACGAACTGGCCTACGCGGCGGGCATGGACCC
The DNA here is from genome assembly GCF_044390325.1 of Streptomyces sp. NPDC018964. Classification (NCBI taxonomy): domain Bacteria; kingdom Bacillati; phylum Actinomycetota; class Actinomycetes; order Kitasatosporales; family Streptomycetaceae; genus Streptomyces; species Streptomyces sp. NPDC018964. The sequence goes on from NZ_JBIRYZ010000015.1 coordinate 10,459, forward strand.
GATCGAGTTGCGGCTGCGCAACCACACCGCCACCGACCCCGAGACCGGCGAGCCGTTCCCCAGCAAACACCTCAAGGAGTGCTACCGGCGCGGCGCCGCCGCGTTCGGCTGGAGCGAACGCGACCCGCGCCCCGGCTCGATGCGCGACGGCCGCATCCGCATCGGCTGGGGCATGGCGACCGCCGCACACAGCGCGGGCGGCATGCCCGGCGCAGCCGCCCGTGTCACCCTTTCCACCGAGGGCACGGCGCGGGTGCAGGTCGCCACCCAGGACATCGGCACCGGCACCTACACGGTCATGTCCCAGATGGCCGCGCACGTGCTGGGCCTGCCCCTGGGCGACGTCGACTTCGTGCTCGGCGACACGAACCTGCCCTACGCGTCGCTGTCGGCCTCCTCCGCCACCGTTCCGGCCGTCGGCGGCGCCGTCAACCGCACCTGCACCGAAGCCCGGCAGAAGCTGATCGGCCTCGCCGTCGCCGACCCGCGCTCCCCGCTGCACGACCTGCCCGCCGACGAGATCACCGCCGAGGACGGGACCCTTTACCGGACGAGCCGGCCCGAGCGGCGGGACAGCATCCGCGCGGTGCTCACCCGCCACGGCCGGCCGCTCGACGTCACCACCGAGGCCCCGGAGGAGAGCGGGGAGCAGTACTCCACCGGGGCCGTCTTCGCCGAGGTGCGCGTCGACCCACTGCTCGGCCAGGTCCGCGTCACCCGCATGCTCGGAGCCTTCGACCCCGGGCGCGTCCTCAACCGCAGAACGATCCGCAGCCAGGTCATCGGCGGCTTCATCTGGGCGGTCGGTTTCACCCTCACCGAACACACCCTTCTCGACACCCGGTACGGCCGGTTCGTCAACCGCAATCTCTCCGGCTACCTGATCCCCGTCAACGCCGACATCCCCGACATCCAGGCCCTCTTCATCGACCAGCCGGATCCGACCAGCCAGGCCCTCGGCGCCCGTGGGTTCGGCGAGACACCGATGTGCGGCATGACCGCCGCCATCGCCAACGCCGTCCACCACGCCACCGGACGCCGGATCCGCGACCTGCCCCTCACCCAGGACAAACTCATCGCGAGCGCGTCATGAACGACGCCTGGCAGCAGTTGCACCGCCTGTGGGAGTCGGGCACGCCCGGCGCCCTGGCCACCGTCGTCTCCACCTACGGCTCGGCGCCCAGGCAGCCCGGAGCGATCATGGTCTGCACCCCGCAGGGGAAGGTCACCGGCAGCGTATCGGGGGGCTGCGTGGAAGGGGCCGTGTACGACAGAGCCCAGGAGGCACTGCGGTACGGCACCGCGGTGCTGGAACGCTACGGGGTCAGTGACGACGACGCCGGCGCGGTCGGCCTGACGTGCGGCGGCACCATCGAGGTCCTCGTCGAACGCGTCGACCGCTCCTCCTTCCCCGAACTGGAGGACCTCCTCACCCGTCGACGGGCCGGCACCGCCGTCGCCCTGGCCACCCTCCTCGACGACGCGAGCGCACCCGGCTCGGGCCGGCACCTCGTCTGCTGGGCCGACGGCACGAGCGGCAGCACCGGCAGCAGCGCCCTCGACGAGGAGATCGCACGGGAAGCGAAACGGCTGCTGGCCCAGGGCCGCTCCGGCGTCGTCCGTCCCGCGACCGCCGCTACGGACGGCCCGAAGAACGGCACAGCCGGCAGCCCTCGCGTGTTCGTCAACTGCCTGACGCCCCCGCCGCGCATGCTGATCTACGGCGCCAACGACTTCGCCACCGCCCTGGCACGCCAAGGCGCCCTGCTCGGCTACCGGGTCACCGTGTGCGACGCCCGCCCGGTGTTCACCACACCGGAACGGTTCCCGGACGCCGACGACGTCGTCGTGGCCTGGCCCCACCACCACCTCGCCGCCGAAGCGGCAGCCGGACGCATCGACGCGCGCACCGCGGTCGTCTCACTCACGCACGATCCCAAGTTCGACCACCCCCTGCTGAAGACCGCGTTGCGCCTGGATCTCGCCTACACCGGGGCCCTGGGCTCGCGGCGCACCGCCGCGCGCCGGGTGGCGGGGCTGCGCGCCGCGGGACTGCCCGAGGAACGACTCACGCGCCTGAGCTCTCCCGCCGGACTGGACCTGACCGGTACCAGCCCGGCCGAGACAGCGCTGTCCATCACCGCCGAAATCCTCCACCTGCGCAACGGCGGCAGCCGGATGCGCCTGCGCGACATCCACGGACCGATCCACCGGAAGGCCACGCCACCGCGACAGCCGCTGCCGGAAGCGAGCGTCCCCTGACCCGTCGGCGAGCGGACGCCGTCCCGCCGGAGGCTCGGCGACGCCCGCGCAGCCGCGTTGTGCCACGTCGCCGACAAGCTCCTGACCGGCCTCCACTTCCACTTCTGTCCCACCCGCCAGGGGTTCCAGTAGTCGCGGTAGCCGGTGATCAGGCCGTCCCGGAAGGTGACGACGGCGATGTACGTCATGTCGTAGGCCGCGCCGGTGGCGACCACACGGCCCTCCGCGCGCATCTCGACCACGAGGGTGCCGGGGTCGTCGGTCCGGTGGATGCGCAGGTCGGGGATGTCGTGCAGGTCGATGTGGTCGGGGTGGTCGCGCATGTACGCGGCGACCGCCTCCCTGCCCCCCAGGCGCCGGGGCCAGCCTTCGGCGGCGAAGGGGAACTCCAGGACACCGTCGTCGTCCCACAGGGCGGTCCAGGCGGGGATGTCCTTGTCCAGCAGCAGGCGCAGGCTGTGGCGGAAGAGTGCCTCGGAGGAGGCGGGGGTGTGCTCGGGCATGGGGGTGTCTCCGTCCCGTAGAATGCGGACCGCCGGTCCGCTTTACGGGAGGCGACGATACGGACCGCCGGTCCGCTTTGTAGGCGTGGGAGGTCGATGATGGAGACGGAACCGGTGGACGGTGCGTCCGCACGCAGGCCGCGCAAGGACGCGGCGCGCAACCGGGCGGCCCTGCTCGCCGCGGCGGACGACCTGTTCGCGCGCTGCGACAGCCCCGAGGACATCACGATGTCCGACGTCGCGGCGGCGGCCGGCGTCGGCAAGGGCACGCTGTTCCGCGCGTTCGGCGACCGTACGGCGCTGATCACCGCGCTCTACGCGGCGCGGCTGGAGCCCCTCGAGGCGGCGGTGTCGCACGGGCCGCCGCCCCTGGGCCCCGGCACACCGCCGGCGGGACGCGTGCCCGCGCTGCTCGACGCGTTGCTGTGCTTCAAGCTGGACCACCGCCATCTCATGCTGGCGCTGGAGGGAGCGGGGTCCGGCAGCCCTTACCGGGCGGAGCACTACGGGCGGTGGCACGAGCTGCTGCGCTCCGCGCTGGCCGGTGTCCCGGGCCTCGCCGACCCCGGCTTCACCGCACACGCCCTGCTGGCCGCCGTACGCGCCGACCTGGTCGAACACCTCGCGGGCGACTGCGGTACGGACCGCGACGAACTGCGGTCACGGCTGCAGGAGTTCGTGCGCCGGGTGCTGGCCGGGCCGTGATCGGCGCGGGCGACGTCAGGTCGGCTCGCGCAGGGCCTGGCGGCGGTGTGGCGCGGCTCGGATGTCGGCCTCCCCGACGTGGACGGCGCGGTCGCGGAGCAACGCGCGGCAGGTGAGGGGTGCGGAGGTGCGGGGAGGCGGGAAAAGACCTTCGGACGCACCCGTCGGGGTGCCGAAGGCCGGCAGGCGCATTCCAGCGGCCTCGTGGCCCACCGCGGTGTTCCGCCGCCGGGCGGCCGGGGTTCAGCCGAGGCGGCGGACCGGGGTGCCGGCGAGGTAGGCCTCGATGTCCTCGACCGCCTGACCGTAGTACGTGCGGTAGTTGAGCTCGGAGACGTAACCGAGGTGGGGGGTGGCCAGGAGGCGGGGCGCGGTGCGCATCGGGTGGTCGGCGGGCAGGGGTTCCGTGTCGAAGACGTCGGCCGCCGCGCCCGCGATCCGGGACCCGTGGAGGGCGTCGAGCAGGGCGTCCTGGTCGACGAGTGCCGAGCGGGAGGTGTTGACCAGGTAGGCGGTCGGTTTCATCAGGGCCAGTTCGGGGGCGCCCAGGATGCCCCGGGTGGTGTCGCCCAGGACGAGGTGGAGGGAGACGAAGTCGCTGGTGCGGAGCAACTCCTCCTTAGAGGGCGCCAGTTCGACGCCCACCTCGTCCGTGCGGTCCTTGGTGAGGTGCGGGCTCCACGCCGTGACCTCCATGCCGAAGGCGAGGCCCACCCGCGCCACCCGGCCGCCGATCTTGCCCAGGCCGAGCAGGCCGAGGCGGCGGCCGTGCAGATCGGCGCCGACCGTCGACTGCCAGGGGCCGCCCGTGCGCAGGGCGTTGTTCTCCGGGACGATGCCGCGGGCGAGTCCGAGCAGCAGCGCCCAGGTCAGTTCCACCGGCGGGGTGGGGGAGCTCTGGGTGCCGCAGACCGTGACGCCGTTGCGTTCGGCGGCCGCGAGGTCGATGACCGAGTTGCGCATGCCGGAGGCGACGATCAGCCGCAACCGGGGCAGCCGGTCGAACAGGGAGGCGGGGAAGGGGACGCGTTCGCGCAACGTCACCACGATGTCGAAGTCGGCCAGCGCCACGGCCAGTTCGTCCTCGCCGGCGAAGTGCTCGGTGAAGGAGGTGACCTCCACCCGGTCCTGGAGGGAGCTCCAGTCGGCGACGGTGGTGGCGATGTTCTGGAAGTCGTCGAGCACGGCGCAGCGAAGCCGCATGTCAGTCCCCTTCGTCGGCGCGGTTCAGCGCTTCGGCCACGGCTCGGGCGAAGGCCTCCGGATTGTCCAGCATGATGTTGTGCCCGCAGTCGGGGACCGGGATCACCGAAACGCCGGCGGCCGTCAGCCCGTCCGTGCCGGGGAACGGGGCGTCCGCCTCGGGGAACAGGAACGTGCGGGGGACCGGCAGGGCGAGCAGCAGCTCGCGCATCGTCGGCTCGGTGCCGTCGACCAGGTGGGAGGCGCTGCGGTGCAGGGCCTCCAGACCCGCCAGCCGCATCGTCGACCACCAGTGCGCGCCCGCCCGGTCGCGGACCTCGCGCCAGCCGCCGCCCGCCACGAACTCCTCCTCCGAGTACGCCGCGATGCCGCTGCTGCCCGGGGCACCGGGCAGCCGGGGCAGCGGGTCGAGGTTGGCGTCGACCAGGACCAGCCGGGACACCAGCTCCGGATGGCGGGAGGCGAGGACGACGGCGACGGAACCGCCCATGCTGTGCGCGACCACCTCGGCGGCGGTGACCCGCGCGGTGCGCAGCGCGGCGGCGAGCGCGTCCGCGTGGTCCTCCAGGGTGTAGGCGAACGAGGTGGGACGGTCGCTGTGGCCGTGGCCGAGCAGGTCCACCAGGAGCGAGCGGTGACCCGCGAGGAGCGGGTGGACCGCGGTCGCGGTGAAGTACGCGGGGGAGGTGGCGCCCAGCCCGTGCACGTAGACGCGGGCCGGGTCCCGGCCCGGCAGCTCGACCCAGCGGATGCGGTCGCCCTCGGCCGTCACGGCGGCGCTGTGCACGGTGTGGTCCCCCTCGGGTGGTGTGATGACGGGCGACGAGCACCGTATCCCCTCGGTGACCGGCACCGGGGGTCCGGGCCGACTGCGCGTCGGCAAAGGCACGGGTGGGGCGGGCGTAGCGTAGGTGGTATGACGACGTACGGATCCTTCCCCGGCACGCGGCCGCGGCGTCTGCGTACCACCCCCGCCATGCGGCGCATGGTCGCCGAGACCCGGCTGCACCCCGCCGACTTCATCCTCCCGGCCTTCGTGCGGGAGGGCGTGAGCGAGCCGGTGCCGATCGCGGCGATGCCGGGCGTCGTGCAGCACACGCGGGACAGCCTGAAGAAGGCGGCCGCGGAGGCCGTGGCGGCCGGGATCTCCGGGATCATGCTGTTCGGCGTGCCGGAGGAGTCCAAGAAGGACGCCGTCGGGACGCCGGGCACCGACCCGGACGGGATCCTCCAGGTGGCCCTGCGGGACGTGCGGGCCGAGGTCGGGGACGACCTGCTCGTCATGTCCGACCTGTGCCTCGACGAGACCACCGACCACGGGCACTGCGGGGTCCTCGACGAGCAGGGGCGCGTCGACAACGACGCCACGCTGGAGCGGTACGCCGAGATGGCTCAGGTGCAGGCCGACGCGGGCGCCCACGTCGTCGGGCCGAGCGGGATGATGGACGGGCAGATCGGGGTCATCCGTGACGCCCTCGACCAGATCGGTCGGGAGGACGTCGCGATCCTCGCCTACACCGCCAAGTACGCGTCCGCCTTCTACGGGCCGTTCCGGGAGGCCGTCGGCTCCTCGCTCAAGGGCGACCGCAAGACGTACCAGCAGGACCCGGCGAACCTCCGCGAGTCGATGCGCGAGCTGGCGCTCGACCTGGAGGAGGGCGCCGACATGGTGATGGTGAAGCCGGCGGGCCCGTACCTGGACATCCTGGCGCGGGTCGCGGACGCGGTGGACGTGCCGGTGGCCGCGTACCAGATCTCCGGCGAGTACTCGATGATCGAGGCCGCCGCCGAGAAGGGCTGGATCGACCGGGACCGGGCGATCCTGGAGTCGCTGACCGGCATCAAGCGGGCCGGTGCGCGCAACATCCTCACCTACTGGGCCGTCGAGGCGGCCCGCGCCCTGCGCTGACGCCTGGCCCCTGCCGCATGCCCGCGGCCCGTCCCTCCCTGCCTGCCGAGGAGCGGGCCGGGCGGGACGGGCGGGCCGGGGGAGCCGGGCGGGTGCCGCGCTCTAGTACAGGGCGTTGTCCATGGTGGACTGCCAGTAGGTGACCTGCAGGGCGTCGTCGACGTGGACGCCGCCGGAGGGCAGGCTCACGGTGGCGATCGAGCCGTCACCGAACGGGATCGTGAGGGTGTTCACCGTGCGCCCGTTCCCGGCGCTGCCGTCGGCGGCCGACAGCAGCACGCCCGCGTAACCGGACTTGCCGGGCTCCAGGGTCGTCACCGCCTGCGGCTTGGTCTCCTCGAAGACCGGCGGCACGGACTGGGCCTCGCCGAACTTCGCCTGCGGGTAGGCGGGCAGGTAGCAGCTCTTCGAGCCGGTGTTGGTGGCGGTCAGCAGCAGGTGGTTGACCGGGCGCTCCACCTCGGTGGCGGTGATCTTCACGGCGGACGCGGAGCACTTGCCGAGGGTGTCCTTGTCCTGCGTGCCGGAGCCGTTCCCGGAGCCCTTTTCGTTCCTGTTCCCGGACCCGCCTGCCGTGCCGTTGTTCCCGCCGGCGCCCGAGGAGCCGGACGAACCGTCCTTGCCGCCCTGCGCGTCCGTACCGTTCGAGCCGTTCGAGCCGTTGTTTCCGGACGTGCCGGCGGAGTCCGCGGTGGACGGCTTCGCCTCGGCGGTGGCCGTGGTGGAGGAGGACGGGCTGTCGGCGCCCGTGTCCGATCCGCCCTCGCAGGCCGTCAGTGCCAGCGCCGCCAGGGCGACGGTGGACGCGGCGAACAGGCGGGTGCGGGCGGTGCGTACGAACATGGTGGAACCCCTTCGGGTGTGGCTGGAGTGTGCGGGCCGCTCAACTGGTTGTCAGGAACGGCTGCTTGGATGACCACAGCCTGTGGCACGGTCCGTCCCGGTCGCCAGCCACGGCGGGGCATGCGGGACAATGGAATGACGAAAACGGCTCTGAGCTGGGAAAACGGCGTCCCGCTGGGACGCGGTGCGGGGATGCGGGAAGGGGAGAAACGGTGGCGGGGGACGATTTCGCGGGGCTGCTGAGGGAGCTGAAGGAGCGTTCCGGCCTCAGTTACGGGACGCTGGGCAAGCGGTTGCACATGAGTGCGTCGACACTCCACCGCTACGTCAGCGGTGAGGTCGTACCGGTGGAGTTCGCCCCGGTGGAGCGGATGGCCCGGTTGTGCCGGGCGACCCCCGAGGAACTGCTGGAGCTCCACCGCCGCTGGATCCGCGCGGACGCCCTGCGGGGCATGAAGGAGGACAGCGGCGCGAAGGAGAAGGCCAAGTCCTCGGAGGGGGAGAAGGGCAAGCCCTCGGAGGAGCGGAAGGCCGAGTCCTCGGAGGAGGGCGGGTCCGTCGAGGGGCGGGGCGAGTCCGCTGCGGGAGGAGCCGAGCTCTCTGAAGGGCGGGCCGAGCCGGCCGGGGAGAAGACCGAGTCCGCTGCGGGAGGAGCCGAGTCGGCTGCGGGGCAGGCCGAGCCCGCAGACAAGAAGGCCGAGCCCGCCGGGGAGGAGGCCGAGCCCGCCGGGGTGGAGGCCGAGTCCGGCCGCGCCGGGAGCGTGCCCCCCGCCGGTGTGTCCCCGGGGGACGAGGAGGAGGCCGTCACCGTGGTCGGTGACGTGGCCCGGTCCGGTACACCGGCGGGGGGCCGCAGGCTCTCACGGCGGACCGCGCTGTACGCCGGCACGGCCGTCGCCCTCGTCGTCGCCGTGGCGCTCGGAGCGACGCTGCTCCCGGACGGGGGGACCGGACGGGACGGCTCCGCCGACGCCGCCGGAGCCACCGTCTCCCACTCGGAGTCCCCCTCGCCGTCGCGGACCGCGCGGTCGGCCTCCCCGAGCAAGAGCGCGTCGGCCGAGCCGTCCGCCTCCGCCTCCGCGTCCGCGAAGAAGGACGAGCCGAAGGCGAGCCCTTCGGCCTCCCGGGGCGGCAACGCCGGCGGTTCCACCGGCCGGGACGGCGGGGAAGAGGGGGGCGTCCCGATCACGGTCCAGACCACGCCGTACTACTGGGAGTCCCCCTGCGAGCAGAGCTTCCTCGTCGACCGCAGCCCGCAGAACATGCCGCCCCCGCCCTCCCAGCAGAGCGTGGTCGGCTGGGTCACCCCGCTCGGTGCCGTCGCCGCCGACCGGCAGATGGTCGCGCTCACCGTGCAGGGCACGGGCGAGGAGACCGTCGTCGTGCAAGGGCTGCACCTGCGCGTGGCGAGCAGTGGGGCACCGCTCGACTGGAAGAAGTACGCGGCGGGCGTCGGCTGCGGCGGCGAGGTGGCCACCAAGTCGTTCGACGCGTCGCTCGACCTGGGCGACGCCACGGTCACCCCGATCAACGGGCAGCGGAACTTCCCCTACAGCGTGACCGAGTCCGACCCCGAGGTCTTCTACGTCGACGCCCACACCTCCGGGCGCGACGTCCGCTGGTACCTGGAGCTCGACTGGTCCAGCGGATCGCGGAAAGGCACGATCCGGATCGACGACCACGGCAAGCCGTTCCGCACCAGCGCCTCGAAGACCGAGTACTACGGGTACATGCTGGGCGGCAACACCTGGGAGTACTTCGAGGGCACCTGATCCGGCGGACGGCGCATCCGGGCGGCGGCCCAACTGCCGCCCGGCGTAAGGTGATCGCCTGGGGCGCCGCTCCCGGCAGGGGGTGCGTGCGCACCGCTTCGTCCAGCACGAACCGTGAGGGAGAGACCCGTGTCCGGTGACGCGCTCAGCCAGGACCCCGCCGAGTTCCAACGGCGGATCGACAGCAGCAAGGCGCATCCGGCCCGGGTCTACGACGTGTTCCTCGGGGGCAAGGACCACTACCCCGCGGACCTGTCGGCGGCGGCCGCGGGACTGACGGCGAACCCGCGCGGGTACCTCGACGTGCGGCACAACCGGGACTTCCTGCGGCGCGCGGTGAACGAGCTGGTGGCGGACGACGGCATCCGCCAGTTCCTCGACATCGGCACCGGCCTGCCCACCGCGGAGAACGTGCACCAAATCGCCCAGCGCGTCGCCCCCGAGTCGCGCGTCGTGTACGTCGACAACGACCCGGTGGTGCTGGCGCACGCCCGCGCCCTGCTCACCAGCGGGCCCGAGGGGCGTACGGACTACATCGACGCGGACCTGAAGGACCCGGCCGCCATCCTCGAACGGGCGGCGAAGACACTGGACTTCGACCGGCCGGTCGCGCTGTGCCTGGTCGCCGTCCTGCACTTCGTCGAGGACGAGGAGGCGTACCCGATCGTGCGCGAACTCGTCGACGCCCTGCCCTCCGGCAGCCGCGTGGTGCTCAGCCACCTCACCGAGGACCTCAACCCCGAGAACATCCGGGCGGTGCAACGGACGTACACCGAACGCGGGTTCACGTTCGTGCTGCGCACGCGGGCGGAGGTGGAGCGGTTCTTCACCGAGAACTCCCTGGACGTCGTGGAACCGGGCGTGGTCCCCGTGCACCACTGGCGTCCCGACCACGCCGCGCCCGTCCCCGAGCGGCCGGAGGCCTCCTACCTGGAGGGCCTCGACCCGATCGAGCGGGTCCGGTACGCGGACATCAACGACGTGACGGACGCCGACATCAACGTGTACGGGGCCGTCGCCACGAAGCGCTGAGAGGGGTCCGGCCGTCCGGATCGCGGAAAACCGCGTGCAGGGGGCCCACAGTGCTGCTCGAACCCGGCGACACGGTCCTGGTCGAAAGCGCCTACGGACCCCGGAGGAGATCACGGAGGGGCTGCGCCGGCTCGCGGCGGGACCGCGCGGCTGAGCCGCGTGGTCACTCGTCCCACCAGCGTTCCCGTGCGTCGACCACGTCCGGATGGGCGGGAAAGCCGCCGCGGCGTTCGCCGTCGGGTCCCAGGGCGACGTTGCGGCCGAGTGCCACGGGCCGGCCGGCCTCGAGGCCCAGGGTGCTCGGGGCGCCGATGTACTCGTTCTCCACGTAGTAGCGCATCTGGACCCAGTAGGCCTCGATGGCGTTGTGCAGCGTCGGGAGGTCCAGCAGTTCCGGGCCGCCGTCGACGCCGCTGTCCAGTGCTCCGGCGAGGGCGAGGGTGAAGTTGTCGCCCGCGGGGACCTTGTCGCCATGGAGCTCGAAGTACTGGGACGGGGACTTTCCCATCACGGAGAGCGTGTCCCCGGTGCGGGAGGGGCCGTCCCCGCCCCGGTCGCGGTGGAGCCGGTCCCACACCGTTCCGAAGCCTTCGCAGTCGAGCAGCAGGACCTTGCGGGCCGCCGGAGCGTTCCGCACGGTCTCGGCCGCCGTCAGCAGGGGGGACGCCTCGCCCTCGTCCTCGACACGACGGGGGAGGACGACCTCGTCGTGGCGCCGGCCGGTGCCGACGTAGTGGAACAGCAGGACGTCCGACGCCTCCTCGGCGGCACGGCGGACGGCGTCGACCACCTCGGCGGGGTCGGTCCACGAGGTGAGCAGGGTGAGGTGCTCCGGGAGGAACGAGGGACCGGTGCGGGGGGACGTCAGCGCCTCCGCGAGTTTCACGGCACCGGCCGTGGACTGCACCTCGGGCGGACGGACGGCATCGTGGTCACAGGCGACCACCACGGCACGGGACCGCTCCAGGTCGGGCATGAGCGCGGGACGCCGATGCGGCGCGTCGGTGGCCATGCGTCCATTGTGGGCGCGCCCGCCGTGAAAAGCAGCGGCCCTTCCTCTCGACTCCCCGGAGGGGACGGACCGTCACCGGTCGAGCCGAGGCGCCGTCGGAGGCGCTCGGGCGTGCGGATGTCCAGTGGGACGTGCCCCGGTGCGGGGTGGGGGTGTGAACCTGACATCACTCGTGGGGAGATTGTTCATCGACGGTCTCAAGTGTTCCCTCGAAGCTCACAACAAGTCATATGTCACTCAAAGGTGTTCATCTAGTACGACAAAGTCACTGATCGGTTGACCAACGACCAAGCTGTGGCAAACTCGGCTCGGTAAAAGAGCACGGCGGGGGGAGCGACCATGGCACCAGTTCGTCCGGCCTTCGGGCCGGAGCTGCGCCGGCTGAGGACCGCTTCCGGGATGTCGCTGGCCCAGCTGGCCGGCAAGGTCCACTGCTCCAGGGAGTACCTGAGCAAGATCGAACGCGGCATCGGCACCCCCAGCGACCGGCTCGCGCGGTTGTGCGACGCCAAGCTCGGCGCGGGGGGCGAACTCGTCGCACTGCTGGAGCGTCCGGCGCGGGGCGCCGCGGAAGAGGCCGCGTCCGTCGCGTCGTCCGGCGGCTCCGGTCCTTGGGTGCTCCACCTGGGCACCGACGGGGCGACCGACTTCACCGCCTGCGCCCCGGCCCCGCCCGCGGACGAACGAATACCCGCCGTCGCGGCGAGGTGGGCCGTCACCCCGCGTTTCCTCACGGGCGGTTCGGTGGAGGAGGCGCTCACCGTCTTCCGGGGCGTGTACGGGCAGTGCCGGAGCCTCGGCCAGTGCTCCGGTCCCGCCGTGGTCGCGCCGATGAGCATCACGGCGACCGCGGCGCTGCGGGGCCTGGGCCGGGGAGAGCCGTCCCGTCACCGTGCCGCCGCGCTCCGGCTCGCGGCCCGTTTCGCCGAGTACACGGGCTGGATGGTGCAGGAGGCAGGCGACGACTCCGCGGCACGCTGGTGGACCGGCCAGGCCGCGAGCCTGGCGGAGGCGGGCGGTGACACCGAGATGACCGCCTACACGCTGTTACGCCGGGCCGAACTGGCCCTGTACCAGGACGACTCGATGTCCACGGTGGAACTCGCCAAGGCGGCCGGAGCCCAGGCCCAAGACGTCCGCACCAGGACGCTGGCCGCGCAGCGCGAGGCCCAGGGGTACGCGCTCATGGGCCACGAGGTCCAGTGCCGACGCGCGCTGGAGTACGCGTCCGAACTGTCGGACGGCACGGGGGAACACGGCGACGACGACCTGATCCTGGGCAGCACCCACCTCCCCGACCTCACCGCCTTCGTCACGGCGTGGTGCCTGCGGGAACTCGGCGAGGCCGAGCAGGCCGTCGCGCTGCTCGACAGCGGCAAGGAGTCCATCGCGCCCCACGCACTGCGCGCCCGGGCCCGTCACGGCGCCCGGCTGGCGCTGGCCCTGGCGGACGCCGGAGACGTCGAACGCGCCTGCGCGGAGATCGTGCCGGTCGTCCACCACGCCATGACGACCGACTCCACCACGGTCCGCGCCGACCTTCGGCAACTCCGGTCGGCGCTGGCCACCCGGCGCAAACATCCCGCGGTCCGCGACACGCTCCCCCTCATCGCCGCGAGCCTGCGCGGAGATCCGGACATCCGGGGAGGCGGCGACTGAGCCGGGGCCGGCGGGACTGAGCCGCCCGCGGGCGGAGCCGTCGGCGCCGTCCGCCGGCGAGCGGATCCCGCCGCTTCGGCCGTCCGGCCTCCCTCCCCTTCCGGGGGCCTCACGGAGCACGCGCCCCCGCACGCCCCGCCCCCACGGCGTTCCGTGGACCCCTGCGGCCTCCCATCGGCCCGTATGTGCCCTGTTGCCTGAGGAAGTGGCCACAGGCAACACATTGACCCCCTCCGGACCGGCTGAAAACGTCGATCTCATCCACCGAGTTCAGGCCCCGGCCTCACCGATCCCACACCCGGGTCCTGCCACCTCCTGAGTCCGCCCACCGCCCGCCCACCGGCAGGCGGCCCCTCCCGACCCGCACCGGTCGGGACACCGCCGGCTCCCGGGCACCACCGCGCCCATCCGGAAACACCGGATGCGCATCCCGCGAAACGAGGAACAGCATGGCACCTTCCGTCTTCATCAACTTCCGTCGCGCCGACACCGGTGGTGCCGCCCCCCACATCGACACCGGGATCCGGGGGACGTTCGGCGAGGCCGAGGTCTTCCGCGACCAGCGCTCCATCGACAAGGGCGCCCACTACCCCGACCAGATCAGGCGGAAGCTGCGCAAGTGCGAACTGCTGCTCGCCCTCATCGGCAGGAAGTGGGAGACAGCCGTGGACGAGGACCACCGCCGGTGCCTCGACGACGAGACCGACTGGGTCCGCATGGAGATCGCCCTCGCCCTGCAGTGGGGACTGACGGTCCTCCCGGTCCTGGTCGACCGCGACGAGATGCCCGACAGGGCGGATCTCCCCGAAGACATCCGGGCCCTGACGACCCGCCAGGCCCTCTACTTCCGCCCCCACCAGGAGGAGATCTACCTCCCGCCCCTGATCAAGGCGATCCGCGCGGCCGTCCCCGAACTCCGCCCCAGGCGACGGCGGAACGGCGCCGGTGGGGGCGGTGGCGGCAACGTGGAAGACGTCGGCGGCATCCAGTCCAAGAACGGCGTGGTGATCCTCGGCGGCAGCGGCCGGGGAGTGGTCCACAACCACCCCTCCGCCGACGACCCCGACGACTTCGACGACGACTTCGGCGACTTCGACGACGACCAGGACAAGGAACGATCGTGAGCTCCACCGACGACTTCTCCGGGGACGCCGCTCCCGGGAACGACGGTCCGGACCCGGACACCTCGTACGACACCGGCACCCCCGCCGACACGGCGGACACCGAGTCCACGTTCGCCGGGGACGACGCCCCCGCCGGGGACGACGCCTTCGGCGGCCCGGCCGAGGAGGGGCCGGCCGGCCGGGCGGACGACGGGACCCCACAGCCCTGGCGGACGCAGGACACCCCGAAGGACCCGCACACGACCCCGGAGCACCAGCCGCCGCCCGGACAGTGGGACGTCGGCCCGGTCGAGAGGCTGGAGTCGCTCAACGGTTCGGTCGCGTACCACGGCAACGCCGTCACGCTGAACATGGGCACCCCGACCGCCGAGTTCCAGTGGATGGACCTCGACGCCACCGAGACCAGCCGGACATGGCGGCTGCACGAGGAGGTCCCGGACCCGGAGCGGATGGCCGGGATGGCCGAAAGGCTCCGCGAACACCACCTCCTCGTCCTGGTGGGCGCGAAGGGCAGCGGGCGGGAGTTCACGAGTTGTGTGCTGCTGGCCGAGCGGTGCGGCAGCGCACGGCTCGGCGTCCTGCACGGTGATCAGGACCGGCTGGCGCGGGCCCTGATCGAGCGGAACGGCCGCCGGCTGAAGCGGGGGTACGGCGTCCGCGTGAACGTGGGCCCCCACCGGCCCGACCCGGCCACCTTGGATGCCCTGGCCCTGCGGGCCCGGGAGCGCGAGGCGTACGTCGTGGTGATCGTCGAGGACCCGCAGGCCGACCTCGGCGACCTGGGCCCGTTCGCCGTCCACCACCGCAGGCCCGAACCGCTCCCGGTGCTGAAGGCGCACCTGAGGGCAGCACTCGCCGAGCACCGCACGCAGTGTGCGGAGAACTGCACCCACGACGACACGGAGGAGTTCCGCGACCGGGCGATGGAGGACCCCCGGACGCACAGGAAGCTCGGCGCCGCCCCCTCCGTCCACTGGATCACCCGCTTCGCCCGGGACCTCGCCGGGTGCCTGCACGAACCCGAGGGAGCGCTCGACGCCCTCCTCGACGCCCCCGTGGGCGACCTGAGGAGTCTGGTCAGGCGGTTCCTGAAGCTGTCCGAGCAGGTGACGGACCCGGCGGCGGCCGGCCCGCACCACCAGGCCCTGCGCATCGCCTACCTCCTCGGCCACGAACTGCCGCTGTCCGACGTCATCCGGGCCGGCACCCTGCTCGGCATCGACATGCTGAGCGTCGAGAACCGGGACACCGCACCCGCCCGGCCCGTCTTCGAAGCCGACCTCGACCGCCTGGTGCCGCCGGGCGGGGGCATCGCCGCCGAACCGGGCGCAGGGGCGGCCGACAACCCCCGGCGGGCCCGGCTCGCGGACCCGGAGCTCATGTCGACCGCCGTCGAGGTCGTCTGGCACGACATCCCCTGGCTGCGCGAACCGCTGGTGGCGTGGCTGAGGAGGCTCGGGGCCGACGACCTGGAGCGGGTCCGGGCACGGGCCGGGGTGATCGCGGGACACCTGCTCCGGTACGACTTCGACAGCGTCTACCGCGACCTGGTGAAGGGGTGGGCGATCAGCAAGTCGGTGAGCGACCGGCGGTGCGCCGCCCTGGCCCTGGCCGTGGCGCTGGAGGCCGACAGCCCCTGGCTGACGGACCGCATCACCAGGCAGGTCGCCTCCTGGGCCGACAGCCCCAGGTGGCCGTTCCAGGACAGTGCCGCCCGGGCCTACGGCACGTCCCTGGGCACCCGGGACGTGTCCGCGACCCTGCCGGCCCTGCAGGAGTTGGCGGGCAGGCCGGCGCTCGTCCCCTACGTCTCCGTCGCCTACTCCCTCACGGCGCTGTTCCTCGCCGAGGACGGCACGGAACCGGTCACCGAGGCGCTCGGGCGGTGGATCCGGTCGAGCAACGACAACCTGCCCCGGCACGCGGTCCGGGCCCTGCTCGTCCTCGGGCCCTTCGCCGTCGGGCCGGAACTGCCGTCCCGGCCCAGGCTCGCGCAGCAGGCGATGGACGACCCGGACCAGGAGGAGACGCTCCTGCTGCTGTGGCAGCGCGCCCTGGTCGACCCGGCGCACTCCGGGCAGGCCTGGCAACTGCTGCAGCAGTGGCTGCTGGCCGCCGACCAGGACGAGGAACTCGCCCGTTTCCTGGAGAAGTTCGTGCCGCGCGTCTGCGTGCCCCGGCTCGTCCGCCGAACGCGGTTCCATCTGCGGCGGTGCGCACGAGAGCACCCGGAGGCCACCTGCGTACGGCGGGTCCTGGACTCCCTGGACCGCCCCTGACCCGCCACCCGCACCCCGGCCCACGCCACCCGCGAACCTCGCCCGATCCCGGCACTCCACGCCCGGACCTCACGGCCCCTGGGCCTCCCGGCTCCCGACCCCTAAGAATTACGGGCCTCACGGCTCCTGACTCCTATGAATCCTAGGCTCTGCGGTCCCCGGACCTCACGACCCTTAGGTCTCACGGTTCCCGACTCCTACGACCTCTGGGCCTTACGGTCCCCGGACCTCACGGCTCCCGGCTCCCGCGGCGCCCGAGCCCCGCGACTTCAGGACCCGACCTCAGACCTCACGACCCCACCACCTCAGGAGGACCGACCATGGCACGACGGCCCAAGGGCCTGTTCGCCACACTGCGCGACGCATACCGCGCGTGGCGGCGCTCGAAGCACGACGGAGACCAGGAGGCCGGCACCGGAACCGCCGACCAGGACGGCACCGGCTCGTCGCCGGTCGTCCCGCGCAAGGACGCGTTCGTCCGGTCCCGCCCGCAGGAGGAACCGCTCCTCCTGCCGGCCCGCGACGACGTGTTCTCCTTCCAGGCCTTCCCCACCCTCCACTGGACCAGCCAGACCATGTCGCAGGACATGCTGAAGACGCGCGTCCGGCAGCACGAGGAGACGGCCCGCGAGGAGCTGCTCCGGGTCGCCTGGCCGGCGGCCCGCGAGTGCGATCCGGCCGACGTGGTCGCCGCGGAGAACGCGGTCAACGCGAAACTGTCCACCGAGGGCAACTGGTGCTACGAGGACGCCGAGGGCTCCATCCGCTGCATGGCGCAGGTCCGGCTCAGGGTGGACCCGGACCTGCGCAAGCACGTACTGCCGCACCACCTCAAAGAGCTGACGCTCAAGGAGACGCAGCGGCTGGGCGTGATCCGCGCCGAGCGGGCACGGACGCTCACCGAGGCGTGGCTGGACGTGATCAGCCGGCTGGAGCTCATGGGCGAACTCGACGCGCACCAGCGGCGCCTGCTGGTCCCGTTCGCGGCCACCCTCGCGGACCCGGACTTCCGCGCGGTGATGGAGGAGCTGCGTCACCAGCGGCGTACCAGCGTCGACGCACTGGTGGCGGCCCTGAAGGGGGCGCGCGGCGACCACCAGGAGGCCGGCCTGTTCGAGTTCGCCGACGCCTACGACAAGGCACTCAGCGCCTTCTGCCGGGAGATGGGCGTCGGCCCGTTCTCCTGGGTCGAGGACGCCGTCGCGGCCGACGGGACGGACCGGTGAACGCCGGGCGGCGCGCGGTGAGCGCACTCGGCGCCCTCGCGGTCGTCCTCGGCGGGCTCACCGGCTGTTCGGCGGGCGGCCCCAGGGCGGGCTGCCGCTGGATGGACGACCAGAGCGTCGAAGCCGACGCCGACGCGACCGTGATCCTCGTCGACGGCACCGCGTCGACACGGGGCGGCAAGTCCGGCGCCGGGGACGTCGACTACGGCCCCCTGATCGGCGACCTGCTCGCCAAGGACGAGAAGAGCGGCCAGGTCATCTCCATCGGCACGTTCGGCGGCCCCGGCGGGGAGATCGACTGGACGGTGCGACGGCGGTCCGCCGACTGGCGGCGGAGCAACGACAACACCGCCAACCAGGAGAACAACCGCCAGGACGCGAACAAGTGCCTCGAGGACGACATCGCCGCGGCCCGGCGGGTGGTGCCCGCGGGCAAGGGCACCGACGTCCTCGCCGGGCTCGCGGCCGGAGCCGAGATGTTCGACGGCGTCCGGGGCGAGCGACGGCTGCTGGTGCTCACCGACGGGCTGTCCACCACCGGCTGCGCGAACCTGACGAGCGCCCGGTTCGGCTCCCGGCAGGACCTGAAGACCATCGTCTCGTTGTGCGGCGCCCAGGGCGAGTTCGGCGAACTCCCCGACCTCAAGGGAGTGCGGGTCACGTTCATGGGACTGGGCCACTCCGCGGGCGGACAGCCCTCCGCCGACAGCGCCCGGCGGGCCTGGCTGGGCGAACTGTGGAAGGACCTGTGCGAACGCGCGGGCGCCGACCGCGGGTCCTGCGTCGTCGGCAAGGCCCCCGTCGGCAGGACCGGAAAGTCCGGCGAGCACACCGAAGGCGCCCTCCCGGACGACCCGGTGGTGCCGTTCGGTGAGCGCGCCCGGACGTACCACCTGCCGGGCGCCGCCCTGTTCGCCACCGAATCCGCACGGTTGCGCGACACGATCCGGCCCGCCCTCGTCGACATCGCCGTGACCGCGCGCACCACCCCGTCCCTCGAACGCGTCGAGGTCCACGGGTACGTCGACCCGCGCGGCACGCGCGCCAACGACCGGGAACTCTCGCGGGCCCGCGCGGACGCCGTGGCCGACGTACTCGTCGAGCACGGGGTGCCCGCGGACCGGGTGAAGGCGTACGGCGAAGGCGTGTCGCGCAGGTGTCCCGATGCCGCCGTCGAGGAGAGCGGGACCCGGGAGCAGCGGCTGCAATGCGCCCGGCGCGTGGACGTGAAGATCATCGGAAAGTGAGGCCGGACGCACCGTCATGAAGAAGACCGAGATCAACGGCTCGCCCCGCAGGGACGGCCCACGCGACGCACCCATATCCTGCCCGGCCCACCAGCGCGTCACGGGCATAGGCATCGGGCCGCGCCCCGCGGGACGTCCGGCCGACCCCGTGGACAACCGGGAGCAGGTCACGCTGATGCGGGCCTTCGCCACGGCCAACACCGGTCTGAGCAGGGCGCAGACCCCCCTGGGCGAGCTGGGCAGCGCCCTGCTGCAGACCTACCAGGCCGCGCTGACGGCGATCGACGCCGTGGAACGGCTCGCGGTCGGCCGGACGGCCGGCGAGGCGCGGCGCCAGAGCGCCGCCGTGCGTGCCCGGCACACCGAGGACGGACCGGAGGGGCTGCGCCGCGGCCGTCTGCCATGGGCGTGGCTCCAGTGGTGCGCGCTCGGCGTCAACTCCCTGTTCGACCTGCCGTTCATCGGCGAGGCCACGGCACAGGCGCTGAGCATCGGCGGGGACGGCCTCATGGACAGGATCGCCCACGCCCTCGCCTACCTCGTCACCTTCGGCGTGGCCGTCCTCCAGTTCGCCCTGGGCCATCTGCTCGGCAGGTCGCTCTTCCGGTGGCGGGTGCGCGTCGGCCGCCGCCCGGAACGCGTACGGCGCACTCCGCGGATGTTCTGGCGGCACCTGTGGCGACTGGACGACCCCCGCACCGAGACCCGCCGGCCCGACGACCTGCCCTGGCCCTCCCTGTTCTGGCCCGTCCTGGCCAACCTCCTGCTGATCACGCTGCTCGCCTTCACCGCCTCCTCCCGGGTGCAGCAGAGCAATACGTCCGACTTCGGTGTCGGCGGCGGCCTCGTCGCGGTGTTCCTCGTCGTCTCGCTCAGCCTCGCCACCCTGGCGGCCACCGTCCTCGCCCACAACCCGTACGCCGACAGCGACAAGGAAGCCCGGTCCGCGATGACCGCCGCCCGGAAGAAGGTGGACAAGCTGGTGCCCCACGCGCGCGAGCTGGTCGTCGAGCACAGCACCTCCTGGCACCGGCTGCGCGCCGCACTGGAACGGGCCCGGGTCGACGCGTACCAGGTCGTCGACGACGCCTGCGCGCTGATCGTCGAACAGCGGGCCGAGACCGCCCTGGCCGGCACCGTGGACCTGCCCCTGCGGGACTACGCGTGGCCCACCACCAAGGAGGGGGAGAGCGGAGCCGCCACCCCCCGGCTGCGCCTGGAGATCCTCGGTCAGAGCCAGGCCCTGTTGCACAGCTACGCCCCCGGCCCGCTGGAGGACTGGCTGGAGGCGTGCGTCGGGGAACTGAACGGCCAGTTCGCACTGCCGGACCCCGGACCGGCCGACACCGCGCAGCGGATCCCCGCCCCGTGACCGGCCCCCGCCGCCTCGGCGAACAGGAGCTCAAACACCTGGAGCTGCTCCAGAGCGTGATCAGCCGCCTCGGCAGCAACTCGTTCGTGGTGAAGGGCTGGAGCATCACGCTCAGCGGCGTGCTCATCGCCGTGGCGGACCGCAGCCCCGCCTGGAAGCCGGTCACCGTGACCGTCGCCGTGGCGGTCGGCTTCTGGCTGCTCGACGGCTACTACCTCCGCCAGGAACGGCTGTTCCGCACCCTCTACGAGAAGGTCGTCACCGGCGACGACCCGCCGCCCCCGGCCCTCACGATGGACGCCGAACGGTACGGCGGCCCGGTCTCCTGGCCCGATGTGCTGCTGTCCCGGCCGCTGCTCTTCTGCTACGGAGTGCTCGTCGTCGCCGACAGCCTACTGATCCTCGCCCTGGACTGACCCCACCCGCTGCCTGCCCCCGGCGGCCGGGTCCTCCGGCGCCGTCCACGGCAGGAGGATGCCGTCCCCGGGGCGGCGCGGCACCACGTGGACGTGCAGGTGCGGGACCGTCTGCGTGGCCGCCGCGCCCCGCGACGTGATGATGTTGCAGTCGCCCACCTCCGCGGCGAGTTCGGCGGCGTACCGCATCGTCGTCGCGGAGACGGCCGGGTCGGCCGCCACGTCGGGTACGTGCGTCATGGGCAGCACCAGCACGTGCCCGCGGGTCACGCCCCCGCCCCGGGGCGTGATCGCCAGCGCGTCCGCCCAGCGTCGTACCACCCGCGCGGGGGCGGCCCCCCGCACGATGAGGCAGAACGGGCAGTCGGTCCCCGGGCCCCGGTCGGCGGTCCCGTTCTCCCGGTGCCCGCCCTCGGCGCGGTCGGACATGTCACTCCTCCAAAGCCGGTGGCCTCGTGTGCACGACGCGGCCCGACCTCCCACCGGGGAGAGGACGGGCCGCGCGGGGTGTGTGGGCCGTGCTCAGAGGCGCTCGGGCGTGCGGATGCCCAGCAGGGCCATGCCCCGGTGCAGGGTGCGGGCCGTGAGGTCGCACAGGAACAGGCGGTTGGCCACCTGCTCCGGCGAATCGGCCTTCAGCACCGGGCACTTGTCGTAGAACGACGTGAACAGCGACGCCAGCTGGTACAGGTACGCGGCCAGCTTGTGCGGGGCGTACTCCGCGGCCGCCTCGAAGACCGTGTTCCCGAACGCGTCCAGGTGCAGGCCCAGCGCGCGCTCCGCCTCGTGCAGCGCCAGCTCCGGGTGGGCGGCGGGGCGGACCTCGCCGGCCTTGCGGAGGATGGACCGGATACGGGCGTACGCGTACTGGAGGTAGACGGACGTGTCGCCGTTGAGCGAGACCATCTGGTCCAGGTCGAACTTGTAGTCGCGGCTCGGCGACGTCGACAGGTCCGCGTACTTCACGGCCCCGATGCCGACCTGCGCGGCCCGCTCCCGGATCTCGTCCTCGGTGAGGTCCTTCGCCTTCTCCCGGACGACCTCCGCCGCCCGCTGCACGGCCTCGTCGAGGAGGTCCTCGAGGCGTACGGTCTCGCCCTCACGGGTCTTGAAGGGCTTGCCGTCCGCGCCGAGCACCGTGCCGTAGCCCATGTTGTGCGCGGTGACGTCGTCGCCGAGCCAGCCGGCCCGGCGGGCCGTCTCGAAGACCATCTTGAAGTGCAGCGACTGGCGCACGTCCACGACGTACAGCAGCGTGGTCGCGTGCAGGTCCTGGACCCGGTTGCGGATCGCGGTCAGGTCGGACGCCGCGTAGCCGAAGCCGCCGTCGGCCTTCTGCACGATCAGCGGGACCGGCTGGTCGTCCTTGCCGCGGATGTCGTCGAAGAACACCACGAGCGCGCCCTCGGAGCGCACCGCGACGCCCGTCTCCTCCAGGAGGCGGGCGGTCTCCGGCATGCCCTCGTTGTACGCGGACTCGCCGACGATCTCCTCGTCGCGGATCTCCATGTCGAGCTTCTCGAAGACCGAGTAGAAGTAGACCTTCGACTCGTCCACGAACTGCTGCCACAGCTCCAGCGTCTCCTTGTCGCCGGACTGCAGGGCGACGACCCGCTTGCGGGCCCGCTCCTTGAACTCCTCGTCCGCGTCGAAGAGCGCGCGCGACGCCTTGTAGACCCGGTTCAGGTTCGACATGGCCTGCTCGCCGTCTACCTCCTCCGGCGGGGCCAGCTCGCCCGGGTGCTCGAACAGGTACTGGATGAGCATGCCGAACTGGGTGCCCCAGTCGCCGATGTGGTGCCGGCCGATCGTCTTCTCGCCGGTGAAGTCGAGCATGCCGCGCAGGGCGTCGCCGATGACCGCCGACCGCAGGTGGCCGACGTGCATCTCCTTCGCCACGTTCGGCTGGGCGTAGTCGACGACCGTGACGCCCGCGTCCGCCTTCAGCGGCACACCGAGGCGCTCGCCGTCCGCGAGCCGCGCCGCGAGGTTCGAGGTGATCGCCCGGTCGGCGACGGTGATGTTGAGGAAGCCGGGGCCGGAGACCTCGACGTCCTTGATCAGGTCGTCACCGGTGGTGATGTGGGCGACGACCTCGGCCGCCAGCTCCCGCGGGTTCGCCTTCGCCTTCTTGGCCAGCGCGAGGATGCCGTTGGCCTGGAAGTCCGCCCGGTCGCTTCGTCGCAGCAGCGGGTCCGCGGCTGCCTCCGGCCGGGTGGCCGAGAGGGCGGACGTGAGCTGCTGGTTGACGAGATCGGTGAGCGATGTGACCGAGGCCATGAGAGGGGGTGCCTGTTCTCCTCGTGGGTTCAGATAGACACGGCCAGTGTCTCACGAGGGGTGAAGCGGTTTTCTCGCCGCGAGCGGGCGGGACGCCGGTCGCGGCCGCACCTCGGTCGTCGGCACGGACCGCGCCCCTCGGGGTCGCGGGTGAGGCGCGGGTGAGGAGCGGTTTTCGCGGATGCGGGCCGTACGGGGAGAATGGAGCGGTCAGCCGTGCGACCGTACCGGCTGCCCGAGCAGAGAGAAGGACGTGCCGATCGTGGCTCAGAGCACCGAGACCACCGACTGGGTCTCCCGTTTCGCGGACGACGTCATCGAGGAGTCGGAGCGTCGGGCCCCGGGCAAACCTGTGGTCGTCGCGTCCGGCCTCTCCCCCTCGGGGCCGATCCACCTCGGGAACCTGCGCGAGGTCATGACCCCCCACCTCGTCGCCGACGAGATCCGCCGCCGCGGCCACCAGGTGCGGCACCTGATCTCCTGGGACGACTACGACCGGTACCGCAAGGTCCCGGCCGGCGTCCCCGGCGTCGACGAGTCGTGGGCCGAGCACATCGGCAAGCCGCTGACCTCCGTCCCGGCGCCGAAGGGCTCCGCGCACCCGAACTGGGCCGAGCACTTCAAGGCCGCGATGACCGCGTCGCTGGCCGAGCTGGGCGTGGAGTTCGACGGGATCAGCCAGACCGAGCAGTACACCTCCGGCGCCTACCGCGAGCAGATCCTGCACGCCGTCCGGCACCGCGCCGACATCGACGCGATCCTCGCCCAGTACCGCACCAAGAAGGCCCCGGCGAAGAAGCAGCAGCAGAAGCCGGTCGACGAGGCCGAGCTGGAGGCCGCCGAGGGCTCCGGCGCCGCCTCCGAGGACGACGGCAGCTCCGGCGCCGCCGGCTACTTCCCGTACAAGCCGTACTGCGGCAACTGCGAGAAGGACCTGACGACGGTCACCTCCTACGACGACGACTCCACCGAGCTGACCTACGCCTGCACGGCGTGCGGCTTCTCGGAGACCGTCCGGCTCAACGAGTTCAACCGCGGCAAGCTGGTCTGGAAGGTCGACTGGCCCATGCGGTGGGCGTACGAGGGCGTGATCTTCGAGCCGAGCGGCGTCGACCACTCCTCGCCCGGCTCGTCCTTCCAGGTCGGCGGGCAGATCGTCGGGATCTTCGACGGCAAGCAGCCCATCGGGCCGATGTACGCCTTCGTCGGCATCAGCGGCATGGCGAAGATGTCGTCGTCGAAGGGCGGCGTGCCGACCCCGGCCGACGCGCTGAAGATCATGGAGCCGCAGCTGCTGCGCTGGCTGTACGCACGGCGCCGCCCCAACCAGTCCTTCAAGATCGCCTTCGACCAGGAGATCCAGCGCCTCTACGACGAGTGGGACCGGCTCGACGCCAAGGTCGCCGACGGTTCCGCCCTGCCCGCAGACGCCGCCGCGTACTCCCGCGCGGTGCGCACGGCGAGCGGCGAGCTGCCGAGGACGCCCCGGCCGCTGCCGTACCGCACGCTCGCCTCGGTGGCCGACATCACCGCCGGTCACGAGGACCAGGCGCTGCGCATCCTCAGCGACCTCGACCCGTCGAACCCGCTGGGCTCCCTGGACGAGGCCCGCCCGCGCTACGACAGGGCCGAGGCGTGGATCAACACCCACGTCCCCGCCGACCAGCGCACCATCGTCCGCGCGGAGCCCGACGCCGAGCTGCTGAAGTCGCTCGACGAGCGGGCGCGGCAGTCGCTGCGGCTGCTGCTCGACGGCCTCGCGGACAACTGGTCGCTCGACGGCCTCACCCACCTCGTCTACGGCGTGCCCAAGGTCCAGGCGGGCTTCTCCGCCGACGCCACGCCCAAGGAGCTGCCGGCGGAGATCAAGACCGCCCAGCGGTCGTTCTTCGCCCTGCTGTACCACCTGCTGGTCGGGCGGGACACGGGGCCGCGGCTGCCCACGCTGCTGCTGGCGGTGGGGCAGGAGCGGGTGCGGACGCTGCTCGGGGAGTAGAGCCCCACTTGTACGACGACAGGGGGCGCCCGGTGCCGGCCGGGCGCCCCCTGTCGTCGTGCGCGCGTGCGCGCTACGCGATGTGGTCCTCCTCCAGTTCCGCCGTGTGGCGCTGCTGGAAGCGTTCGGCGAGGCTCTTCAGCTCGCTCGGGTTCAGCGTCCTGCCGTAGGTCGCCTGGATGTTGTCACCGAGGACGCGGGGCGTGGGATAGCTGCCGTCTATCGACTGACGGAACACCTGGTAGTACGCCTCCTCGTCCGGGTCGGAGGCGGTGCCGCCGCCCTCGCCCAGCTCGCGGGTGCGGCCGCCGGGGACCACCGGGATGGGGAAGCTGCCGGTCTCCTCCGGGGAGGGCTCCTGGAGGGGCGGCTCCTCCTGGTACTGGTCCTCGTACTGCTCGGCCTGCTGCTGCTCCGCGTACCAGCGGGCGTACTCCTCGTCGGGGTCGTACGTGGGGTCGTAGCCGCCGTGGTACTCGACGGTCTGCGGGTCGCGGGCGTGCAGCCACGGATTGCCCGTGACGTCCCCCCGCGGCTCGGGGGCGGGGTCGCCCTCGAGTTCCAGGCGCTGCTCGCCGGGAGGCACTGCCGCGCCCACCTGTGCCGGCCCGGAGGCACGACCGCCCGCGGCCGCGTCGGCACGGCCGCCCGCGGTGATCATCTCCGGTGCCTCGGGCGCCGGGGGTATCAACGCCGGTTCTATGCCCGCGGCCGCGAGTCCCGACGGGGCCGTCTCGGCCAGGGGCACGCCGTACTTGGCGAGGCGCAGGGGCATCAGGGCCTCGACGGGGGCCTTGCGGCGCCAGGCGCGGCCGAAGCGGGAGCGGAGGCGGGCCTGGTAGACCAGGCGCTCCTGCTCCAGCTTGATCACCTGCTCGTAGGAGCGCAGCTCCCACAGCTTCATCCTGCGCCACAGCAGGAACGTCGGCACCGGCGACAGCATCCAGCGGGTGAGCCGGACGCCCTCCATGTGCTTGTCGGCGGTGATGTCGGCGATGCGTCCGATCGCGTGCCGGGCCGCCTCCACCGACACCACGAACAGCACCGGGATCACGCCGTGCATGCCCACGCCCAGCGGATCGGGCCACGCCGCC
Organism: Streptomyces sp. NPDC018964; assembly: GCF_044390325.1. Classification (NCBI taxonomy): domain Bacteria; kingdom Bacillati; phylum Actinomycetota; class Actinomycetes; order Kitasatosporales; family Streptomycetaceae; genus Streptomyces; species Streptomyces sp. NPDC018964. The sequence continues at coordinate 36,393 of NZ_JBIRYZ010000015.1, forward strand.
GCGCCGTTGAACGCGATCGTCGCCGCCGTCAGCAGCCACGCCGTCTGCCGCAGCAGCGGGAACGGGATGCGGATCCAGGTCAGCAGCAGGTCCAGGGCCAGCAGGACGCAGATGCCGGCGTCGATGCCGATCGGGAAGACGTAGCTGAAGTTCCCGAAGCCCTTCTGCAGGGCGAGCTCACGGACGGCCGCGTACGAACCCGCGAAGCCGATTCCGGCGATGATCACGGCACCGAAGACGACCACGCCGATGAGAACCCGGTGCATCCGTGTCAGCTGCAGTGGCGCGGCCACCCGTACTCCCCTCCCAGTGCGTGTTGTTGCGCGCAACAGAGTGGCACATGTGTGCGGGGGACGGGTGGCCGGTTCCGGTTCAGGGCCGGCTCAGCTCTCGCTCGACGCCTTCGAAGCGGACTTCGAGGCGGATGCGGACGCGGACTTCGAGGCGGACGCGGAAGCTGACTTCGAGGCCGGCTTCGAGGGGGAGCCGGAGGCCGACGAGGACGGCGCGGCGTCCGTGCCGTTCGCCTTCGTCACCGAGGCCACCGCCTCCTTGGCCGCCTTCCGCGCGTCCTTCATCAGGTCGTCGGCGTCCGGCGTCTTGTCACCGGCGAGGCCGGCGCCGTTGTAGTCGAGGGTGACGACCACGTTCTCGACGCGTGCCACGACCGTCTGCTGCTTGAAGGTGCCTTCCTTCTTCTTCAGGTCGTAGCGCACCGCCGTCGCCTCGTCACCGGTCCCGGTGACCGGCTCTGACTCGACGCCCTTCGCGCCCTCGGCCGCCTGCGCGTCCTGCACCTGCTTGGCGTAGTACTCCTGGGCGAGCTCGTCGCCCGGACCACGGGTGGTGTCCGAGTCGAAGCGCAGCAGCGACACGTTCAGCCAGCGGAACTGCGAACCCTTCACCCCGTTGTCGTCCAGGCTGTTCCAGGAGCAGCTGCCCCGGGTGGAGACGTCGTCCGAGGAGCCCTCCTTGCCCGCCTTCGCCTTCGGCGCCAGGTCGTCCAGGGTCTTCTCGGACAGCACCGTGCACGGCTCCGGGAGCCTCTGGTACGCCGCCGCCCGCACCGTCGGGGACGGGCTCGCGGACTGCGAGGCGGAGGCGGAGGCGCCCTTGTCCTCACCGTCGTCGGAGCCGGAGTCCGAGGAGCAGCCGGCGGCGACCAGGGGGACGGCGACCGCGCAGACAAGGACGCGGGCAAGGCGCTTCGCTCGCGGTGATCGCGGGTCTCGCTGTACTCGTCGCTGCATGGTTCCTTCACTCATGACGCTCGTGTTCCCTGCGGTCGGAACGGGTCCGAGGGGTCACGGTACGCGGTGAGCCCTCCGTGCGGTCCTCCTTCGCGTGCTTCGCCCGCGGGGGCGGAGGTGCCGCGGACCGTGCTCAGCCGTTCAGCGAATCGGCCAGCTCCGAGGCCAGTTTCCGTGCCCTGTCCTGCATTTCCTTGCTGTCCGGGACGACGCCGACGGTCACCGGCTGCTCCGCGTACTCGACGGTCACGATCACGTTGGACGTGCGGAACGCCACAGTCACCGTGCGCTGCTCGGCGGTCGAACCGGAGCTGCTCAGTTCGTCGTCGAGGAACGCCTCGTCGCCCAGGTCCTCCAGGAGGCGGGGCTGGAGGTCGGAGGGGGCGGCGGACGGCGAGGCGGTGGTGGGCGCCCCGGACGGAGGGGGCGAACCGGCTTCCGTGGAAGGGCTGGTGGACGGGGCGCCGGTCTCCCCGGCCGTCACCGCCGGCTCCGGGAGGTGCGCCGCCGCCTGCCTGTCCGCGAAGAGTTCCCCGGCCTGGGCCTCGTCGCTGACGGCGTTGTCGTAGGAGACGACCCGTTCGAAGTCGACCAGCAGGTGGTCGGTGGCCGCCGCCGACTCCACCTTCCAGCGGCAGCCCACCTTGCGGTCGGTGTCGTACGTGAGGGTCGCCTCTCCCGCGTACGCCTCCTCGCGCCGCTCCGTGTCGGTCATCTCCCCGATGCCGGGCAGGAGTTGGTCGAGCGTCGTGTGCTCGACCACGCCGCAGGGCTCGGGGAGCGTGGCGTACTTGCCGGGCTGGGCGGCCGGGGTGGCGGTACCGGCGCTTCCCGGGTTGGAGTCGTCCGACCGGCCGCCGTCGTCCGGGCTGCCGGTGCAGCCGGCCAGGACGGCCGCCAGGAGCGCGGCGACGCCGGGTACGTACGCCTTCCGCTGCACGGTCGGGCTCCTCTCGCTGGTGGGTGCGGGCCGGTGCCCGCCGGGTCTCCCCAGTGTCCCCGCTGGTTAATCGCTTGCCGCACGGGGGCGCCCCCGGCAGACAATGTGTATCGCACGCACTGCCGTGGACGCCGGTCCGTCATCCCTTTTCGCCGACCTCGGCGCCGGTTTTGCGATTCATGACGTGTGTTGGCTTTCTGGGGGAATGAGGACGTTATGTCGTACGTGGAACTTCCGGGTGCGAAGGTGCCGATCCGCATGTGGGCGGATCCGGCGGCGGTGGAGGAGGTCGCCCTCCAGCAGCTGCGGAACGTCGCCACCCTGCCGTGGATCAAGGGCCTGGCGGTCATGCCGGACGTGCACTACGGCAAGGGCGCGACGGTCGGGTCGGTCATCGCCATGCAGGGCGCGGTGTGCCCGGCGGCGGTCGGCGTGGACATCGGCTGCGGCATGTCCGCGGTGAGGACGTCCCTGACGGTGAACGACCTGCCCGGTGACCTGTCGCGGCTGCGGTCGAAGATCGAGCAGGCGATTCCGGTGGGGCGGGGCATGCACGACGACCCGGTCGACCCGTCCCGCTTCCACGCCTTCGCGACCGGTGGCTGGGACGACTTCTGGGGGCGCTTCGGCGGAGTGGCGGACGCGGTCAGGTTCCGCCAGGAACGTGCCACGAAGCAGATGGGAACGCTCGGATCCGGCAACCATTTCGTGGAGGTGTGCACCGATACTTCCGGTTCCGTCTGGCTGATGCTGCACTCCGGTTCCCGCAACATCGGCAAGGAACTCGCCGAGCACCACATCGGCGTCGCCCAGAAGCTCCCGCACAACCAGGGCCTGATCGACCGCGACCTCGCCGTCTTCGTCGCGGACACCCCGCAGATGGCGGCGTACCGCAACGACCTGTTCTGGGCGCAGGAGTACGCGAAGTACAACCGCTCGATCATGATGGCGCTCCTGAAGGACGTGGTCCGCAGGGAGTTCAAGAAGGCGAAGCCGACCTTCGAGCCGGAGATCAGCGCGCACCACAACTACGTGGCCGAGGAGCGCTACGAGGGCATGGACCTGCTCGTGACCCGCAAGGGAGCCATCCGCGCGGGTTCCGGCGAGTACGGGATCATCCCGGGCTCCATGGGCACGGGTTCGTACATCGTCAAGGGCCTCGGGAACGACAAGTCCTTCAACTCGGCGTCGCACGGCGCCGGCCGGCGCATGAGCCGCAACGCGGCCAAGCGGCGCTTCTCGACGAAGGACCTGGAGGAGCAGACGCGGGGCGTGGAGTGCCGCAAGGACTCCGGCGTCGTGGACGAGATCCCGGGCGCCTACAAGCCGATCGAGCAGGTCATCGACCAGCAGCGGGACCTCGTGGAGGTCGTCGCGAAGCTGAAGCAGGTCGTCTGCGTGAAGGGCTGACGCGACGGAGACGCGACGGAGAGCGGGCCCCGCCTGAGGGGCCCGCTACTTCGCGTGGGTCACCGCGTAGATCATGACGAAGGCCACGATGTGGATGCCGAAGAGGAAGTAGCCGAGGTAGTACCAGACGTAGCGTTCGCGCTTCTTCTCCAGGGCGAGGCGGCGCCTTTCGGTGTCGTCGGGCATCAGGGCTCCCGGTGGACCTTGGTGTTGGACGCCTGGGCGCGGGGGCGGACGACCAGCAGGTCGATGTTGACGTGGGGCGGGCGGGTGACCGCCCAGGCGATGGTGTCGGCGACGTCGTCCGCGGTGAGGGGCTGGGCGACGCCCTCGTAGACCTTGGCGGCCTTCTCCGCGTCGCCGCCGAAGCGGGTGAGGGCGAACTCGTCGGTCTTCACCATGCCGGGCGCGACCTCGATGACGCGCACCGGGCGGCCGACGATCTCCAGGCGCAGGGTCTCGGCGAGGACGTGGGCGCCGTGCTTGGCGGCGACGTAGCCCGCGCCGCCCTCGTAGGTGGCGTGGCCGGCGGTGGAGGAGACGACCACGACCGTGCCGTCGCCGCTGGCGTCCAGCTTGGGGAGCAGGGCCTGGGTGAGGTTGAGGGTGCCGAGGACGTTGGTCTCGTACATGGCGCGCCACTGGTCCGGGTCGCCGGTGGCGACCGGGTCGGCGCCGAGCGCGCCGCCGGCGTTGTTGACGAGGACGCCGACGGTCCTGAAGGCGGTGGCGAACTCGTCGACGGCCGCGCGGTCGGTGACGTCGAGGGGGTAGGCCGTGGCCGCGTGGCCGGCGGCGGTGATCTCCTCGGCGAGCGCCTCGATGCGGTCCTTGCGGCGGGCGGTGAGGACGACGCGGTAGCCGGCCTCGGCGAGGCGGCGGGCCGTGGCGGCGCCGATGCCGCTGCTCGCGCCCGTGACGACGGCGATGCGGGACGCGGCGGGCGGTGCGGCGGTGGCCATGGGCTGCTCCTCGGACGTACGGGCTCGTGGTCGGGGCCTGGACGGCCAGCATAGGCGGGGTCGGCCGGGCGGCGGCGGGGGCGGGGACCCGGTGGGAGAATGGGACGGGTGGTCCTGCGGGGCAGGAGGTGGGTCATGGGTGAGGCGCGCGAGGTCATGGACCGGCTCACCGCGGCGGTCACCACGGACCTGGACATGGACGTCGTGGCGGAGCTGTACGCGCGGAACGCGGTCGCCTGGGTGCCCGAGGCGGGGGAGCTGCACGGGCGGGACGAGATCGTCGAGTACTGGCGTCAGCTGACGACGGCCGTGCCCGACGCCCGGTACGAGCCGCTGCACGCGTTCGAGGTGGGCACCACCGCGATCGACGAGGGGTACTTCGGCGGCCGGAACACCGGGCCGTTGCCGGTGCCGGACGGGCGGAGCGTGCCGGCGACCGGGAAGGAGGTCAGGATCCGCGGGGTGGACGTCGCCACCGTCGAGGACGGCAGGATCGTCAGCTACCGGCTCTACTTCGACCAGCTGGCCTTCCTGGAGCAGCTGGGGCTGCTTCCGGAGACGGTGGTCTGAGGACGTCGGCCGTCGCGCGGCGGAGCGGGGGTTCCGTGCGCGTGCGGCTTCGCGTCCGGGTGCGTCACCCGATGGACGGCGCCCGGCACGGGCGGGGCGTGGGATACATCCGTGGACGGCGAGGCGGCGGTGCGAGGCGGTGGCGGGGTGGCGGGGAACACGCGGGCCGGGCTGCTGGCGGAGCTGGCCGTGGTGTCCCGGCGGTACATGGCGGCCCACGCCCTGCTCAACCAGGCGCTCGCCGACCATCTGGGCCTGCACCCCACCGATCTGCAGTGCCTGAACCTGCTGACGCTGGAGGGCGGCCCGGTGCCCACGGGCCGGGTCGCGGAGCTGACGGGGCTGACGGCCGGCTCGGCGACCCGGCTGGTGGACCGGCTGGAGCGGGCGGGGTACGTGGTGCGGGAGCGGGACGCGGTGGACCGGCGGCTGGTGCTGGTGGCGGTGGTGCCGGAGCGGGCCGCCGAGTTCGGGCGGGTGTGGGAGCGGCTGGGCGGCGGCTGGATCGCGCTCTTCGACGACCTCGACGACGCGCAGCTCGCCTTGTTCGTCGACCACATGAGGCGTACGACGGAGTTCGGCGCGGAGCAGGCCGCCCGGCTGCGGTCGGGGGAGGCCGCGGACGGCCGGTCGGCCCCGGCGCCGTAGCGGTCCCGGGCCCGGTGGACTTCACATGCCCGTGCGCGCCGACTCCGATCGTCCATGCACACTCCTCGGCCCCCGGTGGGCCTCGCGTGCCCGTGCGCGCCGCCGGGCGCGTGTGCCGGGTGCGCGTGCCGGGTGCGCCGTCGTCCCGGCGGACGTAGTGGCGCGGGCCTCGCGGACCGCCGACGTGGTGACGCTGTCACTGGACGCGCCGACCGCCGTGCGGGCCCTGGGCCCGCTGGAACCGCCCGGGGCGGGACGCTGCCGGTGAGGGGGTCGGCGGGCGCGGTCGGCGGCTGCGCTGTCCGGTTCGCAGCCCACCGGGGGACCGGTGCGCCACCGCCCTGGCCGGGGAGGACGACGGGACGGGGAGCGCGTGCGCTGCTCGGTGCCGCGCGTTTCACGGGCGGTGCGGTGAAGGCGCAGGCGCGCCTGGCGGAGGGTGGGGTGTGGGGCGGCCGGTGCCGGTGCCGTGGGCGTGTGGCCGGGGATGGAATAGGAGGGGGTGGGGAGCCGTTCCAGGGGTATAGTTGAAGCGTAAACAACCTGGAGGGTGAGCGGCCATGCAGTTCGGGATCTTCAGCGTCGGGGATGTCACGCCCGACCCGACCACGGGGCGTACGCCGACCGAGCGCGAGCGGATCAAGGCCATGGTCGCCATCGCGCTGAAGGCCGAGGAGGTGGGCCTGGACGTGTTCGCGACCGGGGAGCACCACAACCCGCCGTTCGTGCCGTCCTCGCCGACCACCATGCTCGGCTACATCGCCGCCCGCACCGAGCGGCTGGTGCTGTCCACCGCCACCACCCTGATCACCACCAACGACCCGGTGAAGATCGCCGAGGACTACGCGATGCTCCAGCACCTGGCCGACGGCCGGGTGGACCTGATGATGGGACGCGGGAACACCGGCCCGGTCTACCCCTGGTTCGGGCAGGACATCCGCCAGGGCATCAACCTCGCGGTCGAGAACTACGCCCTCCTGCACCGGCTGTGGCGCGAGGACGTCGTCGACTGGGAGGGCAGGTTCCGCACCCCGCTGCAGGGCTTCACCTCCACGCCCCGCCCGCTGGACGGCGTGGCGCCGTTCGTCTGGCACGGCTCGATCCGCTCCCCGGAGATCGCCGAGCAGGCCGCGTACTACGGTGACGGCTTCTTCCACAACAACATCTTCTGGCCGGCCGACCACACCAAACGGATGGTCGAGCTGTACCGCGACCGGTACGCCCACTACGGGCACGGCACCCCCGAGCAGGCGATCGTCGGCCTCGGCGGCCAGGTGTTCATGCGGAGGAACAGCCAGGACGCGGTGCGCGAGTTCCGCCCCTACTTCGACGTCGCCCCGGTCTACGGGCACGGGCCCTCGCTGGAGGAGTTCACCGAGCAGACCCCGCTGACCGTGGGCTCCCCGCAGCAGGTCATCGAGAAGACGCTGTCCTTCCGCGAGTACGCCGGTGACTACCAGCGCCAGCTGTTCCTGATGGACCACGCGGGCCTGCCGCTGAAGACCGTGCTGGAACAGCTCGACCTGCTGGGCGAGGAGGTCGTGCCGGTGCTGCGCGAGGAGTTCGCCAAGGGCCGCCCGGCGGACGTGCCGGACGCGCCCACCCACAGCTCGCTGCTGGCCGGAGCCAGGACGAAGGAAGGCGCACAGTCATGAGGCTCGTCGTCGTCTCGGCGGGACTGGGCGTCCCGTCCTCCACCCGGCTGCTCGGCGACCGGCTGGCCGCCGCGACCGCCGCGCGGGTCCCGGCCGACGTCGAGGTCGTCGAGCTGCGCGACCTCGCCGTGGAGATCGCGCACACCTTCACCAACGGCTTCCCCGGCCGGGCGCTGTCCGGCGCGTTCGACGCGGTGACCGGGGCCGACGGGCTGATCGTGGTCACACCCGTGTTCTCGGCGTCGTACAGTGGGCTGTTCAAGTCGTTCTTCGACGCGCTGGGCGTCACCGACCCCGAGGCCCTCGCCGGGAAGCCGGTGCTGATCGCGGCGACCGGCGGCACGGCCCGGCACTCACTGGTCCTCGACCACGCGCTGCGGCCGCTCTTCTCCCACCTCAAGGCCGTCGTCGTCCCCACCGGCGTCTACGCCGCCTCCGAGGACTGGGGCGCCGAGGGCCTGAACGGCCGTGTCGAGCGCGCGGCCGGGGAACTGGCGGCCCTGACCGCCGGGCCGTCCACCACCCGTCCGCCGACCGGACGGGACTCCTTCGAGGAGGTCACCCCGTTCGAGGAGCGACTGGCGGCGCTGCGGCCCGCCGGGTGAGATACGGGTAAGAAGCGGCACCCGCCGCCGTCCTCCGCAACCGCCGGGCGGCGGCGGTTGGCACACTGGGCGCGTGCCGCACACCGTTCTGCTCGCCGAAGACGACCGCGCCATCCGCAACGCCCTGGAACGCGCCCTCACCCTGGAGGGCTACCGGGTCACGGCCGTCGCCGACGGCGTCGAGGCCCTCGCGCAGGCCCACCGCGGCCGGCCCGACGTGCTGGTGCTCGACGTGATGATGCCCGGCATCGACGGACTCCAGGTGTGCCGGGTGCTGCGCGCCGAGGGCGACCGCACACCGGTGCTGATGCTGACCGCGCTGGTGGAGACCGCCGACCGGATCGCGGGACTGGACGCGGGCGCCGACGACTACGTCGTCAAGCCGTTCGACGTCGAGGAGGTCTTCGCCCGGCTGCGCGCGCTGCTGCGCCGGGCGGCCCCGGTGGCGCCGGATCCCGGGCCGGTGGTGGAGGAGGCGAAGCCGGACACCTCCGGCCGGTTCGTGGAGGCGGCCGGGCTGCGCATGGACCCCCGGGCGCGCCGGGCCTGGCGCGGCGGACGCGAACTGGAGCTGACCCGCACCGAGTTCGAACTGCTGGAGCTGCTGATCCGCCACGCGGGCATCGTCCTGGACCACTCCACCATCTACGACCGCATCTGGGGCTACGACTTCGGCCCCGGCTCCAAGAACCTCGCCGTCTACGTCGGCTACCTGCGCCGCAAGCTCGACGAACCCGGCGCACCGCAACTGATCCACACGGTGCGCGGGGTGGGCTACGTGCTGCGGGAGGGCTGAGTGCCGTACGGGCGGCCGGTCTCGCGGAGGCGGCTGCGGCTGCTGTCGCTGGGGACCACGTTCGCGGTGGCGTTCGCGGCGGTCACCGCCACCGTCACCGTGCTGGTCGGCATCCTGTCGTACAACGCCGCCGCCCGGCTGGTGCGGGTGGACCAGCAGTCCGTGTTCGACGAGGTCGTGCAGGACCTGCGGAGCGAGGTCCGGGACAACCGGATGACCCCGCACGACTTCTCCTCCGCCGCGCCCGGCCACGACCTGGTGCGGCCCGCCCGGACCGACGTGCAGGTCCTCGGCCCGGACGGCAGCGTCTTCGACCCCGGCGACCCGGGGCTGCCGGTGGTCGACGCCGACCGGCGGGTCGCGGGCGCCACGACGGCGGGACGGGTGGCCGTGCACGCGGGCGTCGACGTCGGCGACGACGTCTACCGGGTCGCGACCGTCTCGCTGGGCGGCGGCCGGGGCGCGGTGCAGGTGGCGCAGGAGTTCAGCAACACCGAGGACCTGCTGCGGGCCCTCCAGCGGCGCACGCTGATCCTGATGGTGGCGGTGGTGGTCGGAGCCGGGCTGTTCGGCTGGTGGCTGGCCCGGCGCATCACCCGCCGCCTGGTCGTCCTCACCCACACCGCCGAGGCCGTCGCCCGCACCCGGCGCCTCGGCATCCAGGTGCCCGTCGCCGGCTACGACGAGGTGGGGCGCCTCGGCCGCGCCTTCGACCGCATGCTGGGCCGGCTCGCCCAGTCCGAGGAGGACCAGCGCCGGCTGGTCCAGGACGCCGGGCACGAGCTGCGTACGCCGCTCACCTCGCTGCGCACCAACATCTCCCTGCTGCGCCGCATCGACGAACTCCCGCCCGGCACCCGTGAGGAACTCGTCGCCGACCTCACCCAGGAGGCCCGCGAACTGACCGACCTCGTCAACGAGCTGATCGATCTCGCGGCCGGGCAGTCCGACACCGAGCCGTCACAGCGGGTCGACCTCGCGGACATCGCCGAGGACGTCGCGGGGCTGGCCCGGCGGCGCACGGGGCGGGAGATCCTGGTCCGCGCGAGCGGGGACACCACGACCGACGGGCGGCCCGGGATGCTGACACGGGCGGTGTCCAACCTGGTCGAGAACGCGGTCAAGTTCGACCGGGACGGGCGCGGCCCCGTCGAGATCCACGTCGCCGGGCCCGCGCGGCCGGGGACGGTGCGGGTGGAGGTGCGCGACCGGGGGCCGGGCATCGCGGACGACGACCTGACCCGCGTCTTCGACCGCTTCTACCGCGCCGCCGACGCGCGCTCCCTGCCGGGGTCGGGGCTCGGGCTGTCCATCGTCCGGGAGATCGCCCTCGCGCACGGTGGCGCGCCGTACGCCTTCCGGCGGGAGGGCGGGGGGACGGTGACCGGGTTCACGGTGGAGGGCGTACAGCGGTCGGCCGGGTGAGCGGCGTTCCCGCGCGGTGGGGTGTGGGCCGGTGGTCGGCCGGGTGAGTGGCGTTCCCGCGCGGTGGGGTGTGGGCCGGGACGGGGCGCGCGATCCGGTGCGGGAGGTACCCCGGCGGGCGGCCGTGCCGCGACACCAGGGGGGGCGTTGAGGTCCTCCTCCCCATGGATGCCCCCGGCTCCGCTCGAGCGGGGGGGATCCCATCGCCGGGGGCACCTCTCAGGCCTTCACGGCACTGGGGGAGGCGCGACTCCGTCCGCGGCCGCGAGGGGTGGCAGGCGTAGGCGGGTGCCGGGGTGCGCAGGTATGTGGGCGGGGGCGGTAGAGGGCCGCTGCATGGTGCGGGGAGGGTGGCATGTTGACCGACGCGGAGGCCGCGGCTCTGGCGGCGGTGGACGAGGAGGCGCTGGGACGGACGCTGCTGGAGCTGATCTCCGTGCCCAGCGTGACCGGGAGCGCCGCCGAGTCCCAGCTGCAGCATCAGCTGGCCGGGCGGCTGGAATGGCTCGGGCTGGACGTCGACCTGTGGGCGATGGACCTGCCCGCACTCCGCGCCGACCCGGACTTCCCGGGGACGGAGGCGCCCCGCGAGGAGGCGTGGGGGCTCGTCGGCACCACCCCCGACGGCGGTGACGGGCCCACGCTGATCCTGCAGGGGCATGTCGACGTCGTACCGCCGGGTGATCCCGCCGCGTGGGACGGCGACCCGTTCGTGCCCCGGGTGACCGGGGACCTCGTGCACGGGCGCGGGGCCTGCGACATGAAGGCCGGTCTCGCGGCGCACCTCACCGCGCTCGCCGCGATCCGCGCGGCAGGCATACGGCTGCGCGGCCGGGTGGCGGTGCACTGCGTCGTCGGCGAGGAGGACGGCGGTCTCGGCGCCTTCGGCACCCTGCGGCGCGGTCATCGCGGCGACGCCTGCGTCATCGCCGAGCCCACGGCCGGCACGCTGATCACCGCCAACGCGGGTGCGCTGACGTTCCGCGTCACCGTGCCCGGCAGGGCGGCGCACGGCAGTTCGCGGGAGCGGGGGGTCAGCGCCGTCGACGCCTACCTTCCCCTGCACCGGGCACTGGCCGCGCTGGAGACCGAACGGAACCGGGACCCGGACCCGCTGCTCGCCGAGTACCCGATCCCGTACGCCCTGTCGGTGGGCACCGTACGTGCCGGGGACTGGGCGAGCAGCGTGCCCGGTCTGCTGGTCGCCGAGGGCCGGCTCGGCGTACGCCTCGGCGAGGACCCGGCGGACGCGCGCGCCGAGTTCGAGCGGTGCGTGGCCGAGGCGTGCGCCGCCGACCCCTGGCTGCGGGACCATCCGGCCGCCGTGAGCTGGCCGGGCGGGCAGTTCGCGAGCGGCCGCCTGCCCGAGGGGCACTCCCTGGCGGACACGGCCGGTGCCGCGTACGCCGACGCGACGGGCCGCCCCCGGCCGAGGCGGCGCGGCGCGACGTACGGCAGTGATCTGCGGCACTACGTCGGCGCCGGCATCCCGACGCTGCAGTACGGCCCCGGGGACATCGCGGTGGCGCACAGTGAGCGCGAACACGTCTCCCTGCGCGAGACGGTGGAGGCGGCCCGGACCCTGGTGCTGACGGTGCTGCGGACCGTCGGGACGAAGTGAGGCGACATGCCTCCCGGCCCGTCGGGAAGGGGACGTCCGCCCGGGCGGCGACAGGAGGCGGCGGGCGGCGGGGGGACGTCGACCCGGGGTTTCCCGTCGGCCATCCAGGGAGGCGCGCCCCGTGCGGCCGGATGCGGGCGGTGTCCCCGGCGGCCGTGACCGTGGACGCGCCGCCGTTCACTCCCGCAGGGGCAGTGCCGTGAGCGCGCCCGCCCGGAGGACGTAGACGTACCCGGGCGTCGCCGCGAGGGAGTGGGAGGCCGTGTCCTGCGCGGGACCGGAGTAGGTCCATGCGGCCTTGTGGTCCCGCAGGTCCACCGCGTACAGCAGTCGACGCTCGTCGAAGGGGGTCAGCAGGGCCAGCCCGCCGCGCAGCAGGGGCGCGCCGGGCCACAGCCGCAGCGGGGCGCGGTGGTCCCAGCGGAACTCACCGGTCGCGGCGTCCAGCGCGATCAGCCGCCAGGCGGCCTGCCCGGCCGTGCCCCGGGTGTCCTCGGGCGCCGCCACGACGTACACCACGCCGTCCTGGACGGCCGGCGCGCCGTAGACCGGTCCGCCGGGCCAGGTGCTGGGCTCCTCGGCCCCCCAGCGCCAGAGCGTCTCACCGCTGCGCGCGTCGAGCGCCAGCACCTCGCCCTGGCTGACGTGGATCCGCCCGTCCCGCACCACGGCCGCGCTCGGTGCCGGCAGGTCGCTCTCCTCGTCCACGTCGTACCGGGCCGGGTCGACCAAGCGCTTGCCGTACAGCGTCCGGCCGGTGTCGGCGGCGCGGGCGGTCAGCCCGAGCCGGGTGACGCAGACCAGCCGCCCGCCCTCGACGACGGCGCTCAGCGGCTCGGCCCCCACGCCCTTCTCCGGCAGTGCCTCGCGCCAGCGCTCCGCGCCGCCGACCAGGTCGTACGCGCTCAGGAACGGCCGCGCGGGCTCCCCGCCCCGGCCGGGCAGCCGGGCCAGGACGTAGACCGTCCGCCGGTCGGCCGTCAGCAGGGCCGTCGGTTCGAGGGCGGGGGTGCCCAGGGAGTCGTGCAGCGGGCTCGTGCGGCCCGTCTGCGGGTCGAGCCGCAGGAGCGCGGGGCGGACCGGGGACGACCCCGTCACGCCTTCCTCCTCGTCGAGGACGGCGAGCGGTCCGCCGTCCGTGTCCAGGACGTCCCGCAGCGGGTCCCGCGTCCACTCCTTCCGCCCGGTGGCGGCGTCCACGGCGGTGTAGCGGGGCCGGAGCGCGTCCCTGACCAGGACCACACCGCCCGCCGCCACGGGCCGGACCTTGTGGTCGAAGGTCCCCGCGAACGTCCAGGCGGCCTCGGGCGGGCCCGCCCCGGCGTCCGCCGCGGTCCTCCGCTCGCCGTTCCCGGGGTCCTGCCGGCCCCGCCGGGTGTACGCGACGGCGCCCGCCGTCAGGGCGCCGGCCGCGAGGAGCCCTCCGCCCAGTGTGAACAGGGCCCGGCGCCGTGGCGGTGGCGGCGCGTCGGTCTCCGTACGCTCACCGGAGTCCGGACCGGGCGCCGGTGAGCGGACGGGACGCGGATCCCACAGGCGCGTGGTGCGCGCGGCGAGGTCGGCGAGGACCGCCTCCGGCAGCGACTCCGCGAACGTGCCCCCGCCCGCCCCGAGTTCCGAGGAGAGCAGGGGCGGTGCCGGGCGGTCCGCGGCCTCCTTGCGCAGGCAGGACGCGATGACCGTCCGCAGGCCGTCGGGTACGTGGGTCAGGTCCGGCTCCCCGTACCGGACGCGGTACAGGATGTCCGCCGCGCTCTCCCCCGGGAACGGCGGACGCCCGGTCGCGGCGAAGAGCAGCACACCGCCGAGGGCGAAGACATCGCCCTCGGGCCCGTGGTCGTGCCCCGTCGCCTGCTCCGGTGACATGTAGGCCGGGGTGCCCACGACCTGCCCGGTCGCGGTGAGCCGCTGGGCGCCGAGCGCACGGGCGATGCCGAAGTCGATGATCTTCGGGCCGGCCGCGGTGAGCAGGACGTTGGACGGCTTGAGATCGCGGTGCACGATGCCCGTACGGTGGATCTCGCCGAGCGCGTCCGCCAGGTGGGCGCCCACGGCGCGCACGGTGTGTTCGGGCAGCGGTCCCGCCAGGCGCACCGCTTCGTCGAGCGAGGGCCCGAGCAGGTACTCGGTGGCCAGCCAGGGCACGGCCCCGTCGGGGTCGCAGTCGACCACGGTCGCGCCGTGCCGGGCGCCGATCGCGCGTGCCGCCTCCGCCTCCAGACGGAACCGGACGCGGAACTCGGGTTCGGCGGCGAACCGCGGGTGCACCGTCTTGAGCGCGACGGTGCGCCCACCGGACGAGCGGGCCAGGAAGACCGTCCCCATGCCGCCGCTGCCCAGCCTGCCGATCAGCCGGTAGCGGCCCAGGCGGTCCGGGTCGTCGTGGGCGAGGGGCTGTACGGGGCTCATGTGACGCTCACTCCACCGGGACGCCGTAGAAGTACCTGCCGTACTGGACCACGCAGATCCCGTCGACGGTCAGCAGCTCGTACGGTTCGAGGCCGCCGGTGTCCTGCTCGCCCACGGCCTGGAACTTCCACAGCCGCTCACCGTTCGCCGTGGTGAACGCGGTGACCTGGACGGCGTCGAGGGAGAGCGCGGTCGCGCCGGACGCGCTGACGGCCACGGAGGGGGGTGCGCCGCTCCCGGCCAGGAAGCCGGTCCCGCGGCTCCACCGCTTCCGGCCGTCGGCCGGGTCGAGGGCGTACACGGTCGGGTCGTTGTCCGCGACGTACAGGGTGTCCCCGGTGAGGACCGGCATCCCGTACACGCCGTGCGGGTTCTCGTGGCGCCTGCGCCAGAGCTCCCGGCCGGTACGCAGCTCGTACGCCCGCACCTCGCGGTCCTGCGCGGCGTACAGGGTTCCCGTGCCGGACAGGGCGCACGAGGCGCTGATGGTCAGGCCGCCGATCGTTCTCGCCCACACCTCCCTGCCCGAGGCGCGGTCCAGCGCGAAGAACTCCTGCAGCCCCTCGGGCTGCTTCCTCCGTTTCCTCCTGTCCTTGGGCCGGGGCGCGTCCCGGCACGACACCAGGAGGTCGCGGTGGGGTGCGGCCCAGGCGACGTACTCGTTCTCCGCGAGGGGTCTCCGCCACAGCGGTTCGCGCCGTACGACGTCGTACGCGAACAGGGTGCGGGTCTTCCCGTCGGTGCCGTCGGTCTTCGTGCCGGTGCCGGCCGTCTTCTCGACGGTGCCCCTGAACCAGACCACCGCACCGTCCCGGGCCACCAGCTCGGGGCTGTGCATGTCCTCACCGGCTTCGAGGAGCTGCTCGTAGGGGACCTTGTGCCGGCGGGCACCGTTCTTCACGGAGCGCCACAACAGCCCCTGGACGCCCAGCACCACGAGAAGCTCGTCGTCGACCCGCAAGGGGTGGGCGGCGAGGTCCAGCGGTTCCTTGCGCCGCCACAGCTCCCTGCCGGTACGGACGTCCAGGGCGGTGAGGGAGTCCCCCGGCAGCAACAGCACGTCGCCGTGCAGGGCGGGGCTGCCGAAGAGCAGCGTGTCCGGCATGTCGTACGCCCACAGCGCCGTCGGGGGCACTCCGGGGACGGGTTCGTGCGGCTTGCGCGCGGCCGGGTTCCTCGCCGCGGCGGGGCGCGGGCGGTCGTCGGTCGCCCACGCCGTGACGCCGCCGCCGAGTGCCAGTCCCGCCGCGCCGGACAGCACCCCGGTCAGCAGGGTCCTGCGGTCGAGGTTCGCGACACGGCGCGTGGTGGGCCGGGCCGGTGCGGCGCCCCGCTCGCCCGCCGGGCCGGTTCCGGACGCCGGGCCCGCGCCGGCGGCGGCTGCCGGGCTCGCGTCCGGCACGGTCGGCGTGGCCGGGACGGCGGGCGCGGCCTCCTCCCGGTCCTTCCGCTCCTCCAGCGCGAGCACGGCCGACGCCTGCTCCGCCAGGGCGGCGGTCAGCCGGGCCGGCAGCCAGCCCGCGCTCACCGAGGCCGCCGCGCCGGAGGGAGCGAGGACGGCCGCGAGCACGGACGGCTCCGGCCGCCGCGCCGGGTCCTTGGCCAGGCACCGGGCGAGCACCGCACGCAGCTCCTCGGGGACGGAGGCGAGGTCGGGCTCCTGGTGCGCGATGCGCTCGGCGGCCCGGTGGCGCGCGGCGCCCCGGGAGACGTCCCCGGCGACGGGACGCACGCCCGCATGGTCCGCGTGGTCCGTGTGGTCCGCGTCGGGGGAGTCCGTGCCCGCGTCGTTCGCGCCGAAGGGGTTCGTGCCCGTGGCCGCGTACGCCAGCAGGGTGCCCAGCACGAAGACGTCGGCGGGCGGCCCCGGCCGGTGGCCGGCGACCTGTTCCGGCGTCAGGTAGCCCAGCGTCACGGCCAGTCCGCCTCCCGGCCCCTCCGCCGCCGCCGTGGCCGCGCCCAGCGGGCCGAACGCGCTGATCCGAGGACCGTCGGCGGCCAGCAGCACCACCTCGGGACCGAGCCCCTGGAACGCCCCGCCGACCGCCGTGCGCGTGCGCTCGAGGGTCTCGGCGAGGGCCGCGCCCAGGACCCGTACGACCGGTTCGGGCAGGGGCCCCGCCAGGGCCACGGCCTCGGCGAGCGAGAGGGAAGGGGTGAACGGTGAGGCGAACCAGGGCACCGGGTCGTCCGGGGCGGAGTCGAGTACGGGCAGCGCCCACGGCCCCGCCAGCCGTGCCGCCGCGACCTCCTGGCGGAAGCGGCTGCGGAAGACGGAGACCGTCGCCAGCCGTGGTTCCGCCGCGGTGACGGTGACGGTGCGTCCGCCGCCCCCTCGGGCCAGGTAACTCCGGGTGGTGCCCGCACCCCGCAACACCGCGAGTGTCCGGTACGGTCCGAACTGCCGTGGATCCGCCCCGCTCAGAGCCCTCACAGTCCCCAACCCCCCCTTGAGACAAGGACGGTGAGCAAGCCTAGGCCACTACGACATGCACACGTCGTCCCGCGCCGTCACAACGGAGTCACAGCGGCGGCAGGGCGAACAGCCGCTCCCCGCACTGCATGACCGGTACGCCGTCCACCACCGCCACCAGCCACGCGCCCGCCGGATCGCCCGGCGGGACGAAGCGGTACTGCTCCTCCATCGTGCTGATCCGTACGGCGAGGACACCGGCCGCCGGGTCGGCCGGCGTCAGGTGGACGCCGTCGCCCGCGACGACGGGGGCGACACCGGCACGCGGCCCCGATCGGCCGCCGAACGGATCCCACGTCCCGCCCATGTCGAACTCCGCGCCGGAGCCGGGGTCCCGGCGCGCCACCCTGCGCAGGACGTCGCCGTCCGCCGCGTACAGGTGGTCGCCGCGTACCGTGGGCGGCCCGAAGCCGGCGGAACCCTCGGCGAAGTCCTGACTCGGCAGCTCCCAGAGCCGCGCGCCGTCCGCCGGACGCAGGGCGCGCAGTCGCGCGCCGCCCAGGTAGACGCCGTCGTCGTCCGCGGCGGGCCGCAGCGCGGCGCCGGTACCGGTGTCCTGCCGCCAGGACTCCGCGCCGTCCCGGGTGCGCAGCGCGTGCACCACGCCGTCCTCCCCGGCGAGCAGGAGCAGCCCGTGGGCGAGGGCGGCCCGTGCGGTCGTCCCGACGCCGGAGGGCGCCGTCCGACGCCAGCGCCGGGTGCCGTCCCCGGTGGGCACGGCCGTGATCCCGCCGGAGCCGTCGAGCCCGTACACGGTGTCGCCGTCGGCGGCCAGGAGCGTGCGCAGCCCGCCGGAGCCGCGCCATCGCACGCTTCCGGTGTCCGGTGCGAGGGCGACCGGCGCGCCGTCCTCGTCAAGGGCCAGGGGCCGCCCGGCGGTCACCACGGCGCGGATGTTCCCCGTCCGCCAACGCTCCTTTCCGGTACGGGCGTCGAGAGCCACCACGCCGTTGCCGGGGAGCGCGGCCAGCAGCAGTGTTCCCGCCGCGGTCGGTGGGAACGGCGGCTCGGGCGCGAGGCCGGAGACCTCCCACAGGGGATCCGGCTGAGTGCCGGGGGCGCCCGTCCAGCGCGGCACGGGAGCCGCGGCCGCGTCGCTCCGGGTGCCGTCGTCGGCGTACCACCGCCAGGCCGCGGTGCCCGCGCCGGCGAGGAACAGTGACCCGCCGGCCGCGGCGAGCACCGAGCGCCGTCGCGGCGGCCGCCGGGCACCCGGGCGTCCACCGGGGACCGGGTGCCCGGCCAGCTCGGCGGCGCGGCGCTCGCGTGCGGCGATGTCCAGCAGGACGCCCGACGGCAGCCAGTCCGCCGGAACCGGGACGCGGGCGGCCGCCCGCCCGGGGAGCGCACGGCCGCCGCCCCCGCTCCACAGCTCCTGGAGCTCCGCCGCCGTCGGCCGCAGCGCGGGATCCTTGGCCAGGCACCGGACGAGCACCTGGCGCAGCCCGTCCGGTACGGAGGTGAGGTCGGGCTCCTCGTGGACGACGGCGAAGTCCACCAGCGCGGCATGGGCGCCGAACGCGTGGTGTCCGGTGCTCGCGAAGGCGAGCAGTGCTCCCAGGACGAAGACGTCGCTCGGAGGCCCGAGTTCACCGCCCAGGACCTGCTCCGGTGACATGTAGCCCGCGGAGCCCGGCCGCTGCGCGGCCAGGGTGAGGGCCGTCGCGTCCGGCATGCGCGCGATGCCGAAGTCCACGACGCGCACGCCGTCGGCGGTCAGCAGCACGTTGGACGGTTTCAGGTCCCGGTGCACGACTCCGGCCGCGTGCAGCGCCCGCAGCGCGTGCGCGAGCAGGGCGCCCAGCACCCGGACCGCCTCCGGCGGCAGGGGTCCCCGGTCGGTGACGGTGCGCTCCAGCGTGGGCCCGGGGACGAACTCCCCGGCGAACCACGGCACACGGCCGTCGAGGTCGGCGTCGTACACCCTCGCCACGCACGGATTCCGTACGGCGCCCGCCGCGCGTATCTCGCGCCTGAAGCGCGCCAGGAAGTGCGGGTCACCCGCGTTCTCGGACCGCAGGGTCTTCACCGCGGCCAGCCGCCGCCCCGCCTGCCCCAGGTAGACGGTCCCCATGCCGCCGGCCCCGAGCACCCCCAGCAGCCTCCACGGCCCGAGCCGTTCCGGATCGCCGGTCCCCAGCGGCCGTACCAGTTCCGTCACGGCGCCGATCGTAGGGGGTCGTGGCCGGAGACGGTGGGGCGTCGACCATGCCGGTGTCCGTGGGACCGGCCGCCGGTCTCCTGCGGGTTCAGTGCCGGTGGCCGTCGTCGCCGTGTTCCTCACCGGTCGCCGGCTCCGGTGTGCCGGCGGGGGCGGGCTGCCCGGTGCGGACGGTGAAGGCCGCGGTGCGGACGGTGCCGTCGTGCCGGAAGTCGAGGAAGAGGCGGTACGTCCCGGCGGTGGGCGCGGTGGCGGTGAAGGAGACGTCGGGGCCGGGTGCGGTGGTGCCGTCGCCGGGTTCGCCGTTCGGGTGGACGTGGAGGTAGGCGAGGTCACCGGAGCGCAGGGCGACCAGGTGGCCGTAGGCGCCGAGGTAGGGCTGCAGGTCGGTGACCGGGCGGCCGTCGCGGCTGACGCCCAGGGTCAGCTCGGAGGGCTTGCCGGGGCGCAGGTCACCGCGGAGCGTGACGGTGTAGCCGTCGACCGAGGCGGTGGCGGCGGGTTCGGGCAGGGCGGCGCCCCGGTACGTGCCGGAGACGGCGAGGTCCGCGCCCAGGGTGAGGCCGCCGGTGCCCGCGGCGGCCGGGGTGAAGTCGGCGAAGACCCGGTAGGCGCCGGCGGCGGGCAGGTCGACGGGGGTGCTCCAGGTGCCGTCGGCGGCCCGTACGGGGTGCAGGTGCCGGTAGGTGACCAGGTCGCGCGAGGCGAGGACGAGGTGGAGTTCCTTGCCGTGCTCGCGCCGGTAGGAGGTCACCGGTCGTCCGTCCCGGTCGCGGACGGTGAAGCGGAGTTCGCTCTTCTCGCCCGCGGTCACGCGGGGCGTTTCGAGGTCCAGGGTGTATCCCGCCTGGGAGATCTGCAGGCCGGCGGGGACCGTGTCCGCGTGCCCGCCGTGGCCGGAGGGCGCCGGGCTCCCGTGTTCCGCGTGGGCCGCCGGTTCCCGGTCCGGGGCGGCGGGGCCGGCCGCCGCGCCGACGCCGTAGGCGGTGCCGAAGGTGGCCGCGAGCGCGGCGGCGAAAGCAGTGATCCTCATGCCGGTGTTCATGACGTGCCCTCTCGTGCGGGTGCCGTGTCGCCGCTTCTGCTGGACTGAACTCCGACTATATACCCCTGGGGGGTATGTGCAAGCGAGGTGTCGATGTTTGCCAAACATACCCGGTGGGGGTATATCTGGTTGACGTTGAAGGTACCCCTGGGGGGTACGCCTTCGTCTCGTTCCGTCTCGTCTCATCTCGTCCAGGAGGAACCATGTCCTGCCGCCCCCCTGACGGCAGCTGCTCCACCACCACCGCCACGGCGACCGAGGGCACCACCGCCACCGTCCACGACGTCTCCGGGATGACCTGCGGGCACTGCGAGGCCACGCTCACCCAGGAGATCGGCGCCCTGGACGGTGTCCTGGCGGTCGACGTCGACCTCGAGGCCGGCCGGGTCACCGTCACCACGGCGGGCGAGCCCGACGGCGCGCCGCCGGCCGCGGCCGACGACGACGCCGGCTACGGACTCACCGGCCGCGCGGCCTGAAGGGCCCGCACACCGGCCGGGCCCGGCCCTCTTCCCCTCCCCACACCCCCTCCGTCCTGATCAGCCCGAGGAGCAGCAATGGCCACCACGGTCCCCGACACAGCCGAGGTCGAACTCGCCATCGGCGGCATGACCTGCGCCTCGTGCGCCGCCCGGATCGAGAAGAAGCTCAACCGGATGGACGGGGTCACCGCCACCGTCAACTACGCGACGGAGAAGGCCAAGGTCCACTACAGCGGTGACGTGTCCGTCCCCGAGCTGATCGCCACCGTCGAGGCGACCGGGTACACCGCCCGCGAACCCGAGCCGGTGCGTACCGGGCCCGCGCCCGGCGCGGAGGGCGCCGAACCCGCCGACGAACTGCGGCCCTTGAGGGAGCGGCTGGTCACCGCCGTACTGCTGGCCGTCCCGGTCGTCGCGATGGCGATGGTGCCGGCGCTGCAGTTCGCGTACTGGCAGTGGCTGTCGCTGACGCTGGCGGCACCCGTGGTGACGTACGCCGCCTGGCCGTTCCACAAGGCCGCCCTCACCAACGCGCGGCACGGCGCGGCCACCATGGACACGCTGATCTCGGTCGGCACGTCGGCCGCGTTCCTGTGGTCGCTGTGGGCGCTGTTCCTCGGCACCGCCGGCACGCCCGGCATGACCCACCCCTTCGAGCTGACCATCGCCCGCGGCGACGGCGCCGGGAACATCTACCTGGAGGCCGCCGCCGGGGTGACCGCCTTCGTCCTGGCCGGCCGCTACTTCGAGGCCCGCTCCAAGCGCAGGGCCGGGGCCGCGCTGAGGGCCCTGCTGGAACTGGGCGCCAAGGACGTCACCGTGCTGCGGGAGGGCCGTGAGGAGCAGGTTCCGGTCGGGGAGCTGAAGACCGGGGACCGTTTCCTGGTCCGTCCGGGCGAGAAGATCGCGACCGACGGCACGGTCGTCGAGGGCGCCTCGGCCGTCGACGCGTCGATGCTCACCGGCGAGTCGGTGCCGGTCGAGGTCGGCGTCGGGGACGCGGTCACCGGTGCGACCGTGAACGCGGGCGGCCGGCTGGTGGTCGAGGCGACGCGGGTCGGCGCGGACACCCGGCTCGCGCGGATGGCGAAGCTGGTCGAGGACGCGCAGAACGGCAAGGCCGCCGCCCAGCGGCTCGCCGACAGGATCTCCGGGGTCTTCGTCCCCGTGGTCATCGCCCTGGCCCTGGGCACCCTGGGCTTCTGGCTCGGCAACGGCGCGGGCCTGACGGCCGCGTTCACCGCCGCCGTCGCCGTCCTGATCATCGCCTGCCCCTGCGCCCTCGGGCTCGCGACGCCGACCGCGCTGATGGTCGGCACCGGACGCGGCGCCCAGCTCGGCATCCTCATCAAGGGCCCCGAGGTCCTGGAGTCCACCCGCCGCGTCGACACCGTCGTCCTCGACAAGACCGGCACCGTCACCACCGGCCGCATGACCCTGCTCGCCGTCCACACCGCCGACGGCACCGACGAGACCGAGGTACTGCGCCTCGCCGGCGCCCTGGAACACGCCTCCGAGCACCCGATCGCCCGGGCGGTGGCGGCGGGCGCCGCCGACCGGGTGGGCGCCCTGCCCGTGCCCGAGGACTTCGCGGGCGTCCCCGGTCTCGGCGTGCGGGGCGTCGTCGACGGTCACGCCGTCCTCGTCGGCCGCGAGAAGCTGCTCGCCGAGTGGGCCATGGAGCTGCCCGCCGGCCTGGCGCGTGCCAAGGCCGGCGCCGAGGCGGCGGGCCGGACCGCGATCGCGGTCGCCTGGGACGGCGAGGCACGCGCGGTCATCGAGGTCGCCGACGCCGTCAAGGACACCAGTGCCGAAGCCGTCGCCCGGCTGCGCGCCCTGGGCCTGACCCCGATCCTCCTCACCGGGGACAACAAGGCCGTCGCCGAGTCGGTGGCCGCGGAGGTCGGCATCGACGAGGTGATCGCCGGCGTCATGCCCGAGGACAAGGCCGACATCGTCAAGCGCCTCCAGGACGAAGGCCGTTCGGTCGCGATGGTCGGTGACGGCGTCAACGACGCCGCAGCCCTCGCCCAGGCCGACCTGGGGCTGGCCATGGGCACCGGCACCGACGCCGCCATCGAGGCCGGCGACCTCACCCTCGTCCGCGGCGACCTGCGCGTCGCCGCCGACGCCGTCCGCCTCGCCCGCAGGACGCTCGGCACCATCAGGTCCAACCTCTTCTGGGCCTTCGCCTACAACATCGCCGCCCTGCCGCTCGCCGCCGCCGGACTCCTCAACCCGATGATCGCCGGAGCCGCCATGGCCTTCTCCTCGGTCTTCGTCGTCGGCAACTCCCTGCGCCTGCGCGGCTTCAGGGCCGCGAACTGAGACGCCTCCCCGGCGGGGGAGAGCGGACCGCCGGGCCCGTCCTCCCCCGCTTCGGCGTGCCGCGGACCCGTCAGGCCGAACGCGCCCGCCGGGTGACCTCCAGCACCGAGGCCAGAAAGCGGCGTACCGTCTCCAACTCGCCCTCCTCGAAACCTTCCGCGGCCGTCACCACCTCGCCGATCACCGGCCCGAAGAAGGCCCACCCGAGTCGTGCGGCCCCCTCCTCCACCTCCAGCAGCACCCGTCGCCGGTCGGCCGTGTCCCTGCCGCGCCGGACCCACCCGAGCCGCTGCTGCGCGCGCTGCCCACCCTGATCCGCCCGAGCCGGGCCCGTACCCGTGCCTTCCTCGCCTGGGAGACGGCGGACACCCACCCCGACGAGACCTGGCAGCGCCTCTACGCGCTGGCCGCCACCGTCCCCGGCCGCAGACTCATCGCCGGCACCCGCCCCCGGGCCGCCGGTCTCCGCATGCCGGTACTGGTCCTGCTCGCCGGGCGCGGGCGTGCCCACGACGCCGCCGAGGTCGCCGACAGGGCCCGCCGGACCCTCCCGCGGGGCGAGGTGGCGCTGCTCCCCCAAGCCACCCACCACTCCCTGCCGCTCACCGAGCCGAAGGAGCTGAACGACCGGCTGATGGACTTCCTGGGCTGACGTCACCGGCCGCCCGTCCTGATCCAGGGCCAGAAGACGACGCAGGTCACGAAGGGCGCGACGAGCACGGTCAGCATCCACAGGCCCACGCTCGCCGGCGAGTAGACGTAGTACTGCCACCGCTCCGGCAGGAGCGAGGGCGCGAGCACGAGCAGGACCAGCGCGGTCCAGGTGGCCAGCACCACCGCCGCCATACGTACCGCCACCATCGTTCCCGGCCTCCTCGACGACCGCTCGTCTCCCGGAGAGGAACAGTAAGGCGGCCGGTACGGTCCTCCGCGGCCGGGAGGTCACCGGCGGTCGTGCCGCCCCGGCGACGGCTCCAGGGAGGAGGGGGGCTCCTCGGAGGGGTCGTCCCGGTCGAGCGTGCCCCAGCGCCCGGGCTGTTCGGTGATGATGCGGCAGGCGTCCGTGATCACCTGGTCGGCGATCCAGCCGAGGGGCTCGATCTCCGTCACCAGCGGTTCGTTGTCCGGTCCGCGTGCCGTCTCGGAGCCGTGCAGGACCCAGGGCCGGGTGCGGGCGTCCTTGACGCGCGGCAGGTGGCAGTAGTCGTACAGCCGGCGGGCGACCCAGACGCGCACGGGCCGCTCGCCCCACCAGTCCTCGAGGTCCAGCGGGCTGGCCGACAGACCCGGCAGCCTGATCCCGGTCAGATCGTCCGTACTGCTCGTCCTCGGCAGGTCGCTCGCCGGTCCGCGGGACCAGCGCACGTAGAGGCCGCGGCGGCGGGTGATGAGCCGGGCCAGCTCGTCGAGGCTGCTGAACGTCGGCAGGTCGGCGGTCCTGGTCATGGTGCTCGTGGCCGGGGCGGTCAGGCGGTCAGGAGGGAGTCGTCTTCGGTACGGGCCCCGGGCAGCCGGCGGCGGGCGGCGACGAGGGCGGCGTCGATGCCGCGGGTGCCGGTCGACGCGCGCAGCGTGTACGCGACGTCCTCCGTGCGCCGGCGTGCTTCTCCGGTGCCGTTCCCGGCGTGCGGGGCGCGCGGGATCTCGTACCGCTCGATGAGGTTCCTCAGCACGACGGGGTGTGCCAGGGGCATCGGGGGCCTCCCTCGTCACCATCGCTCACACGGGTCGTCCACCGACCCGTGTGCCCCGGGCCCCGGCCGCCAATCCGGTGGATTCCGCACCGGCGGGCGGGAGGTCCGGGAGACCGGCGCCCGATCCGGTCGGCCGACGGGGCAGGGGGCCGGCCCCGGTCGCGGCTGTTCTGGACCTGCTTGCCCATGGCCTGGCGGACGGCGTCCCCGGTCATCCAGCCGTCCTTCTCGGGCACGGGAAAGGGCGGGATCCGAAGAGACCCCGCCCACCACCGCCGGAACCGGCTCAGGGCCACACCAGGCAGTACGCCTGATGCCCCGCCTCGTGCAGCCGGTGCGAGAAGTCCTGCCACTCGTGCAGCGATTGAGGGCGGTGGGGCGCTGACCTGGGGCTTCTCGGCGAAATGTGCGTTGACCTGGGAAAACATGTCTCCCGAGTTCTCACCGGTCAACGCCGTTTCACAGGCTCATGTGCCCCGGATGTGTCCTCGAAAGTGATTGGCTGGCCACGGGGGGCAGGTGCCGCGGTGTGGCTTGCGGGGCGGCAGTCCGCGGTCGTCAGCAGCCCGTGCGAGGGCTGGGGCGAAGCTATGCACCATCCCTGGGCCGAGTTGCCTAAAGACGTTGTTTCACTTGGCGAGTCGGCGATGGGCGATGAGGGCTGCGGCTATGCCGACGAAGACGAGGAAGTGTTCGGCCTTGCGTTCGTAGCGGCGGTGCAGGCGGCGGCAGCCGGCCAGCCAGGAGACCGTTCTTTCGACGACCCAGCGGTGTCGGCCCAGTCGGGTGGACGACTCGATGCCCTTGCGGGCGATGCGGTGGCGGATGCGACGCTCGCGAAGCCATTTCCGCAGGTGGTCGTAGTCGTAGCCCTTGTCGGCGTGGAGCTTGGCAGGACGCCGGCGGCGCGGTCCGCGGCGGGAGCGGATGGGCGGGATCCCGCGCACGAGCGGCTGCAGGCCGAGGCTGTCGTGCATGTTCGCGCCGGAGATGCCCAGCGACAGCGACACGCCGTTCCGGTCGGTGATGAGGTGGATTTTCGATCCGCTCTTGCCACGGTCGGTCGGATTCGGTCCGGTCAGAGGCCCCCTTTTGCCGCCCGGACGCTGACCGAATCGATCGCGCACCGCGACCAGTCCAGCTCGCCCCGCGCACCGAGTTCGTCGAGGACGACCCGGTGGAGCCTGGCCCACACCCTGGCCTGGCTCCACCGGGCGAAGCGCCGGTAGACGGTGGGCCAGGCCGGCCCGAACACCGGCGGCAGCTGCCGCCAGGCGCAGCCCGAGGTGGCCACGAAGATGATCGCTGCCAGGCATTCGCGGTCACCGGCCCTCCGTTTGCCGCCACCCTGCGGACGTATGACCTCCGTCGGCGGGACCACCCGCCGGAAAAGCGTCCACAACTCGTCCGGCACCAACCGCTCAACCAGATCCGTCATGCACCGCTCAACGAACGATCACGCCATCAGAAACGGCGTCTTACGCTCCGGACGTACACGCACCTTCTGCCGTCCAGCGGGACCCGCACCCGCAAGGCGATCGACGACGCGCTCACAGAAGAGGCCGAGACAGAAGGCAACGGCGGCCCACCCGCCATCCAGGGGACATCATCGTCGGACACACCGCTGTGCCCTCAATGCGCTTCGGCTGCCTGACGGCCCCTGCAGCGCATGGCGAGGGCAGAAAGCGAATGCTCCGTTGGCGAACCATGCCGGCGGCACGGGCGAAGGAGGCGCACCGACCAAGGTCGCAGGAGGAACGAAGCCAGATGATGGGGCACGCGTCTGATGGGAACCCACGTTCTGAGGCCGGAGGCCCCTCCGGTCCTCCGACACGAAGGACGGCGCCGGTCCGGGTATCCAGGCGTCACCGCGAGGCAGGAGCGACGACCGTGACCATCTCGATCACTCACCGGGATCCCGCGGCGCTGGGAGGCGGCGGCAGCATCCTCGTGCGTCAGCGCCGGGATCACGCCCGGCTCGACAAGATGATGAACTGCTGGCTGGCCGGGGGTTCGGATGACGAGCTTGATGCCCTGTGGCAGGACATCGTCCAGCTGGTGTTCAGCCACGCCTTCGCGGAGGAAACCGTTCTGTGGCCCGTCCTGCGTCGAGTAGCCCCCAACGGCGAGGAGCTCACCGGTCGCGTGGAGGAGGAGCACCAGGCGATCAACGATCTGGTCGCACAGGTCGAGAAGTCGCCCGACGACCCTCGGCGAGCCGAATGGATCCGGCAGGCGTTCACCCTCATCCGCCAGGACATCCGAGACGAGGAGGACGAGCTGCTGCCCCATCTGCGGGACGCGTTCGGCGACCGCCGGTTGCGGCGGATCGGCGCTATGTGGGAGACGGTTCGGGCGACCGCTCCGACTCGCCCCCACCCCGGCGTCCCGCGGCGTCCGCCGGGCAACGCCGTGCGAGGTGTCCCCCTGAGCCTTTTCGACCGGCTCCGTGACCTCGCACCGGCCGGTGGCTCAGCCGCCCGCCGCGTCGCGTTCACGGCCTCCGCCGCCGCAGGAACTGTGGCCGCCGTATTCTGCGTGGTTCGTGCCACCCGTCGTCCGGAGGGCCGCTGACGCCGGGGAATGCTGCTGTTCATGCGGCTGTGGCCGATGGCGGGCGCTTCCTGTCGTCTGCCGGTCGTCGGCACCCGCCGCCGGAGCGACCGCCTCACTTGTCGCGATCGTCGGCGGTTCGTCCGTGGCGGGAACCGGTGTACGCGGCGTCGCGGAGGCGTCGCAGCCGTTCGGTGGGGTGCAGGCGGGGCAGGTTGTGCGTGTAGGGGTCGTAGGACACGGTGCTGGTGGGCGGAGCGGTGTGCGCTGCCTCCAGGCTCAGGGTGGCGAATGTGCGCCAGGGCTCGTCCGGGGCGGCCGCCCGCAGTGCGAACCGGACGGGTCGGTGGGCGAGTTCCTGCCACAGCGTCGGCCGCACGTCCTCTCGGCGTGCGTCGGGGTCGTGCAGCGGGAAGGCCGCCAGCACGCGCTCGCGATCACCCACTCGGTAGGACAGCAGGGTCGAGTACGGCCCCTTCAGGGCATCGGGCCGGGGGAGAGGCAGGTGGCGGCCGAACCGGCCGGGGCGGCTGGACGTGAACAGCAGGTCGAGCGTGCTGCCCGGGCCGTCGGCGCCCTCGACGCGGACAGCCAGTCCCAGACCGTCCGGCAGCCCTCGGGGGAGGCCCAGCGCCCGCGACCAGCGCACCGTCACCGGGTAGGAGCCGGGCCCGTCCAGCCACGGGACCCCCCACCCGGCCCCCGCCCCGGCGGCGACGGTCAGCGTCCCTGTGCACAGCACCCCGTGCGGGTGCAGGGCCGGTGCCGACCGCCACCGGGCGAGTCCGTGGGCGATCCTGCTGATGATCATGCGGTCCTTCAGGGCTGAGGGCGGATGACGGCGCGTACACAGCCGTCAGTCTTCTCCTTGAACATGTCGTACGCCGTCGGCGCCTGGTCGAGCGAGAGGCTGTGGGTCGCCAGATGGGCCGTCTCGATGTCACCCGCGGCCAGCCGGTCCAGCAGCATGGGGATGTAGCGCTGCCCGTGCATCTGGGCGCCGCGCACGGTGAGCCCCTTGTTGATCACCGCGCCGAGCGGGAACTTGTCGACGGCTCCCGCGAAGACGCCCAGGATGAAGACGGTGCCCGCCTTGCGGCAGGCGTGGATCGCCTGGCGTACGGCGGTCGGCCGGTCCGTCTGTAGCCGGAGCTGCTGCTTGGCCTGGTCGTACAGGTGCATCGGTCCGTCACTGTGCGCCTCCATGCCCACGGCCTCGATGCACACGTCCGGGCCGCGTCCGCCGGTGCGCTCGCGCAGTTCCGCGGCGACGTCGGTGGTCGTGTAGTCGATCGTCTCTGCCCCGACGTACCGCTCGGTCATGGCCAGCCGCTCGGGGATGCGGTCGATGGAGACGACCCGCTCGGCACCCTTCAGGAACGCCGCCCGGGCGGCCATCTGCCCCACGGCGCCGCAGCCCCAGACGGCGACCACGTCACCGGGCTTCACCCCGGCCAGGTCGGCGCCCATCCACCCGGTGGGCACGGAATCGGAGACGAACAGGGCGCTGGTGTCGTCGATGCCCTCGGGGACCTTGAAGGCGCCGTAGTCGGCGAAGGGTACACGGACGTACTCGGCGTGGCTGCCGCGCAGGCCGCCCATGGCGTGCGAATAGCCGAAGATCCCGGCGGGCTCGTAGCCGAAGAGGGCCTGGCCGATGCCCGGGTTGGTGTTGGTGTTGTCGCACAGGGACCACAGGTCGTTGGCGCAGTACCAGCAGCGTCCGCAGCCGACGAAGGAGCAGACGACGACCCGGTCGCCGACCTTGTGCCTGCGCACGGCGGAGCCGGTCTCCACGACCTCGCCGACGAACTCGTGGCCGATCACGTCACCGGCGCGCATGGCCGGGATGTAGCCGCCGATGAGGTGCAGGTCGGAGCCGCAGGTGGTGCCCGCGATCAGCCGCACGATGACGTCCTGGTCGTTGCGCAGCTCCGGATCGGGGACCTGCTCGACGGACAGCTTGTTCACGCCTTCCCAGCACAGCGCCTTCACAGTACTCCCTCCCCACCGGAGCGACGGGTGAACACCTCGACCAGCCTGCCGCCCGGCGTGGGGCGGGTCGTGGGCGGCGCGTCGGGCCGCAGCACCTCACCCGCCTCCAGCAGGGACTTCGCGTCCCGCAATGCGCGCCGCAGCTCCTGCCGTGGGTCCTGCCCGGCCAGACGCGCGGGCACGGAGCTGGACGCTGCGGACACGGGCTCCTTGAAGCGCGCGGCCAGTTCCGTGCCGCGGTCGCCCGGTGCCGGGCGGATCCGCACGTCGATGCGCTCCGCCAGCTCGTCCAGAGGCGGCGGCAGCTTCCCCTCCGACCCCACGTCCGTGGGCGGCCGGTTGACCGTCACGGTGAGCCAGCGGTCGCCCGCCCGCTCGTCGGCCCGGTGCGTCGGCCGGGACCGCCGCACGGCCGCCGCCCCGACGGCCGCGACCGGAACCGCCCACCACAGCTTCCTCATCGAACGCCCTCCGCTTCCGGTGTCCCGGTGGCCACCGTCCGGCGCCGGGTTTCCGTAGCCCCGCGGACGAAACGGCCACGGTCACCGAGGCCGGTGTTCAGCGCTCTCCCGTCGTCACCCGTCCGACTGGAACTTGGGGCCGTTCGGCCTGCGATCGGCTGAGTGCGGGCGCGGTCCGTTACCGGAGCGAACTACCTTCCACGAGGGGCAGGGGAGCGCTGGCCATGGTGGTGCGGGCGGAGCTGGTGCGGCCCGGTCTCCAAATCGTGTCGGCGGAGCAGTACGACCAGTCCTTCACGATGCACGGCACGGTCATGCTGCGATGGTGTTCGCGATGTCCGCGGGGTTCAGCTTCTGGTGGCCGAAGATGACGGGCACCATGCTCGACGCGCGGCTGGAGAAGGTGCACTTCTGGACGCTGTTCGTGGGCTTCCACACCACGTTCCTGGTCCAGCACTGGCTCGGCGCCGAGGGCATGCCCCGCCGCTACGCCGACTACCTGGCCACCGACGGCTTCACCGCGCTCAACACCATCTCCTCCATCGGCGCCTTCCTCCTGGGCCTGTCCACGCTGCCCTTCCACCTCCTGCCCGCCGCCCCGCCACAACTTCGTCACCCTGCCCCGCGTCCGCTCCGAGTCCCCTGCCTTCGACCTGCACCACCCCGCGCTCGCCGGCCTCGACCAGGCGGAGAACACCGGACAGCGCGACGCGCTCGACACGAGTGGCCACAAGGGCGACCGGGGATGACGGACGGGCACCTCCACGGTCCGGCCCCCGGTGTCGTCCCGGGCATTGCGGCGGAGGCGGAAGGCTTCCTCCTGGCCCAAGAACACCGGCAAGACGCACACCGGGAGGCGCAGGCGCTCTGCGGCGCCCTCCCCTGGCTGACCACCGCGCAGGCGGAGGACCTCACACGGCACTACGTCGCCCACCGTCTCCGCCTGTCCCGCCAGATGTTCGAGGCGACCCTGCGCCGTGCCGACGAGCTGGGACGGGAGTACGAGGCCCGGTACCTGCGGCTGCGACGCGACCTGCTCAGACGCCACGGTGCCTGGGCGTCGTGCCTGCTGGTCCGCGCGGCCGCCGTCAGCGGTGCGCTGTGGACGTTGGCCCGCTGAGCGGACCCGGACGGCCCGCCTCCGTCTGGGGCCGGGGAGCAGGTGATCCGGGGCGCGCTGGGTACTCGCCGCCGCATGATGAAGCGCGCGCTGTGGCAGGGACTGCTGGCGGGTACGACCGGGGTGCTGGTGATGACGCTGGGCGAGAAGGCGGAGCAACGGGTGACCGGTCGGCCCGACTCCCATGTCCCCGCCCGCACTCTGGAACGCCTGACCGGCATGCGGGAGTGCTCGGGGCGTCAGCCGGTGCCGGTGAACCTGGCCATGCACGCGGGGCAGGGCGCCCTCCTCGGGGTCCTGCGATCGGTGATGGCGCACGCCGGGCTGCGCGGGCCCTGGTCGTCGGGGAAGTTCGCCGTCGTCCGGGTCACCTCCGACCAGATCCTGGAGAACGCCACCGGCGTCGGCGCCCCGCCCCAGACGTGGCCCCGCCGCGAACTCGCCGTCGACCTGCTGCACAAGACGGTGTACGCCTTTGTCACCGGCGCCGTCGCCGACGCCCTGGCCGCCCGGTCGGGCCCCGGTCCGGGGCAGCGGCACGCCGCGATGCGCCCCGGCCGCCGGTCCGACGTGGGACCTCTGCCCCGGCGACGGTGACCGCCACGCCGCGGCCGCGAGGCGGTCGGGCGGGCGCGGCGTGGTCACTCGCCGGTCGTCCTGGCCACCAGCGCGCCGTACGTCAGTTGCAGGGCGTCCGCGCCGGCCAGCGCGGTGAGCGCCCCCATGGCGGTGCGGGTGGCGCGCGGCCAGAGCAGCTGTCCGGCGGTGAGGGTCGAGGCCACCCAGACGCTCATGCAGAACGGGCACGTCAGCAGCTCGCCGACCGTGTCCTCGGCGCCTTCGGACCGTGCCTCCTCGTGCAGCTCGGCCGGCCCCTGCGGGCCCTGGAACGTGGTGAAGGGGGCCCTCAGCGGGCTGGTCACCGACGCTTTGCTCAGCAGCCGGCTCAGCCGGAAGGTGGCCACCGCGGTCAGTACCACATCCCAGGGCTCGGGCCGGTCCGGCACGGGACGACCGCGCATCCTGACCACCGCCGCCCACCCCGCCGTGTAGACGCCGAAAGCCGTCATGGCCGCCGCATAGCCGCGCAGCGGGCGGTCCTCTCCCGCCGAGTAGGTGCGTTCGGTGCGGCGCAGTCGTCGCCTCAGCCGCTCCACGACACCGCCGTCAGTTGCCGTGCCCATGGCCTCTGTCCTCCCCTGCCCGCTCCGGTGCCCCGGCCGCTCGGTCCTCGTCCGCGCTCTCCGTGCCGTCCTCACGGCGCAGCCTGATCTCCACGTGCCCGCCGACGACGCGGGTGTCGAAGGCGGGCTGGGGCGCGGTGGCAGGGCCGCGGACGTTCCAGCCGTCCGAGAGCCGGAAGACGCTGCCGTGCCAGGGACATTCGACACACCCGTCGGCGACCGTGCCCTCGGACAGCGGGCCCGCCAGATGACTGCACCGGTCGGCCAGTGCGTGGAAGGTGCCGCCGGTCTCGCGCACCACCAGGACCGGCACGTCGTCCACGGCACGCCGCACGGGCCGCCCGGCGGGGAACTCGTCCACCGTGCCGACCCGGTGCCAGCCTTCGCCGACGACGTGCGGTACCTCTTCGGCGTGGTTGGCTCCGGAAGCCTGCCGGTAGGCGAGGTGGCCGCCCAGCATGCCGCCCAGGCCGACCGCAGTCAGCCCGAGGAAGCCGTACGCGCGGCCCGCTCCGGCCCGTCCGGTGAGGCGGCAGAGGAGCGAGGCGCCGTACAGTCCCACGGCCGCCGTGTTGGCCACGGCGTGCACCAGCCCCACCCGTTTCTGCTGCCGGTGGAGTTCGGCCCAGTCGACCGCGCCCGCCAACGCGGCGGGGGCGGCTGTGGCCAGTCCGACGCCCACCAGGAGACCGGCCCCCCGGGAACGGCCGGGCCACAGGTCGAGCACGGCGGCGGACATCCAGCTGCCGATCGGCACCTGCACCATCAAGGG
This sequence comes from Streptomyces sp. NPDC018964, assembly GCF_044390325.1. NCBI lineage: Bacteria > Bacillati > Actinomycetota > Actinomycetes > Kitasatosporales > Streptomycetaceae > Streptomyces > Streptomyces sp. NPDC018964. The sequence continues at coordinate 68,952 of NZ_JBIRYZ010000015.1, forward strand.
GTGCACGGGATGACCGAGCCACCTGCCGTGCAACGCGTCCCGAGCCCGGCCCAGGGGGAGCGCTCGCACACTCCTGGTGAGCTTGTCGATCGCCGCGTCGGCTCTGGGATCACGCTCCAGGGCGTCGAGCAGGCACAGCATCCGGTTTTGGCCCATACGGCGGCGACCTGGCTTTTTGCTCATGGGCGGAGGGTCCCCCGGAGGGCACGGGACAAACGGCGGCCGGGCCAGGACGTCGGCTCCGCCTCCCGGTCGACCGGACGGGTGCCCCGGCCGGCCAGGAGGACGCGGAGTCAGCCCTTGCCCATGGCTTTGCGTACGGCGTCCTTGGTGCGGTCCATCAGCGCGGCGACCGGCCCGAGGGCCATGTTCTTCGCCCCGGACTCGACCCCCGGGTGGGGCCGGGTCGGTGCCATCGCCTCGGCGGCCTTGATCGCCTTGGCCATCGCGGCCAGGTTGGTGACGTCGGTGCTGCGGCGGATGTGGGTGAACTCGTAGCGTTCCTCGGCCCGCGCGTGCTCCTGGACGCCCTTGCGCAGCTTCAGCAGCTGGGGCATGAACTTGGGGTCGTCGGTGTCCATCTCGTCCAGCGCGGACAGGGTCTCCTTGGCCGCCTTCTCCTCGGCGAGACGGTCCTTCACGACCTGCTCGCCACCGGGGAAGCCCTTGCGGGCGAAGGGGTGGACGACCTCTTCCTCGGCGGTCTCGTGCACCGCCAGCAGGCGCACCAGGCGGCGGAAGGCGTCCCGGCGTTCCTCGCCCGTGGTGGCCTCGACCTCGTCGAAGAGGTTGCGGATGTCGCCGTGCTGGCGCATCAGCAGGGAGACGACGTCGTCGTCCTTGGCCATGTCGTCCCCGGCGTGCGGGGTCTTCAGCTCGGACATCGCGGCCTCCCTACTTCTCGCGCTGGGAGGGGTCGGGGTGCTCGCCCTCGGTCTGGACGCGGTACTCGCGTCCGAACATCTCCTGGTGCTCGTGGATCACCCGGTCGCTGGGGGGTGCCTCGCCGCCGTGGAGGGCCTCCTGCATCTGCTCGAACCGCTCGTGAGCCTCGCGGACGTAGCCGGCGTCCAGTGTCGTGAGGTCCATCTGGGTGTCGAGCAGCTCCCGCAGGTAGCCCTTGTTCGGCGTCTGCTGCTCCGTCGACATGATCGTCAGCGCGTGCAGCTTGGAGAGCGGGTTCGTCTCGTCCTTGGCGTAGGGGTCGCGGACGTTGTCGACCGGATCGCGGTGGTGGAACCTCGTCGGCCGGCCGGGCATGACCTCGGTCAGGTTGTCGACGATCGACTCGGCCTTGCGGTGCTCGATCATCTCGTACAGGTTCGCGTACCGGTACAGGTGGTCGAAGTCCTCCAGCACCCCGAACTGGTACGCCTGCCTCAGGTACGGGTCCGGCTCCATGCGCGCCACCCACGCCGTCAGGTCGACCGCGACCTGCTCGTAGGCGATCGTCGTCTCCAGCACCGAGGAGACACCCGGGAGCAGCCAGTTCACCACCTTCTGCTGCTGCGCCTCGATGTACCGGACCCGGGCCAGCTGCCGCTTGATCTCCGGGTCCACCGTGTGCCGGGCGAGCTGGTGGCTGAACAGGATCGCCTCCACCTCGATCCCGTTCATCGTGATGATCCGGCACCGGGTGTACGGATCGCACCGGTCCGAGTCGATCGGCTCCACGTTCAGCTCACGCCAGCTGCGCAGCTGCCGGTCCAGCGGGATACCCCGCTGCTCCAGTGGGTTGAACGTCATGGGCCGTGCCTCCTGAGGACGAGGGGGGCCGCGCGCCGCCGGGGTACCCCGATTCAGGCGACGAGCACAGACGTGGCCCTCAGTCTGTTCACGACGGGCGACTTCCAGCCACCGCACACACCCGCAGGGCCGTATGGTCCCCCTGGCGGGCCAGCCGATCGGGCGGATGCCGTGCTCATCGGCGAGCGTGTCCTCGCCTCACCGGACCCGGCACGGCGGTCGGCGGCAGGCGACGGCGACCGCCCCACCCAGGGCACATCACCACCCCCAGCAAAACAATGTGCCCTCAATGTGCCCTGGCCGCCTGACGGCCCCTCCCCGGCAAGTAAAAGGGCGAGGCCCGAAGACCCCGCCCAACCCTACGAAACCCCGGCTCAGGGCCACACCAGGCAGTACGCCTGATGCCCCGCCTCGTGCAGCCGGTGCGAGAAGTCCTGCCACTCGTGCAGCAGCTGGTACACGTTGAACGCGTCACGCGGGCCGCCGCGGTCCGGGACCGTCGACCAGATGAAGGCCGCCGCACCGACGGCCTCCTCGCCTATGCCGCGCAGCGGGTCGACCACCGTCATGGGGAGCTTCACGACCGCGTAATCGGGGTGCAGGACGACCAGCTCCAGGGGCGGCACCTTGTGCAGCGGGACGCCCTCGATGCCTGTGAGGACCATCGCGGCCATGGTCTCCGGCTTGATCTTGGTGAACATGCCGCCCATGCCGAGCTCGTCGCCGCCGAGTTCCTCGGGGCGCATCGAGATCGGGACGCGGGCCGCGGTGGCGCCGTCCGGCGCGCCGAAATACTTGTACGTCACCCCCACCCGACCACCATTCCTGCTCCCCGCCCCGCTCAGGGGGCCGATCCGCTCCGGTTCACCGCGTGTCTGACGTGTCCTGTCCGTGTCCTCCGCCTCGCGTCGGTGCCTTCCCCGCCGGGCACGTCGAGGACCCAGGTCATCGGTCCCCTCGCCCAGTCCGCCACCGCGATGCATATCTCCACCCGACTGCTTTTCTAGGACGCGTGGCCCCCGCCGCGCAACCCGATCATCGTGTCAGTGACCTCCCCCACGGCCGCCCGCCGAAACGTACGGTCGGACAACTGCCCGCGGGAGCTTCGCAGCCTCCGGCCGGCCCCGACCGTGTGAGCTGTGTGTATCAGACGCCAGTTTCGCAGATCACGGCCGATCGGGGACCGGATACCGCAGGCCGCCCCTGGCCTACCCTGGACACGTCATACGCACCCGGAGCCGGGAAACCCCGGAATGTCGGAGAAGGTCGGAGAAGTCGCAGGTCATGAGCGAACTGCCCTATTCATACGAAGCCCCAGCCTCGCAGGCACTGTTCGACCGTGCCGCGGCCGTCACGCCCGGCGGCGTGAACTCGCCGGTGCGCGCCTTCCGCGCCGTCGGCGGCACGCCCCGGTTCATGGTGTCGGGCACCGGCCCGTACCTGACCGACGCCGACGGACGCGAGTACGTCGACCTCGTCTGCTCCTGGGGGCCGATGATCCTCGGGCACGCGCACCCCGAGGTGATCGCCGCCGTGCGGGAGGCCGTCGCGCGCGGCACGTCCTTCGGCACGCCCGGTGAGGGCGAGGTCGCGCTCGCCGAGGAGATGACCGCCCGGATCGAGCCGCTGGAGCAGGTGCGGCTCGTCTCCAGCGGCACCGAGGCCACCATGTCGGCGATCCGGCTCGCCCGCGGCTTCACGCAGCGCACCAAGGTGGTCAAGTTCGCCGGCTGCTACCACGGGCACGTCGACTCGCTGCTCGCCTCCGCCGGCTCCGGGGTGGCCACGTTCGCGCTCCCCGACACGCCCGGCGTCACCGGCGCCCAGGCCGGCGACACCATCGTGCTGCCGTACAACGACCTCGACGCCGTGCACGCCGCCTTCGCCGCGCACCCCGGTGAGATCGCCTGCGTGATCACCGAGGCGTCGCCCGGCAACATGGGCGTCGTACCGCCGCTGCCCGGGTTCAACCAGGGGCTGAAGGACGCGTGCGCCGCGAACGGCGCGCTGTACATCTCCGACGAGGTCATGACGGGGTTCCGGACCAGCCGCGCCGGGTGGTACGGCGTCGACGGCGTCCGCCCCGACCTGATGACCTTCGGCAAGGTGATGGGCGGCGGCTTCCCGGCCGCGGCCTTCGGCGGGCGCGCCGACGTGATGGCCCACCTCGCCCCCGCCGGGCCCGTCTACCAGGCCGGCACGCTCTCCGGGAACCCCGTCGCCACCGCCGCCGGGCTCGCCCAGCTGCGGCTGCTCGACGACGCCGCGTACGAGAAGGTGAACGCCGTCTCGGCGCGGATCCAGTCCCTCGTGACCGAGGCGCTGACCAAGGAGGGTGTCGCGCACACGCTGCAGAACGCCTCCAACATGTTCTCCGTGTTCTTCACCGACCGCCCGGTGCGGAACTACGAGGAGGCGAAGGCGCAGGACTCGTTCCGCTTCACCGCGTTCTTCCACTCCCTCCTCGCGAACGGCGTCTACCTGCCGCCGTCGTCCTTCGAGTCCTGGTTCGTGTCCACCGCGCACGACGAGCGGGCCCTCCAGCGGATCGCCGACGCCCTCCCGGCGGCGGCCCGAGCGGCAGCGGAGGCGACCGCGTGAGCACCGTGAAGAAGGACGACGACATCACCGTCGTCCACCTCATGCGGCACGGCGAGGTCGAGAACCCGGACGGGATCCTCTACGGGCGTCTCGCCGGCTACCACCTCTCCGAGCTGGGCCGGCGCATGGCCGACCGGGTCGGCGAGCACCTCGCCCCCCGCGACGTCACGTACGTCGTCGCCTCCCCGCTGGAGCGGGCGCAGGAGACGGCCGAGCCCATCGCCAAGGCGCACGGCCTGGACATCGCCACCGACGGGCGGCTGATCGAGGCGGAGAACGTCTTCCAGGGCAAGACCTTCGGCATCGGCGACGGCGCGCTGCGCCGCCCGGCGAACTGGAAGCACGTCGTCAACCCGTTCAAGCCGTCCTGGGGCGAGCCGTACGTCGACCAGGTCATCCGCATGATGGGCGCGCTGAACGCGGCCAAGGACGCGGCGCGCGGACACGAGGCGGTGCTGGTCAGCCACCAGCTGCCGATCTGGATCGTGCGGTCGTACGTGGAGAAGCGGCGGCTGTGGCACGACCCGCGCAAGCGGCAGTGCACGCTCGCCTCGCTGACCACCTTCACCTACCAGGGGGACAGGATCGTCTCCGTCGGCTACAGCGAGCCGGCCCGTGACCTCGTCCCCGCGCATCTGCTCGCGGGTGCCAAGCCGGTGAAGGGGAAGGGCAAGGCGTTCGGGGCGTGACGTCCGCCGGACCGGCGTGACACCCGCCTGGGACCAGCCTTTCGAAAATCGTTGCGAAACCCCCGCATGCGGTCGGGAACCCCGGGCTTCGTCACGTCCTCTGAGTGAGTGACCACCAGAGGACGTGACGAACGGGGTTGCCATGCGCAGTCTCACCCGCAGGGGAATGCTCGGGCTCGGGGCGGGAGCTGCGGCTGCCGTCCCCCTGGCGGGCTGCGGCGGCCACACGGGTCCGGGCGGCGGGAGCGACACGGGCGGCACCCGCCCCGACGACCGGCCCGGCACGCCGAAGCCGAAGCCGACGAACACCGCCCGCCCGATCGGCGACGGCTCCACCTCCTTCACCGGCAAGCAGCCCCACCAGCCCGAGGCGCCGGTGCCGCTGGAGCCGGGCCAGACCCCGCCGCAGTTCGTCGTCTTCTCCTGGGACGGGGCCGGCGAGGTCGGCAACGGCCTCTTCCCGCGCTTCCTGGACCTCGCCAAGGAGCACGGCGCGTCCATGACCTTCTTCCTCTCGGGCCTCTACCTGCTCCCCGAGTCGAAGAAGCGCCTCTACGACCCCCCGAACAATCCGCGCGGCGCCTCCGACATCGGCTACCTCACCGACGGCCACATCAAGGACACGCTGAAGAACGTCCGCCGTGCCTGGCTCGAAGGGCACGAGATCGGCACCCACTTCAACGGCCACTTCTGCGGCGGCTCCGGCAGCGTCGGCAACTGGACCCCGCAGCAGTGGCGCAGCGAGATCGAGCAGGCCAAGTCCTTCGTCAAGGAGTGGCGGACCAACTCCGGCTGGACCGACCTGGAGCCGCTCCCCTTCGACTACGACAAGGAGCTCGTCGGCGCCCGCACGCCCTGTCTGCTCGGCCAGGACAAGCTGCTGCCCACCGCCCGCGAGCTCGGCTGGCGCTACGACTCCTCCTCGCCCGGCGGCCGCCAGGTCTGGCCGTCGAAGAAGCAGGGCATATGGGACCTCCCCCTGCAGCAGATACCGTTCCCCGGCCACTCCTTCGAGGTCCTGTCGATGGACTACAACATCCTCGCCAACCAGTCGGTCAACTCGACCAACGCGCCCGCCCACAACCACCCCGGCTGGCGGCGGCAGGCGGCCCAGGCGTACATATCCGGCTTCGAGCGGGCCTACGGGACGAACCGCGCGCCGCTCTTCATCGGCAACCACTTCGAGGAGTGGAACGGCGGCATCTACATGGACGCCGTGGAGGAGGCGCTCAAGCACATCGCGCGGGAGAAGGAGAAGGGCGGCGACGTGAGGCTCGTCTCCTTCCGCCAGTTCACCGACTGGCTGGACGTGCAGAAGCCCGAGGTGCTGGAGCGGCTCCGCACCCTGGACGTCGGCCAGGAACCGGCCGGCGGCTGGAAGGCGTTCGCGAAGGACACCGGCGGCGCGACCGGGACGAGCACCGCCGGAACGGGCGCCACCGGAACGGGCACCGGCAACGCCGCCTGAAATGCGGGTTTCCGCCCGCACGGGGGGTGCGCAAGATCCCCGGAACGGGCATGCGAAACTTTTCACATGAGTGCCGCCAGCCGCGCCCCCCAGCGCTCGAACCGAGCCGAACACAGCCCGGACCGTGCCCTCCGTGTCCTCCGCGTCCGCCGTCGCACCACCCTGGCCGCCGGCGCCGCCGCGGCCGCACTGCTCGTCTCCGCGTGCGGATCGGGCGGAACCTCCGGCGGGGGCGGCAACACCAACTTCGTCACCGGCACCGACGGCATCTCCACGGTCGCCGAGGGCGACCGGATCGCCGCTCCCGAGCTGTCCGGGAAGACGCTCGAGGGCGAGCGGCTCGACGTCGCCGACTACAAGGGCAAGGTCGTCGTCCTCAACGTCTGGGGCTCCTGGTGCAACCCCTGCCGCGCGGAGGCCAAGTACTTCGCCAAGGTGGCCAAGGAGTACGCGGACCAGGGCGTGCAGTTCGTCGGCATCAACACCCGGGACGGCAGCACCACGGCCGCCCTCGCCTTCGAGAAGGACTTCGGCATCCCCTACCCGAGCCTGTACGACCCCACGGGCAAGCTGATGCTCCGCTTCGAGAAGGGCACCCTCAACCCGCAGGCGGTCCCCTCGACCCTGGTCCTGGACCGGGAGGGGAGGATCGCGGCCCGCTCGCTGACCTCGCTCAGCGAGGAACGCCTGCTGAAGATGCTCGAGCCGGTCGTCGCGGAGAAGTGACGTGACGGCCCTGCACACGCTCGCCGCCGAGACGGGCTACAACGGCACGGTGCTCAACGGCGCCCTGCTGGTCGCCCTGCCCATCGCCGTGCTCGGCGGGCTGGTCTCCTTCTTCTCGCCCTGCGTCCTGCCGCTGGTGCCCGGCTACCTCTCCTACGTCACCGGCGTCTCCGGCACCGACCTGGCCGAGGCCCGGCGCGGCCGGATGGTCGCCGGCGCGTCCCTGTTCGTGCTCGGCTTCACCGTCGTGTTCGTCTCCGGCGGCGCCTTCTTCGGCTACTTCGGACAGACCCTCCAGGAACAGTCGGGCGTCCTGTCCAAGGTGCTCGGCGTCCTCATGATCCTCATGGGCGTCTTCTTCATGGGCCTGATGCCCTGGCTCACCCAGCGCGAGTTCCGCTTCCACAAGCGCCCCGCGACCGGACTGGTCGGCGCCCCCGTCCTCGGCGCCCTCTTCGGCATCGGCTGGACCCCCTGCATCGGCCCCACCCTCGCCTCCGTCCTCACCCTCTCCGCACAGCAGGAGAGCGCCGGACGCGGCGCCGTACTGACCGTCGCGTACTGTCTGGGACTGGGCGTGCCCTTCGTGCTCGCCGCCGTGGCCTTCCGCAAGGCGCTCGGTGCCTTCGGCTGGGTCAAGCGGCACTACGTCTGGGTCCTGCGCACCGGCGGCACCATGATGATCGCGACCGGTGTGCTGCTGCTGACCGGCGCGTGGGACAGCCTCGTGGCGGAGATGCAGACCTGGTCCAACGGCTTCACTGTGGGGATCTGACCCGATGAGCAAGACGACAACCGACGACTCCCACCGGGCCGCCGACGACACCTCCAAGGCCGCCGACGACCAGGACCTCGGCGCCGCCGGTTCCCAGCTGTCCACCGTGCCCACGGAGGATGCGCCGAACCTGCCCTCCCTCGGCGTCGTCGGCTGGGGCCGCTGGTTCTGGCGGCAGCTCACCTCCATGCGGGTCGCGCTGCTGCTCCTGCTGCTGCTGTCGCTGGGCGCGATCCCCGGCTCGCTCATCCCGCAGACCGGGATCGACGAGACGGCGGTCGCCGACTTCCGCGAGCGCCACGACGTCCTCGCGCCCCTCTACGACAAGCTCGGGCTCTTCGACGTCTACAGCTCGGTGTGGTTCTCGGCGATCTACATCCTGCTGTTCGTCTCCCTCATCGGCTGCATCGTGCCCCGCACCTGGCAGTTCGTGGGCCAGCTGCGCGGCCGCCCGCCGGGCGCGCCCCGCCGGCTGACCCGGCTGCCCGCCCACACCACCTGGCGCACCGAGGCCGCACCCGAAGCCGTCCGCGAGGCCGCGCTCGCCCTGCTGAAGAAGCGCCGCTTCCGCGCCCACCTCGCCGGTGACGCCGTCGCCGCCGAGAAGGGCTACCTGCGCGAGGTCGGCAACCTCCTCTTCCACATCGCGCTGATCGTGATGCTGATCGCCTTCGGCTGGGGCCAGCTGTTCAAGTCCGAGGGCAACAAGCTGGTCGTCGAGGGCGACGGCTTCTCCAACACGCTCACCCAGTACGACGACTTCAAGTCCGGCAGCCTCTTCACCAACGACGACCTGGTGCCGTTCAGCTTCGACGTGAAGGAGTTCACCGGCACCTACGAGCGCACCGGCCCCAACAAGGGCACCCCGCGCACGTACGAGACCGAGCTCACCTACACCGAGGGCGCCGACGGCGAGGAGAAGACGGCCCTCGTCAAGGTGAACAAGCCCCTCGAGATCGGCGACGCCAAGGTCTACCTCGTCAGCCACGGCTACGCGCCCGTCGTCACCGTCCGCGACGGCAAGGGCGAGGTCGTCTTCCGGGACGCCGTGCCGCTGCTGCCGCTCGACTCCAACGTCACCTCCTCCGGCGTGGTCAAGGTCCTCGACGGCTACCGCAACCGGGAGGGCGAGAAGGAGCAGCTCGGCTTCAACGCCTTCTTCGTGCCCACCTTCGGCGGCTCCGCCAGCGGCACGATGCTCTCCCAGTTCCCCGCGCTGGACTATCCGGTGCTCGCGCTCTCCGCCTACCACGGCGACCTGAAGGCCGACTCCGGCATTCCGCAGAGCGTGTACCAGATGGACAAGACCAAGATGAAGGAGTTCAAGGACGCCGAGGGCGAGCTGTTCAAGAAGCTGCTCACGCCCGGCGAGACCATGACGCTCCCGGACGGCGCCGGCTCGGTCACCTTCGAGAAGGACGTCAAGGAGTGGGCCGGCTTCCAGGTCGTCCAGGAGCGGGGCGCCGGCTGGGCGCTCGGCGGCGCCGTCGCCGCGATCGCCGGTCTCGCCGGCTCCCTGTTCATCCAGCGCCGCCGCGTGTGGGTGCGCGCGGTGCGCGGCGCCGACGGCGTGACCGTCGTCGAGATGGCCGGCCTCGGCCGCAGCGAGTCCGCGAAGGTCCCCGAGGAACTCGGCGAACTCGCCGGCATCCTCTACGACCGGGCACCGGGCGCACCCGACCCCTCCCCGGACCCGACCGGTCCCACCGACACCGATCCCGAAGCCGTACCTGCCGAAGGGGCTGAGAAATGACTCTCGCCGCCGCAACAGATCTGGCCGCCGCGGCCAACGAGAACCTCGCGGAGATCAGCAACGTGCTGGTCTACTCCGCGATGGCGGTCTACACCCTCGCCTTCTTCGCGTACATCGCGGAGTGGACCTTCGGCAGCCGCAGCAAGGTCGCCCGTACCGCCGCCGCCCTCAGCCCGAAGGCGGGCGCCCAGGCGAAGAAGGCGCCGGCCGTCACCGTGAAGCAGGCCGGCGGCACCGCCGTACTGGAGCGGCCGAAGGTCGTCGTGCGCGCCGCCACCGGCTCCCGCGACGTGCCCGACGGGCCCGGGGCGCACGGCGGCGACGAGAAGGGCGACCTCTACGGACGGATCGCCGTCTCCCTCACCGTGCTCGCGTTCTGCCTCTCCTTCGGCGGCGTGCTCACCCGCGCGCTGTCCGTGCAGCGGGCGCCGTGGGGCAACATGTACGAGTTCAACATCACCTTCTCCACCACCGCGGTCGGCGTGTACCTCCTGCTGCTGGCGCTGAAGAAGAACATCCGCTGGCTCGGCCTGTTCCTCACCACCACGGTCCTCCTCGACCTCGGTCTGGCCGTCACCGTCCTCTACACCGAGAGCGACCAGCTCGTCCCCGCCCTGCACTCGTACTGGCTGTACATCCACGTCTCCACGGCGATCCTGTGCGGCGCGGTCTTCTACGTCGGCGCGGTCGGCGTGATCCTCTACCTGTTCAAGGACACGTACGAGAACAAGCTCGCGAGCGGCGGCAAGCCCGGCAGTTTCGCCACCTCCGTCCTGGAGCGCCTGCCCGCCGCAGCGTCCCTCGACAAGTTCTCCTACCGGGTCAACGCGGCCGTCTTCCCGCTGTGGACGTTCACGATCATCGCGGGCGCCATCTGGGCCGGCGACGCCTGGGGCCGCTACTGGGGCTGGGACCCCAAGGAGGTCTGGTCCTTCATCACCTGGGTCGCCTACGCCGGCTACCTGCACGCCCGCGCCACCGCCGGCTGGAAGGGCCGCAAGGCCGCCTACCTGGCCCTGCTCGCCTTCGGCTGCTGGCTGTTCAACTACTACGGCGTGAACATCTTCGTCTCCGGCAAGCACTCGTACGCCGACGTCGGCCTGGGCGCGCTGCGGTCCGTCGGGTTCTGAACCCACGCACCACGAAGGCCGGTTCCCTGTGACCTGAGTCACGGGAACCGGCCTTCGTCGTCCGGTTCCCGATGTTCTCGCTCCACACCTGTGGATGCCGGACGATGGGCTCCCGCACCATCGCGGCGCACTCCGGATCGTCCAGCGGCACGATCCCCACACCGTGCCCGGCCGACCGCCCGGTCATGCCCGCCGTGGAAGGTGACCGCCTCGTCGATCACCACCCGGGAGGTGCCGAACCGCCGGACGAGTCCCGAGCGGTGCCGGCGCGGGGGAGCGTCGTCACCCTCGTCGTACCGCGGTACGACCGCTGCCGTCCCGCCCCACCGCGCGGAAGGCGGCGGTCTCCGCGTGCGCCGACGGGGATGCCGCCCTCTTCCAGCCTGGCGCGGATCTCCGTGAGGGCAGTGCCCGGACCGATCGGCTCCATGGGGTCGGTGTCCCCTGCCGACGGCCTGCCGTACGTGCTCTGTACCCTGGCCCGATCATCGTCGCGCGGGCGGTGGTCGGGGCTGGGAGGAACGTCATGGGTGCGCCGGTACTGGAGGAGCTGCGGGAGGTCTGCCAGCCGCAGGCCAAGATGGCGAGCCGCAACGGCGAGCACTGGGCCGGCCGGCTCTACATGCGCAAGGTATCCCTGCGCACCACCCGGCACCTGGTCCGCACCCCGGTCACCCCCGACCAGCTCACCTGGACCATGGTGGTGTGCGGAGTGGCCTCCGGCGCCGCGCTGATGATCCCCGGCCTGGCCGGCGCGGTACTCGCCGTGGTCCTCATGCAGCTGTTCCTGCTCTTCGACTGCGTGGACGGCGAGGTCGCCCGGTGGAAGGGGCAGAACAGCGCGGCCGGCATCTACGTCGACCGGCTCGGCGCGTACCTCGCGGACGCGGCGCTGATGGCGGGCGCCGGCTACCGGGCCGCCGAGTCGGGCGTCGGCGGCTGGCTGTCGGTCGGTATCGCCACCGCCCTCGGCGTCGTCCTGCTCAAGGCCTCCACCGACCTGGTGGACGTCGCCCGCGCCCGCCGCGGACTGGCCGTCGCCGACGACGAGTCCACCCGCCCGCGCTCGGAGGGCGTCGCCACGGTCCGCCGCATCGCCGCCGCGTTCAAGATCCACCGGGTGACCAACGGCATCGAGGCGTCCCTCGTCCTCCTCGTCGCGGCGGTCGCCGACGCGGTCACCGGCGGCATCGAGCCGACCCGCTGGGCCCTGGGCGCGCTCGCCGTCATCACCTGGGTGATGGTCCCGGCCCACCTGCTGTCGATCCTGTCGTCGTCCCGCCTGCGCTGACCCTCCCCCTCCGGGAGCGGCGCCCGCGGAGTCACCTCGTCGAAAACGCGTGAGCACTTTCCAGGGAAGTGCTCACGCCCTTCACATCTGAGCGTCGCGTCAACGGAATCGACCGAGATGCTCACACAACCGGGAACCGTCGTAGGTCGGCCGGAACGTGGCAGCGCTCCTCGCGCGCGGCGTCCGATTCACTCGCGTGGGTGAACATCACCGGTTTGCCCGCTTTCCGGGCCCCGTTCTCCTTACGTTTGGCGCACATGCCGACGACATATGTCGCCCCTCTTCGGGGGCTGACATGAAGGAGACCCATGGTCAAGCCGCCCCATGAGGCGATGCACCGCATCTTCCAGCACGATCCCGGACTCTTCAGTCGCGTCTCACGCTTCCTCGGAGTCGACATCCCGAGGCCCGTCAGGGCCACACCCCTGCCGGCCGACCTCACCGAGACCAGCCCCGTCGAACGCCGGGTCGACACGGTCCTGCGGTTCGAGACCGCGGAGCAGGGCGACTTCCTCCTCGCGATCGAGGCCCAGGGCGGCAAGAACCCGGACAAGCCGGCGAGCTGGGCGTATTACACCAGTTACCTCTGGACCAAGTACCGGCTGCCCACCGCGCTCCTCGTCGTCTGCCAGGACCACGCCACGGCCGAATGGGCCCAGCGGGCGGTCAGCAGCGGGCCGCCCCAACTGCCCACCCTCACCCTGCGTCCCGTGGTCGCCGGTCCGCACAACATGCCCGTGATCACCGACCCCGAGGAGGCCCGCGCCGACCTCGTCCTGACCAGCCTCGCGGCCATCACACACGCCGCCGAACCCGCCGTCAATGCGATACTGAAGGCCCTCTCCACCGCACTGCGGGACGTGCCCGAAGACATCGCGGACCCCCTCGTCGAATTCACCGCACAGGGCCTGGGCAAGCACCCGGCCAAGCACCTCTGGAGGAACCTGGTGGCTGTGGACCTCTCCTTCTACAAGTCCTACCTCGTCGAAGAGATCCGGGAAGAAGCCCGCGCGGAAGCCCGCGCGGAAGCCCGCGTCGAAGGCGAGGCGCGCCGCGCAGCCGAGGATGTCCTGCTCGTCCTGGAGCAGCGCGGCCTCGACATCTCCGACGACGTCCGCGGTCGTGTCACGGACTGCACCGACCCCGACCTCCTCCGCCGCTGGCTCACCCGCGCCGTCACCGTCCCGAAGGCCGAAGAGATCTTCGAATGACGCCGACTCCCTGGCCGCCCGGCTCCGTGCAGGGGCGCAGCGCGGCGTTCAGGAAGAAGATGGCGGTCGAAGTGCCGTACGGCGTAAGGCACTTCGGCGAACACGGGTGCGATTGGCTTTATGCTTGGCCCTGCCCCCATGGGCCGAGATCGCACGCCGGGAGGCATTTGTGTCAGCGCTGGAGCCGGACGACCCGCACTCCGTCGGGGCGTACCGCTTGCTGAGCCGGCTGGGCGCGGGCGGTATGGGCCAGGTGTTCCTCGGGCGTTCCCCGGGCGGGCGGCTCGTCGCGGTCAAGGTGGTGCACGCCGAGCTGGTGCGCCGGCCCGAGTTCCGGGACCGGTTCCGCCGCGAGGTCGAGGCGGCCCGCAAGGTCAGCGGCGCCTTCACCGCCCCGGTCGTCGACGCCGACCCGGACGCGCCCCTGCCGTGGCTGGTCACCAGCTACATCGCCGGTCCCTCGCTGGAGCAGGCGGTCGTCGAGCGGGGGCCGTTCGAGGCGGGGGCGGTCCTCGCGCTGGCGGCCGGGCTGGCCGAGGCGCTGGTGTCGATCCACGCCGTGAACCTCGTCCACCGCGACCTCAAACCCTCCAACGTGCTGCTCGCCGAGGACGGGCCCCGGGTCATCGACTTCGGGATCGTCCGCAGCGTCGAGGCCGACTCGATCACCGGCACCGGCCTCGTGGCCGGCTCGCCCGGCTTCATGTCGCCCGAGCAGGTCAACGGCGACACGATCACCCCGGCCAGCGACGTCTTCTGCCTGGGCGCGGTGCTGGCCTTCGCGGCGACCGGCGCGAATCCCTTCGGCGAGGGACCGACCCCCGCGCTGCTCTACCGCGTGGTGCACAACACCCCCGACATCGGCGCCGTCACCGACCCGGCCCTGCACGCCCTCATCGGCGACTGCCTCGCCAAGGACCCGGCCCGCCGCCCCACCCCGCAGGAGATCCTCGCCCGGGTCGGCGCACTGGGCGACGAGAACACGATGGCCCTGCGGCACCTCGGCCCCTGGCCGCAGCAGGGCAACGCCGCCGGGTCCCCGACCCCGGCCGGTACGCCCGTCCCGGGTGCCCGCGCCACGGATCCGGGGGCCCCGACGAACGTACTGCCGCGCGACGGCGGGCCCGGCACCCTCCCGCAGCAGGCGACCATGGTGGCGCCGCACTTCCACGACCAGGCCACCCGGGTGGGTGCCGCCCCGGAGCCGGCACCCGCCGCCACGGAGCCGACCGGCCGCCGGGCGGGCCGGGAACGCGGTGGCAGCCGGCGGGCCTTCCTGCTCCTCGGCGTCGGCGGGGGCGCGGTCGCCGCGGTCGGCGCCGGGACGGGGTTCTGGCTCAACCGGTCGGCCGCCGCGGACCGGGACCGGGCCACGCCCCCCTCCTCGGCCTCCCCCTCGTCCTCGCCCTCCGCCACCCCGCAGCCCGTCCGGCCCGTCGGGCACTGGCCCCTCGACGAGACCTCGGGCGCGGTCGCGCGGGACACCGCGGGCGGCCGTCACGACGGCGCCGCGACCGGCGTGACCTGGCTGCCCGGCGGAGGCGGCGCCGTCTTCGACGGGCGGGGCGGCCAGATCATGACCGGGGGACCGGTGGTGGAGACCGGGGAGGGCCGAAGCTTCACGGTCGCCGCCTGGGTCCGGCTCTCCGCCGCACCAGGCGACTGGGCCACCGCCGTCAGCCAGGACGCCCAGGACGCCAGCGGCTTCTACCTCCAGTACGCCGTCGAGGAGAACCGCTGGGCCCTCTCCCGCCCCGGCCTGCGCGTCGCCGGCCGCGGCGAGCCCGCCGTGAACGTCTGGACCCACCTCGCCGGCGTCTGCGACGGCCCGGCGCGCACCCTGCGGCTGTACGTCAACGGCGTACAGGAGGCGGAGGGCGAGGACACCAACCCGGTGCCCGCCACCGGCCCCTTCATCATCGGCCGGGCGTCCTACGGCGGCCAGGCCGTCGACTTCTTCCCCGGCGCCGTCCGGGACGTACGGGTCTTCGACCGGGCCCTCACCGCCGCCCGGATCAAGAACCTCGTCGGCTGACCCGCCCCGGCGCCCCGCCCGCGATCGTCCGGGGCCCGGGGGGGGGGCGGGGGGCGGGGGGGGGGGGGGGGGCGGGGGCGGCGGGGGGGGGGGGGGGGGGGGGGCGGGGGGGGGGGGGCGGGCGCGGGGGCCGGCGGGGGGCG
>NZ_JBIRYZ010000015.1:84529-164561 GCF_044390325.1 Streptomyces sp. NPDC018964
AGACCCTCGCGGCCCCCCCGCCCCCGCCGCCCCCCCCGCGATCGGCCGGGGCCCCCCTCGTGCCCGGCCGCCGCCCCCGGCGCCGGGACCGCACCCGGGCCGCCTTGTCGGGGCCGATGTCGCCGAGGGCCGGCTGACGGCGGCCGACGCGGGACGGTCAGGCGGTCCCGCCCCGCTCGCCGTCCCCCGGCTTGTCGTCCTTGTCCCTCTCCTCGTCCAGCGACTTCAGGAACTCGGGGTTGTCGTCCGGCGCCACCCACTGCCGGCCGCCGCCGCCCCGGCCCCAGGCGGAGCCGCCCGCGCCCGCCGGGTGCCGCTTCTTGCCGGCGATCAGCCAGGAGATCGAGCCGACCAGCGGGAACAGCAGCACGAGGATCGCCCACAGCGGCTTGGGCATGTGGCGGATGTCATCGTCCTTCGTGCTGATGCAGTCGATGAACGCGTACACGCTCAGGGCCAGTGGCACCAGGAACATCAGCACCCGCAGCATGGGCCTCTCCAGCGAAAGCGGTGGGCGGTACAGGGCCAGCGTAACCGCTCGGGGATACTTGACCGCATGGCTTACGACGATCTTCGCTCCCTGCTCAGGGCGCTGGAGCGCGAGGGCGACCTCAAGCGCATCAAGGCCGAGGTCGACCCGTATCTGGAGGTCGGTGAGATCGTCGACCGGGTGCAGAAGGCCGGCGGTCCCGCCCTGCTCTTCGAGAACGTGCGCGGCTCGAGCATGCCCCTCGCGATGAACGTGTACGGCACGGACCGCCGCCTGCTGAAGGCGCTCGGTCTGAAGTCGTACGCGGAGATCTCCGAGAAGATCGGCGGGCTGCTGAAGCCCGAGCTGCCGCACGGGTTCGTCGGGGTGCGCGAGGCGTTCGGGAAGCTCGGCGCGATGACGCACGTACCGCCGAAGAAGGTGAAGGACGCGCCGGTCCAGGAGGTCGTCCTCACCGGCGACGACGTGGACCTCGAAAAGCTCCCCGCGCTGTTCACCTGGCCCAAGGACGGCGGCTCCTTCTTCAACCTGGGCCTCACCCACACCAAGGACCCGGAGACGGGCGTCCGCAACCTCGGCCTGTACCGCCTCCAGCGCCACGACAGGCGCACCATCGGCATGCACTGGCAGATCCACAAGGACAGCCGCAACCACTACCAGGTGGCCGCCCGGCGCGGCGAGCGCCTGCCCGTCGCCATCGCCTTCGGCTGCCCGCCCGCCGTGACGTACGCCTCCACCGCGCCGCTGCCCGGCGACATCGACGAGTACCTGTTCGCCGGGTTCCTGCAGGGCAAGCGGATCGAGATGGTCGACTGCAAGACCGTTCCGCTCCAGGTCCCGGCGCAGGCGGAGGTCGTCGTCGAGGGCTGGCTGGAGCCCGGCGAGATGCTGCCCGAGGGGCCGTTCGGCGACCACACCGGCTTCTACACCCCGCAGGAGCCGTTCCCCGCGCTGACGATCGACTGCGTGACGATGCGCAAGCGCCCGCTGCTCCAGTCGATCGTCGTCGGCCGGCCCCCGACGGAGGACGGACCGCTGGGACGGGCGACGGAACGCTTCTTCCTGCCCCTCCTCAAGATCATCGTCCCGGACATCGTGGACTACCACCTCCCCGAGTCCGGCGGCTTCCACAACTGCGCGATCGTCTCGATCGACAAGAAGTACCCCAAGCACGCGCAGAAGGTCATGCACGCCATCTGGGGCGCCCACATGATGTCCCTGACCAAGCTGATCGTGGTCGTCGACTCCGACTGCGACGTCCACGACCTGCACGAGGTGTCCTGGCGGGCCCTCGGCAACACCGACTACGCCCGTGACCTCACCGTCGTCGAGGGCCCCGTCGACCACCTCGACCACTCCTCGTACCAGCAGTTCTGGGGCGGCAAGGCCGGCATCGACGCGACGAAGAAGTGGCCCGAGGAGGGGTACACGCGCGACGGCGGCTGGCCCGACATGGTCGAGTCCGACCCGGACACGGCCGCCCTCGTCGACCGCCGCTGGAAGGAGTACGGACTGTGACCTCGGCCTCCGCGGCGCTCCCGCAGCAGCCGGGACGCACGAAAGCCTTCCTGCGCCTGGTGATGATCGAGCACTCGGTGTTCGCGCTGCCCTTCGCCTACATCGCCGCCCTCACCGCGATGTACGAGTGGGACGAGAACATCCACTGGGGCCGGCTGCTCCTGGTCACCGTCGCCATGGTCGGGCTGCGCACCTTCGCCATGGCCGCCAACCGGATCATCGACCGCGAGATCGACGCCCGCAATCCGCGCACCGCCCACCGCGAGCTGGTCACCGGCGCGATGTCGGTCCGGCACGCCTGGACGGGCGCGCTCGTCGCCCTCGCCGTCTTCCTCGGCGCGGCGGCCCTCCTCAACCCGCTCTGTCTCGCCCTCGCACCCGTCGCCGTGATCCCGATGGTGGTGTATCCGTACGGCAAGCGGTTCACGAACTTCCCGCAGGCCATCCTGGGTCTCGCGCAGGCGATGGGCCCGGTCGGCGGCTGGCTGGCGATCACCGGGTCGTGGTCCTGGGACGCCGTCGTCCTCGGCCTCGCGGTCGGCGTCTGGATCGGCGGCTTCGACCTGATCTACGCCTGCCAGGACGTCGACACCGACCGCGAGATCGGCGTGAAGTCGGTCCCGGCCCGCTTCGGCATCCCCGCCGCGATCTGGGGCGCCCGCGCCTGCCACACCGTCACCACGGCCCTCTTCGTCTGGTACGCCCTCCTCACCGACGCCGGCGCGTTCTTCTGGCTCGGCCTGCTGATCGTGGCCGGCGCCTTCGTCTACGAGCACACCATCGTCCGCCCGAACGACCTGACCCGCCTGAACCGGGCGTTCTTCAGCGTCAACGGCTTCATCGGCATCGCGCTGTTCGTGTGCGCGCTGCTGGACCTGCTGGTGCGGGGGCTGACCGTGTGAGGACGCCGGCGTACGGCCCGGGTCAGCCCTGGGGCTCCTGCGGCTTGGCGTCGATCTCGCGCAGGCCCTGGTCCCTGAGTTCGGTGCGGGCCTCGGTGCGGTGGCCGCGGGCGATGTAGTCCCGTACGACCACCTCGATCGCGTCCTGGGGCGAGCCGACCCCCGCCAGGACCATCACTTCCACCACCAGTTCGGCGTCGAGGCTGATGTTGACCTTGGCCATCGTTCCCCCCTCGTCCCGTGTCGCCCCCGCACTCTAGCCACCCGGCCGCCGGGTTCGAAGGCCTCCGACCGGTCCTGAGCGCGGACGCCTGCCGTCCGCCGGTAGGCTCGAGTTGTGAACGCAGGAGAAACGCGGCGCGAGCCTTGGATCGTGGGGGTGTCCGGGGCGTCCGGTACGCCCTACGCAGCCGCTGTGCTGCGTGCGCTTCTGGCGGCGGGGGAGAGTGTCGACCTCGTCGTCAGCCGGGCCTCCCGGCTGACCCTGCTGGACGAGACCGGCATCGCCTTCCGGGACGCCCACTGGCGCGACGACCTGCGGGAATGGCTGTCCCGGGGGGCGGACGGCAAGCCGGACACGTTCACCGTCGACCTCGACGGCGTACGGCACTGGGCCGCCGGTGACCTCGCGGCCGGGCCGTCCTCGGGGTCGTACCCGAGCAAGGGCATGCTGATCGTGCCCGCCTCCACGGCCTGTGTGGCCGGGGTGGCGCTCGGGCTGTCCAAGGACCTGTTGCAGCGGGCGGCGAGCGTCACCCTGAAGGAGGGGCGCACGCTGGTCGTGGCCGTACGGGAGACCCCGCTGAACGGCCAGACGCTGCGGCACCTGGTGACGCTGGACGACGCGGGCGCGAGCGTGGTGCCCGCCTCGCCGGCCTTCTACGCGGGCGCGACGCACATCCAGGACCTGGTGGACTTCGTCGCCGGACGCGTACTCGACGCGGCGGGTGTCGAGCACCGGCTCTACCGCCGCTGGAAGGGCGAACTCGGCGGCGGGTCCCGGCCCGACTGAGCACTTCGGCGGCATTCCAGCACGTGCAGAACTTCAGACCTCTTCAGTGGAAGGCTTCGATCGCATGGACGCGGTGGACAGGCAGCTCATCCAGGCCCTGAGGGAGAACGGCCGGGCCTCCTACGCGGAGCTGGGGCGCCTCGTCGGACTGTCGGGACCCAGTGTCACCGACCGCATCAACCGGCTGGAGGCGGCCGGTGTCATCACCGGCTACCGCGCCACCGTGGACGCCGCCTCGCTCGGCCTCGGCGTGACCGCCCTGATCGGCATCTCGCTCTCCGACGCCGCCGACCACGAGGACGTGGCGCAGCGGCTGAAGGAGCTGAAGGAGATCGAGGACTGCTGGTTCATCGCCGGCGACGACTCCTTCATGCTCAAGGTGCGGGCGACCGACGTGGACGGCCTGGAGAAGACCATCCGCCGGCTGTCCGGCACCAAGGGCGTCTCCCGGACCCGTACCACCATCGTGCTCTCCACCAAGTGGGAGAACCGGGTCGGTGAGCTGCCGGAGGAGACGGAGTAGCCGGGGCGTACGGTTGACCGGGTCTGTCTGACGAGGGAAAGAGGGATCGGCATGGACGTCGGGCTCAAGCGCGAGCTGGAGGAGAAGGTCAGGGCGGGCGAACGCCTGACCCGTGAGGACGGCATCGCGCTGTACGAGTCGGACGACCTGGCCTGGCTGGGCGGGCTGGCGCACGAGGTGCGGACGCGGCTGAACGGCGACGTCGTCCACTTCAACGTCAACCGCCACCTCAACATGACCAACGTGTGCACCGCCTCCTGCGCGTACTGCTCCTTCCAGCGCAAGCCGGGGGAGAAGGACGCGTACACGATGCGCATCGAGGAGGCGGTGAAGCTCGCCAAGGCGATGGAGTCGGAGAACCTGACCGAGCTGCACATCGTCAACGGGCTGCACCCCAACCTGCCGTGGCGCTACTACCCGCGCTCGCTCAGGGAGCTGAAGGCCGCGCTGCCGGAGGTCTCGCTGAAGGCGTTCACCGCCACCGAGATCCACCACTTCGAGACCATCTCCGGGCTGAGCGCGAGCGAGATCCTCGACGAGCTGATCGACGCCGGTCTCGAGTCCCTCACCGGCGGCGGCGCGGAGATCTTCGACTGGGAGGTGCGGCAGCACATCGTCGACCACCGCACCCACTGGGAGGACTGGTCGCGCATCCACCGGCTGGCGCACGAGAAGGGGCTCAAGACGCCGTGCACCATGCTGTACGGCCACATCGAGGAGCCCCGCCACCGCGTGGACCACGTGCTGCGGCTGCGTGAACTCCAGGACGAGACCGGCGGTTTCCAGGTCTTCATCCCGCTGCGCTACCAGCACGACTTCGTGGACATGAAGGACGGCAAGGTGCGCAACCGGCTCCAGGCGCGGACGCAGATGGCGACCGGGGCGGAGGCGCTGAAGACGTTCGCGGTGTCGCGGCTGCTGTTCGACAACGTGCCGCACGTCAAGGTGTTCTGGGTGATGCACGGCGTGCGGACGGCGCAGCTGGCGCTGCAGCACGGGGCGGACGACATGGACGGGTCGGTGGTCGAGTACAAGATCACGCACGACGCGGACGACTTCGGCACGCCGAACAAGCTCACCCGTGAGGATCTGCTGGACCTCATCCGCGACGCGGGGTTCCGGCCGGTGGAACGCAACACCCGGTACGAGATCATCCGGGAGTACGACGGCCCCGACCCGGCGCGCCGGGAGTCCCCCCAGCCGATGCGCGTGTGAGGTGAAGGGGCGGCGGAGTCCCTTCGACCCCGCCAGGGGGCGGGAGCCCCCTGGTCCCCGGCCCGTACCCGTCCGGTTTTCGGGTGCTCCACCCCCGGTAAGGGTTAGCATCGCCACATGTCCCTTACCTTCACGTTCGATCCCGCCGTCACGCCCGAGCTCCGCGACGGCATCCTCGACCTGTGGACCGACGTCACCAACGCCGGTGGGGCGGTCGGGTTCGTGCCGCCCGTGACGCGGGAGGACATCCGCCCCGCCCTGGTGCGGCAGCTCGTGTCGATGGCGGAGGAGCGTTCCCGCCTGCTCGTCGGACACGACGAGCAGGGCAGGGTGGCCGCGACCGCGTTCCTCACCTTCAACACCCATCACCTGATGACCCACTGGCTCTGGCTCTACACGGTGATGGTCCACCCCCGCCACCAGGGCAAGGGCTACGGCCGTGACCTGCTGGCCGCCGCCGAGCGGTCCGCCCGCACCGTCGACGGCATCGAGGCGATCCGGCTCACCTGCCGCGGCGGCCTCGGCCTGGAGCGCTTCTACGCCTCCTGCGGCTACAAGGAGGTCGGCCGGGTCCCGGGCGCCATCCGGGTGGCCCCCGGAGACGACCGCGACGACGTCGTCATGCTGCTGCCGCTGACCTGAGCCCCGCACCCCGCTGAAAGATCCACGCCCGGCCGTGCTTCACTGGACATCGTCCCTTCGGGGCGTTCTGACCGTACGCAGGGAAGAGTGGATGAGATGCTCCGCTACACACTGATGCGCCTCGGAGTCTTCGTGGGCTGCCTCGTGGTCGTCTGGGGCCTCGTCTACTCCGGCCTCGCCCCGCGCGGCCTCGGTGACTCCAACGGCCTGTGGATCGTCCTGCTCGCCCTGCTGATCTCGGCCCCGATCAGCCTCGTCGCGCTCCGCAAGGAGCGGGACCGGGCCTCCGAGCGGATCGTGCAGCGGGTGAACCGGGCCAAGGCCGGCCTGGAGGCCAACCGCGCCATGGAGGACACGGCCGACGACACCGCCCGTACGCAGGGCCAGACCTCGTAACGTCCGTCACAGCCGCGCACCGCACTCGGGCGCCCCGGTTTCCGAACTGACCCGGAAACCGGGGCGCTTCGCGTTGTGCGGATGCCTTCGGTCTCCCACCTCTCAAAGCAAGGCTTTGAGGATCCCAAAGCTCAGGTGTTACGGTCTTCGGGTGAAGTCAGCAGCCGTGTTCCCCACGCCCCGGAGTGTTCCGCTCGTGGCGCGTCTGCACGTGGACCTCTGCCGGGTCACTTCCGCGAACTGTCGTCACTGACGTTCCGCCGCGCCCCGAATCCACGTCACTTTCCCACGCGTCCCCCTCACCGGAGCATGTCCGTGTCCACGAACACGCAGTTCAAGCTGCCCGTACGCGCGCCCTTCTGGGCCCAGATACTCGCCGGCCTCGTCCTGGGCGTCCTGCTCGGCTGGCTCGCCCGCAGCCAGGACGTCTCCTGGCTGGTCACCACCCTGGAGAAGGTCGGCGGCACCTTCATCGGCCTGCTGAAGCTGGCCGTCGCCCCGCTCGTCTTCTTCGCGATCCTGGTCTCCATCACCAACCTGCGGAAGGTCAACAACGCGGCCCGGCTGGCCTCGCGCACCCTCCTCTGGTTCATGATCACGTCGCTGATCGCGGTGGCGATCGGCCTGGCCATCGGCCTGGTCACCAACCCGGGCGCCGGCACCGGCCTCACCCCGGCGGACGGCGGCGAGCCGGAGAAGACCGGCTCCTGGATCGACTTCCTCACCGGCATCGTGCCCACCGACGTCATCACGCCGTTCACCGAACTGAACGTCCTGCAGATCGTCTTCATGGCCGCCGTCGCCGGTGTCGCCGCCCTCCAGCTCGGCGAGAAGGCCCAGCCGATCCTCACCCTGAGCGAGTCCGTCCTCGAACTCCTCCAGAAGGCCCTGTGGTGGGTCATCCGCCTCGCCCCGCTCGGCACCGTCGGCCTCATCGGCAACGCCATCGCCACCTACGGCTGGGACCTGATCGGCAAGTACGCCACCTTCACCGCCGACATCTACGTCGGCTGCGCGCTCGTCCTCTTCGGCGTCTACCCGGCCCTGCTCGCGACCGTCGCCAAGGTCAGCCCCATCCAGTTCTTCAAGGGCGCCTGGCCCGCGATCCAGCTCGCCTTCGTCTCCCGCTCCTCCGTCGGCACCATGCCGCTGACCCAGAAGGTCACCGAGCGCCTCGGCGTGCCGAAGGAGTACGCGAGCTTCGCCGTCCCGTTCGGCGCGACGACGAAGATGGACGGCTGCGCCGCGATCTACCCGGCCATCGCCGCGATCTTCGTCGCGCAGATCTTCGACGTCCCGCTCGGCGTCGGCGACTACCTGCTGATCGCGTTCGTCTCGGTGGTGGGTTCCGCCGCCACGGCCGGCCTCACCGGCGCGACGGTCATGCTCACCCTCACCCTCTCCACCCTGGGCCTGCCCATGGAGGGCGTGGGCCTGCTCCTCGCCATCGACCCGATCCTGGACATGATCCGCACGGCGACCAACGTCGCGGGCCAGGCCCTGGTCCCGGTCATCGTCTCCGCCCGTGAGGGGCTGCTCGACCGGGAGGCGTACGACTCGGTCCACGCCTCGCCGGTCGACGAGCCCCAGCAGGTGGCCGTGGCCGCCTGACCCGGCGACCGACCGGCCGGCCGGCCGCGGCCCGCACCGGTCACCGCCCGCGGCCCCCGCCGCCCGCACCTCCCCGGTGCGGGCGGCGGGGGCCGCTCGGCCCCGTACGCTGATCGGCATGGGTGCCGTGAAGACGAAGCGGATGCCGCGTGCGGTCCGTGAACAGCAGATGCTGGACGCCGCCGTACGGACCTTCGGCCGACGGGGGTACACGGCGGCGTCGATGGACGAGATCGCCGAACTGGCGGGCGTTTCCAAGCCGTTGGTGTACCTGTACCTGAACTCCAAGGAAGACCTGTTCACCGCGTGCATCCGGCGCGAGGCGAAGGCCCTCGTCGAGGCCGTGCGCGCCGGTGCCCTCCCCGGTCTGCCGGCCGACCGCCAGCTCTGGTCGGGGCTGACCGCCTTCTTCACGCACACCGCCCGGCATCCGGACGGCTGGGCGGTGCTGCACCTCCAGGCCCGCACCCACGGCGAGGTCTTCGCCGCCGAGGTCGCCGCGATGCGCGCGGAGATCGTGGCGTTCGTGACACAGCTCATCCTCGCCGCCGCCCGTGAGGCGCACCACGACCCCGACCTCCCCGAACGCGAGGTCTCCGGGCTCGCGGAGGCCCTGGTCGGCGCCGCCGAGTCCCTCGCGGACTGGGCCAACGCCACCCCGGGCGTCACGGCCCGGCAGACGGCGGCGACCCTGATGAACGTCGCCTGGGCGGGTCTCGGCGACCTGATGGCCGGCCGCCGCTGGACCCCGCCGGACGACGAGCCCGCCCCGAAGACGGCTCAGAGCGGGCTGACCTCACCGGTCACGTGAACCCGGCCGCCGTCGCCGCGCAGCGCGAAGCGTCCGCCCTTCGCCGCGTACGTCACCGTCCCCGGCAGGAGCACCGGCGCCCGGAAGTCCGCGTGGACCTGTGCCGCGTCCGGGGTGCCGTGGGCGGCGAGGCAGCGGGCCACGGTCCACATGCCGTGCGCGATGGCGCGGGGGAAGCCGAAGAGCCGGGCGGTGAGCGGGTGCAGGTGGATCGGGTTGCGGTCGCCGGACACGGCACCGTAGCGCCGCCCGACGTCCCCGGACAGCCGCCACTCGTCGACGGCGGGCAGGGGCTCGCGCTCGCGTTCTTCCTCCCGGTCCTCCCGGTCCTTCCGCTGTCCGGGGGCGGTCCGGTGGCGGGCCAGGTACGTGCTCCGCGACTCCCACACGACGTCCCCGCCGTCCCGCAGCTCGGTGACCACGGTGGCCTGGGTGCCGCGCCGGTGCGGGGCCAGCGCGTCGACGTACACCGTCAGCGCGTACGCGCCCGTGGCCGGTGTCGCCCGGTGCCGGGTGATCCGTATCGACGTGTGGACCAGGCCCAGCAGCGGGAGCGGGAAGTCCGGCCGGCTCATCAGGCGCATGGCCAGCGGAAAGCCCAGTACGTGCGGATACGTCACCGGCAGCGCGTCCCCGGGGCTCGCGGAGCCGGTCGGGAAGCCGCACACCCGCTCGTACGCGGCGAGCCGGGCGGTGTCGACGCGCAGGGCGGGCAGCACCAGCCGGGCGCGGGGGTGGGCGGCGTCGGGGCGGGGGCGCTTGAAGGGGGAGAGCAGGGCGCCGCGCGCGAGGAGCGGAGGGAGGGCCGGGGAGTGCGGGAGGACGACGGTCGGTACGGACGTCATGGAACGCTCACGCCCCCAGCAGGCTCTGGCCGCAGACCCGTACGACCTGCCCGTTCACCGCGCCGGAGGCCGGGTGGGCGAGCCAGGCGGTGGTCTCGGCGACGTCGACGGGCAGGCCGCCCTGGGCGAGGGAGTTCATCCGGCGGCCCGCCTCGCGGATGAGCAGCGGGACGGCGGCCGTCATCCTCGTCTCGATGAATCCGGGCGCGACCGCGTTCACGGTCACCCCGTGCCCGTCGAGCGCACGCGGTGCGAGGGCGCGGACCAGGCCGGTGATCCCGGCCTTGCTCGCCCCGTAGTTGGTCTGGCCGGCGTTCCCTGCGATCCCCGCGATGGACGCCGTGGCGACGATCCGCCCGCCCCGCTTCAGCGTCCCGGCGGCGAGCAGCGCGTCGGTGGTGCGCAGCACGCTCGCCAGGTTCACCTCCAGGACGGAGCTCCAGCGCTCGGCGGGCATGTTGACCAGCCGCCGGTCACGGGTGATGCCCGCGTTGTGGACGAGCACGTCGAGGCCGCCGGGGAGGGCCTCGGCGATGCGGGCGCCCGCGTCGGCGGCGGTGATGTCGAGGGGGAGCGCCCTTCCGCCGAGCCGTTCGGCGACGCGCCGGGCGTCCGCCTCGGCCCCGGGGACGTCGAGGACGATCACCTCGGCGCCGTCCCGGGCCAGCGTCTCGGCGACCGCCTCGCCGATGCCGCGCGCGGCGCCGGTCACCAGGGCGGTACGGCCGGACAGGGGGCGGTCCACGTCGTACGGGGCGGGGGGCTCGTGCGCGCCGACGCCGATCACCTGGCCGCTCACGTAGGCCGATCTGGGGGAGAGCAGGAAGCGGAGGGTGGACTCGGCGGCGGGGGCGTCGGTGAGGCGGACCAGGTTCACGGTGATGCCCCGGCCGGTCTCCTTGCCGAGGGAGCGGGTGAATCCCTCCAGCGCCTGCTGGGCGGCGGCCTGGTGGTGGTCGGCGGGGTCGAGCGGGGCGCCGAGCACCACGATTCTGCCGCTCGCGGCGAGGGACCGTACGACGGGATGCAGGGCCGCGTGCACCGCGGCGAGCCCGTCGACGTCCCGTATCCCGCTCGCGTCCAGGACGACGGCGGCGGGCCGGCCGGTGTCGTCCGGACCGGGTCCCGTGCGGGCGAGCACGGGGGCGAGGTCGAGGCCGGACGTCCCGGCCGTCAGGTGGAGCAGGCCGCCGTCCAGCTCCGGCCGCTCCGGTGACCAGCGCCGCAGCGTCGCCGGCCGGGGCAGGCCCAGCCGGCGGGTGAGGAAGCGGCCGGGCGCGGTGCCGGTGAAGCTCAGATAGCGGTCGGCCATGGGGGATTCCTCCGTGACTGCTCCGAGACGTGCTTACTCTGGAGTAAGGTTACCGGAGGTAAGGCTATGTCACGGTGAGGAGCAGGTCGAGATGAGCACCCCCAAGCCCGCCGCCGTCCGGCGCGTCGCGGTCATCGGCGGCAGCCGCGTCCCCTTCGCCCGCTCCGACGGCCCCTACGCCACCGCCTCGAACCAGGAGATGCTCACCGCCGCGCTGGACGGACTCGTCGAGCGGTACGGACTCCAGGCGCCGGGCACGATCGGGGAGTTCGTCGCCGGTGCGGTCCTCAAGCACAGCCGTGACTTCAACCTCGCCCGCGAGACAGTCCTCGGCTCGGCGCTCGACGCCCGCACCCCCGCCTACGACATCCAGCAGGCCTGCGGCACCGGACTCCAGGCCGTCATCGCCGCCGCCAACAAGATCGCCCTCGGCCAGACGGAGGCCGCGATCGCCGGCGGCGCCGACACCGCGAGCGACGCGCCCCTCGGCGTCAACGACGACCTGCGCAAGGTGCTGCTGGAGGCGCGGCGGGCGAA
The DNA here is from genome assembly GCF_044390325.1 of Streptomyces sp. NPDC018964. Lineage (NCBI taxonomy): Bacteria > Bacillati > Actinomycetota > Actinomycetes > Kitasatosporales > Streptomycetaceae > Streptomyces > Streptomyces sp. NPDC018964. Next base: position 96,344 of record NZ_JBIRYZ010000015.1, read on the forward strand.
GACGCTCGGCGGCCGGCTGAAGGCGCTGGCGAAGGTGCGCCCCGGCCACCTCGTCCCCGACATCCCGCGCAACGCCGAACCGCGCACGGGCCTGTCCATGGGCGAGCACGCCGCGGTCACCGCACGCGCCTGGGGCATCACCCGTGAGGCGCAGGACGAACTGGCGGCGGCCAGCCACCGGCGGCTGGCGGCGGCGTACGAACGCGGCTTCTTCCAGGACCTGGTGGTGCCCTTCCGTGGCCTGGCCCGCGACCAGAACCTGCGGCCGGGCTCGACGGTGGGGAAACTCGCCGCGCTGAAGCCGGTGTTCGGCCTCGACGGACCCGGACCCACCATGACGGCGGGGAACTCGACCCCGCTCACGGACGGCGCGGCGCTGGTGCTGCTCGCGAGCGAGGAGTGGGCGGCGGAGCGCGGCCTGGAACCCCTCGCCTATCTGACCGCGTACGAGACGGCCGCCGTGGACTTCGTGCACGGGGACGTCGCCGACGGCGAGGACGGCCTGCTGATGGCACCCGCCCACGCGGTCCCGCGCATGCTGGAGCGGGCCGGCCTCGGCATGGCCGACTTCGACCTGGTCGAGGTGCACGAGGCGTTCGCCTCCCAGGTGCTGGCCACGCTGGCCGCCTGGGAGAAGCGGGGCCTGGCGCCCGTCGACCGCTCCCGGCTGAACGTGGCGGGCTCGTCCCTGGCCACCGGCCACCCCTTCGCCGCCACCGGTGCCCGCATCGTGGCGACCCTGGCGAAGCTCCTCGCCGAACGGGGCGCCCCCGCACGCGGGCTGATCTCGATCTGCGCGGCGGGCGGACAGGGCGTGACGGCGATCCTGGAACGGACGTGAGTGACCCTCGAGTAACCCGCAACACTGCACACCCCCGGCCCGGGACCGTCCCCGAACCCGCACAGACCTTCCACGTCAGGGCCGTACGATCTCCGCACCGACCGGTGGTGAGCCCCTTCCCCCCCACGCCCACCGGTGAGCGCCTCGGCGTGCGAGGCACGTATGTCGTGGCATCACGCAGTTCCCCCGCACGCCCCAGGAGCCGCCCGTGTCCACCGCCTACTCCTCCGCTCTCGACGACGACGTCCACGGAGCTCCCGTCCTGGTCGAGCCGGAGATCCGGCGGCTGGACGGCGTCGTACGGGAAGCGTCCGTACCGCCGTTCGCCCGGCAGGTGCGGCACGGGTCGCTCGCCGACCTGCCGTTCGAGAACGCGAGGACGGCGCCGGACGAGGTGGTGCTCAGCCGGAAGACGGCGGACGGCGGGTGGCTGGACGTCACGGCGGAACGGTTCGCCGCGGAGGTCCTGGCCGTCGCGAAGGGACTGATCGCCGAGGGGCTGACGCCGGGCGACCGGATCGCCGTCATGGCCCGCACGATCTACGAGTGGACCGTCCTCGACTTCGCCGCGTGGGCGGCCGGACTGGTCACCGTCCCCGTCTACCCCACCTCCTCCGCCTTCCAGGCCCGCTGGATCCTGCACGACTCCGGCGCGGCCGCCCTGGTCACGGAGACCGCGGGCCAGGCCGCCGCCCTCGGCCCGGAGTTCGTGCACCTCCCCGGCCTGCGGCGGGTGTGGACCGTGGAGAAGGGCCACGTCGACGCGCTCGCGGCGGCCGGGGCGCACGTGCCCGACCAGGAGGTGGAGGTGCGCCGCGGCGTCCTGGGCCCCGACACCCTCGCCACCCTCGTCTACACCTCCGGCACCACCGGCCGCCCCAAGGGCTGCGCCCTCACCCACGGCAACTTCTTCGCCGAGGTGGACAACGCCATCGAACTGCTCTACCCCGTCTTCAAGGCCCGGACCGGCGAAGAGGCCTCCGTCCTCCTCTTCCTGCCGATGTCCCACGTCTTCGGCCGGATGGTCGCCGTCGCCTGCGTACGCGCCCGGGTGCGCCTCGGCCACGCGCCGAGCCTGGCCGCCGAGGACCTGCTGCCCGACCTGGCGAGCTTCCGGCCCACCTGCCTGCTGGCCATCCCGTACATGCTGGAGAAGGTCTTCAACACGGCCCGGGCGAAGGCGGAGGCGGGCGGACGGCTGTCGGCCTTCGACCGCGCGGCCTCGGTGGCCCGCCGCTACGGCGAGGCCGTCGAGGCCCGCCAGACGGGGACGGGCCCCGGCCCGTCCCGCGCGCTGAAGACCTCCCGCGCCTTCTACGACCCGCTGGTCTACCGCAAGATCCGCAACGCCATGGGCGGCAGGGTCCGGTACGCCATCTGCGGCGGCTCCCCGCTCGGCCGCCGCCTCGCCGCGTTCTACGCCGGTGCCGGCATCGAGATCTTCGAGGGCTACGGCCTGACGGAGACCACCGGGGCCTCGACGGTGACACCCCCGCTGAAGCCCCGGCTGGGCACGGTGGGCTGGCCGCTGCCGGGGACGCGGATCCGCATAGCGGCGGACGGCGAGATCCTGGTCGGCGGCGCGCACGTGCTGCGCGGCTACTGGGACTCCCAGGCGGGCGGGATCGCCCCCGCCTCCCCCGACGGCTGGCTGCACACCGGCGACCTCGGCGAACTGGACGACGAGGGCTACCTGACCATCACGGGCCGCAAGAAGGAGCTGATCATCACCGCCGGCGGCAAGAGCGTCGCCCCGGCCCCGCTGGAGAACTGGCTCCGCTCGCACCCGCTGATCTCCCAGGTCATGGTGATCGGCGACAACCGCCCCTACGTCTCCGCCCTGATCACCCTCGACCCCGCCGGGATCACCCACTGGCGCCGCATGAACGGCAAGCACCCGGTGCCGCCGGAACTCGTCCTCGACGACGAGGAGCTGTACGCGATCCTCCAGCGCGCGATCGACGAGGCCAACAAGATGCTCTCCCGACCGGAGTCGATCCGCCGCTTCACCGTCCTGCCGGTGGACTTCACGGAGGAGGCGGGCCACCTGACCCCGTCGATGAAGCTGCGGCGCGAGGCGATCCTGCGGGACTTCGCGGCGGAGGTGGAGGGGCTGTACGCGGGGTAGGTCACGTCGCCGCGCGGGCGAGGAGGAACGCCTGGGGCGTCGACTCGCCCTGGTCGGTGTCGGCCGCGCGCACCGTGCGCTGGACGAGGGTGAAGCCGGCCGCCTCCAGGAGCGCGGTGACGCGCTCGGGCCGCATCCGCCGGAAGTCGAGGGCGACCGGGTGGCCCCAGGGACGGTCGTGGCGGCGGGGCTCGTCACCGCACTGGAACGCGAGCAGCAGATGGCCCCCGGGTGCCAGGACCCGGCGGAACTCGGCGTAGACGGCGGGCAGTTCGTCCTGCGGGGTGTGGATGGTGGAGTACCAGGAGACCACGCCGGCGAGGGCACCGTCGGGGAGGTCCAGGTTCCGCATCGAGCCCTGTTCGAAGCGCAGGCCGGGGTTCTCGCGGCGGGCGATCGCGAGCATGGATTCCGACAGGTCGAGGCCGAAGACGGAGAGGCCGAGGGAGGCGAGGTGCGCGGTCACCCGGCCGGGACCGCACCCCAGGTCGGCCACCCGGCCGCCCTCGCCGACCAGCTCGGCGAAACCGACCATCACCGCCCGGTCCAGGGGCATGGCGGCGAGGGAGTCACGGAACAGGGCGGCGTAGTCCTCGGCGACGGCGTCGTAGAAGACGCGGGTGGTGACCACGTGATCGGCTGCGTGATCGGTTACGTCATCGGTTACGTGATCGGCGTCGGTGGCGGTCATGGGCGGTGACCCTACTCGCCCCCGTCGGCGGCACCGGGTGAAACCGGCCTCGCGCCCCGCGCCGCGAACGCGTCGGCCCCCTCCCCCTCCGAACCGGCCGGACGTGCCGGAATCACCGAGTCCACGCTGTCCCGGCGGGAGGCGGCGAGCGGGAATCCGGGCCGGGGGACCGGCGGGGCTCCGGCGACGGGCTCGGTGGGCGCGGTGGGCGCGTGGCGCGATATCTGCGCCGCGAGGCTGGAACAGGGGACCGCGCACACATCCGAACCGCACATTCCGGGAACCGTGGAGCACCTCGTGGTCGGCGCGGGACGGATGAAGGCGGAACCCGGCGGAGAGAGCGCGGAACTCGGCCCGGGGACCGCGTGACGTACCGCGGGATGCGCCGCACGCGTACGGGCGCGGGAAGCCGGCGCGGAATTCGTACGGGTCATGTGGCACGTATGAGAGGAATTCCCCGAACATTCACCGGGCATTTCGGCGGTGAGGGCGGGGGAGCGGAGTGAGGGGGACCAGAGCAGTGCGAGGGGAAAAAGGCAGGAGCCCCGTCGCCTGACGGCGTGGGGCTCCTTGGGTACTGCTAGTCGTTCCCGGATCGGGTGAGGATCAGACCGGGGTGACGTTCTCCGCCTGCGGGCCCTTCGGGCCCTGCGTGACGTCGAAGGACACCTGCTGGTTCTCCTCGAGGGAGCGGAAGCCGCTCGCGTTGATCGCGGAGTAGTGGACGAAGACGTCGGGGCCGCCGCCTTCCTGGGCGATGAAACCAAAGCCCTTTTCGGCGTTGAACCACTTCACGGTTCCGGTAGCCATAAGCCCTCCTTGGGCCCAAAGGGTTGCCCTGCTCCAGAACCAGCAAGTGTGAAGACTATTCCGCACAAGTGCATCCGTCTGAGAACGACGAGAGCCCGCGGTCACATGCTCCGCAGGCTCTGTACTGCAAGGGAAACCAAACTGCAACTTGCGAAGAGCCTAGCACGCAGGCTCCCGAATGCAATAGAGGTCAAGATCACGTCACCCGAATGTTTGAACACCTCGTCCGTCGCGGGCGTTCAGTCGAACGTTTGGGCGACCTGGGGGCGGGGGTCGGCCCACCGGGGACGAGGACTAGCCTCACGATGTGGACAATCCTCGCACCCGGCCGCGCGTCGGCCACATCCAGTTCCTGAACTGCCTGCCCCTGTACTGGGGGCTCGCGAGAACGGGCACGCTCCTCGACTTCGAGCTGACGAAGGACACCCCGGAGAAGCTCAGCGAGAAGCTGGTGCAGGGCGACCTCGACATCGGGCCCGTCACCCTCGTCGAGTTCCTCAAGCACGCGGACCAGCTCGTCGCCTTCCCGGACATCGCCGTCGGCTGCGACGGCGACGTCATGTCCTGCGTGATCGCCTCGCAGGTCCCGCTGGACCGGCTGGACGGGGCACGGGTCGCCCTCGGGTCGACCTCCCGCACCTCCGTACGCCTCGCCCAGCTCCTCCTCGCCGAGCGGTACGGCGTCCAGCCCGACTACTACACCTGCCCGCCCGACCTGAGCCTGATGATGCAGGAGGCCGAGGCGGCCGTCCTCATCGGCGACGCCGCCCTGCGCGCCAACATGCTCGACGGCCCCCGCTACGGACTCGACGTGCACGACCTGGGCGCGCTGTGGAAGCAGTGGACGGGCCTGCCGTTCGTCTTCGCGGTGTGGGCGGTGCGCCGCGACTACCTGGAGCGCGAGCCGGTCATCACCCGCAAGGTGCACGAGGCCTTCCTCGCCTCCCGCAACCTCTCCCTGGAGGAGGTCGGCAAGGTCGCCGAGCAGGCGGCCCGCTGGGAGGCCTTCGACGAGGCGACCCTCGCCCAGTACTTCACCACCCTCGACTTCAGCTTCGGCGCCCCGCAGCTGGAGGCGGTCGCCGAGTTCGCCCGCCGGGTCGGACCGACGACCGGGTTCCCGGCCGACGTGAAGGTCGACCTGCTCCGGCCCTGAGGTCACGGGCGGCCCGCCCACCACCCTGCTGGAAGGTTCCGGCGTACGGGAGTGACGGGGGAGGGGCGGGCGCCCTCCGGCACACGGACATCCTCGGCGGCGTCCGCGGCCGGACCGGGCACACGCTCCGCCTCACCCCGGTCGGCGACGACCTGGTCCACGAGTCGGACAGCAAGGACGCGGGACCACCGAAGGCCCGGCTCCCGAAGATCGGGTGAGTGCCTTCCGGCCGCTCCCGGTCGCTGTCCGTCCCCCGGCACTCACTAATGTGTCCGCGTCGGCGAACGACACCAGCCGCATCACATGCCGCACGGGCACCACCACGGGGGAAGGCCACCATGGAGACTCTGCAGCCGGACGACCCACGCGAGTTGGGCGGTTACCGCCTGCTGCGACGACTCGGCGCAGGCGGCATGGGACGCGTGTACCTGGCGCGTTCGTCCGGTGGCCGTACCGTCGCCGTGAAGGTGGTCCGTCAGGACCTCGCGGCGGACGCCGACTTCCGGGCCCGTTTCCGGCACGAGGTGGAGATCGCCAAGGCGGTGTCCGGCCGCTACACCGCGCCGGTCGTGGACGCCGACCCGGAGGCGGCACTGCCGTGGCTCGCGACGTCATACGTGCTCGGCCCCGACCTCACGGACGTGGTCGACGCGCACGGCGCGCTGCCGGAGCGCACCGTCCACGCCCTGGCCGCGGGCCTCGCCGCGGCACTGCAGGAGGTGCACGCGGCGGGCCTGATCCACCGCGACCTCAAGCCGTCCAACGTGCTGCTGGCCGCCGACGGCCCCCGCGTCATCGACTTCGGCATCGCCCGGGCGGTCGACGGGAGCCGCATGACGCAGACCGGAGTCGTGGTCGGATCACCCGGCTACATGTCCCCGGAGCAGGCGCAGGGCAAGGACGTCGGCACGGCGGGCGACGTCTTCTCCCTGGGCGCGGTGCTCGCCTTCGCGGCGACCGGCCGGAGCGCCTTCGGGGACGGGGCCTCCTCGCACGCCGCGCTGCTGTACCAGATCGTGCACGGCGAGCCCGACCTCACCGGCGTACCGCAGTCCCTGCTGGGCCTGGTCCGCGCGTGTCTGATGAAGGACCCCGCCCAGCGCCCCACCCCGGCGCGGATCGTGTCGTCCCTCGCCCCGCAGGGCGTCGACCCCGTCCTGACCGACTGGCTGCCGTCGGCGGTGGCGTCGACGATCGCGACGCACGCGGCGGGGATCCTCGACCTGGACGCCCCGGAACCGGCTCCGGCTCCGGCCGTGGCGTCCTTCGGCCCGGCGCCGACCATGACGGCGGGGCCCGGCGCGAGCAACCCGGCCCAGGCGTACGGCGGTCACCCCGGCGGCGCGCCGACCCCGGGGTACGGAAGCGCGCCGACGCCGGGCTACGGCTCCGCCGCCCACGGAGGAGCCCCAGGCACCCCCCTGCCCGGCACGGTGCGGCTCGGCGGGCCGGACGCCGGCGCCGTCCGGTCCCGTCGCCGCGTGCTCGGCCTGGCGCTGGGCGCCGCCGCCGGTGTCGCCGTGGCGGGCGGCGGAGCCGCCTGGTGGCTCGCACAGGACGGGGACGGCTCCTCTCCCACGACGGGCGGGACGGGCCGGGGCGGCGCGGCCGGCTCCACCGGGGAGCGGTTCACCACGCCGCCGCCCGGTGTGGCACCCCAGCCCCTGTGGCACACGTCGGCGGCGGAGGACAGCACCACCTCCCTCGTACCGCTGCTCACGCACGACGGCCTCCTGCTGATCAGCGGCGACCCGCTCGTGGCGTACGACGTGAAGACGGGGAAGGCCCGCTGGTCGAAGAAGGAGGCGTGCCGCCCGGGGGAGCCCCTCCTCTTCCACGACGGCAAGGTGTTCCTGGCCGACGGCGGCTACGACGGGGTGCTCGTCGCCCTCGACGTGAAGACCGGCGAGGAGGTCTGGCGCAGCAGGCTGGGCAAGTCCCTGACGGTCGAGTCCGCCATCGCCGTCGACGACGAGAACGTCTACGTCACGGCCAAGGACCTCGGCGAGTCCAGGAGCGCCACGGACTACCGGACGGCCGTGGCCGCCGTCAGCCACGCCACCGGCAAGCAGACGTGGCTGCAGCGACGGGACTGGGGCACCGAGGACTACGACGTCCAGGGCAGCGTCTCCGGCAAGCACCTGGTGTACGCCGACTCCAACCTCAACCTCACGGTGCGGGACACCGCCACGGGCGCGCAGCTGTGGACCAGGAAGATCGGTGAGGACTGGACCTGGCGGCCCACGGTCGCGAACGGCCTCGTCTTCCTGCCGGGCGACGAGCTCACGGCCCTCGACGCCGACACGGGCGACACCCGCTGGACCCTGTCCTCCAACGGCCGCCGGGCCTTCCGCAACCCGTCGGTGATCGACGACGTGCTGTACGTCAGCGACCACGACGACGGCGTCTGGGCGGTGGACGTCAGGACCGGGAAGCGGACCTGGCTCTGCGAGGAGCTGGAGACCGACGGCCCGGAGACGTTCCTGCGGGTCGGGTCCTCCCTCTACGGGGCGTGCGGCGCCCTGTCCGGCGGCATCGTCGCGCTGGAGACCGGGACCGGCAAGCTCCGCTGGGCCTACGACGACGACAAGGACAACGGCGAACCGTGGCAGGTGACCATCTCCGGCAACCGCCTGCTGGCCACCCACGGCCCCGAGATCTACGCACTGCCGGCCGTCTGACACCCGACCGGGCCGGTCCGAAGCCGCACCCGCCCTGCCTTGGCCAGCCATGATGCCGATAGGAGGTGAGCTGCCGTGTCGGTGATGAGCGAGCTGATCGAGCGGGGTGCCGTCCCCGAGGGGTACAAGGTCGAGGTGTTCGACGGCAGGGTGATCATGACGCCGCGGAGTCCGGAGCAGGACTGGACGGTTTCCGACGTCAAGGACGCGGTCAAGGCCTCCGGGATCGCACGGGAACGTGTCTTCGGCGACGTACTCATCACGTTCCCCGGGGAGAACGACGCCGCGCCGGATCTGACGATCGTCGACTTCGACGCCGAGCGCCGGAAGAACAGCTACTCGTGCCTCGACGTACTGGCGGTGGTGGAGGTCCCGTCGGAACCGGAGGACGAGAAGGATTACGTTCGGAACGTCCGGAAGTACGGTCGCTCCGGGATCGACTTCTACATGATCGCCGACCCTTTCAGGACGACGGTCACCTTGATGTCGGAGCCGTGTGCCTCGGGATACGGGCGGACCGTCGAGATCCCGTACGGCGAGCGGGTCAGCTTCACGCCGGCCACCGGGGAGCGGGTCGAGATCGATACGGGGACCTTCCCGACGCGTGATGCGGGTGACGCGTGACCTCGGAGGAGACCGAGGGGACTCACGCTTCCGGAAGTGTCACAGTTGCCCCGGCTCGGAAAATCCCCCGGACCCGCACACCGTTCACCGGACGGCCGTACGGAAGGGGAGGGGAACGGGGAGGAAGTCGTGACGCGGTGTGGAGAGCCGTTCGGAGAAGTGCCCGCCGGTGGCCGGAGGCTTCGGGGACCGACGGGTGAGGTGAAGGCGTATGCCTGTTCCGTGACCGGATTTCCACACGGTTGAATTCGGTGACGCTGAGGCAGCTTCCGTGGACTGCGCGCCACTGGTCGGCTGTTGGCGTGCGTGCTTTGATCGGGGCGCACGGCTCGTCGGAGTGAGTCCCGGTTCCGGGCTTCCGGTGAATTCCCCGCCGCTGCGTTCCTCGCTACGAATGGAAGGCCAGCCATGAACTTCGTCCCCCAGGTCGAAACGGCCGAAATCTCCGACGCGGACCTCGACAACGTGTCCGGCGGTCAGTCCGTCTCCGCCGGCATCGACGCCGGTGTGGCCGTCGTCGCGGACCACGGTTCCGTCGGTGTGGGCGTGTACGCCGAGGCGGGCCCCCTCAGCGTCTCCGTCGGCCTCGGCGCCGCGGTGGGCCACGCGGGCGCCGCGCGCACCACGATGCTCTGAGCGTCGCTCCGACGTGAGCCGGGGCCCGGTCCGTTCACGGACCGGGCCCCGGCTCATTCGTCTCCGGTCCCTTCCCCACTGCCTGACCTGAGGGCTTCGATGAAGACGTCGAACGGGGCCGGGCGGGCCAATAGGATCCCCGTAGCCCTCTCCTCGTACGTCTCCAGGACACCTGCCATGCCGCGATGTCGTAGTTCCAGCCCGTCCAGGCCCGTCCGGTTCGGCGGCTCCGAGGTGTCGCCCGCGCGGTGGTGAGATGAGCGAGTACCTGGACCTCTGGCTGATCGTCGCCGCCGCGCTGTGGGGCGCGGTGGCCGGTGCGGTGCTGCCCCGGGCGGCCTACCGGTTCTCCGTCCCGTCGGGGGAGGCGTGGCGGACGGCGTGCCCGGCGGGGCACCCGGTCGGCGGCTGGATCGGGCGGGCCCGGTGCGGGCCGTGCGCGGGACCTCCGTACGGGCCCGGCGCCACCGCCGTCGTCGTCACCGCCCTCGTCTGCGCCGCCCTCGCCGCCGCCACCGGCACCCGGCCCGAACTGGGCGTCTGGCTGCTGCTCGCGCCCGTCGGCGTGCTGCTGGCGGTGGTCGACTTCCGGGTGCAGCGGCTGCCCGACCCGCTCACCCTCCCCTTCGCCGGGGCCGCCCTCGCCCTGCTCGGCCTCGCCGCCCTCACCCCCGAGCACGCGGGGGAGTGGACCGGCGCCCTGCTGGGCGCGCTCGCGCTGGGCGCCGGCTACTTCGTACTGTTCCTCCTCAACCCGGGCGGCATGGGCTTCGGCGACGTCAAGCTCGCCCTCGGCGCGGGCGCCGTCCTCGGCTGGTACGGCTGGCCGACCGTGATGCTCGGCACCCTCGCCGGGTTCGTGTTCGGGGCGCTGTACGGGGGCGCCCTGGTCGTCGCCCGGAGGGCGGGACGCGGGACGGCGATCCCGTTCGGACCGTTCCTGATCAGCGGGGCCTTCGCGGGGCTGCTGATCGGCGCGTACGCGGCCTGACGTCGGCCCCGGAACCCCCCTGGCGTAGGCTGGATCGGTCCGTCCACAACCCTTACGAAAGGGACGCCGGTGACCGAGAAGGCCGACCTTCAGCCCATCCTCGACCGTGCCGCCGCCGGTGGGCGGATCACCCCCGAGGAGGCCCTCGACCTCTACCGCGACGCCCCGCTGCACGCGCTGGGCGCCGCCGCCGACGCCGTGCGCAGGCGCCGGTACGCCGGTACGGAGCACATCGCGACGTACATCATCGAGCGGAACATCAACTACACGAACGTGTGCGTCACGGCGTGCAAGTTCTGCGCCTTCTACGCGGCCCCCAAGGACACCGCGAAGGGCTGGACCCGCGACCTCGACGACATCCTGCGGCGCTGCGCGGAGACCGTCGAGCTCGGCGGTACGCAGATCATGTTCCAGGGCGGTCACCACCCGGACTACGGCGTCGAGTACTACGAGAAGCACTTCGCCGCCATCAAGAAGGAGTTCCCGCAGCTCGTCATCCACAGCCTGGGGGCGAGCGAGGTCGAGCACATGGCGCGGATCTCGGGCGTGAGCGTCGACGAGGCGATCACCCGGATCCACGCGGCCGGGCTCGACTCCTTCGCCGGCGCGGGCGCCGAACTGCTCCCCGCCCGCCCCCGCAAGGCCATCGCGCCGCTCAAGGAGTCCGGCGAGCGCTGGCTGGAGATCATGGAGATCGCGCACAACCTCGGCGTCGAGTCCACGTCCACCATGCTCATGGGGACCGGCGAGACCAACGCCGAGCGGATCGAGCACCTGCGCATGATCCGTGACGTGCAGGACCGCACGGGCGGCTTCCGCGCGTTCATCCCGTACACCTACCAGCCCGAGAACAACCACCTGAAGGGCCGCACCCAGGCGACCCTCTTCGAGTACCTGCGCATGATCGCCATCGCCCGGATCTTCCTGGACAACGTGGCGCACATCCAGGGCTCCTGGCTGACCACCGGCAAGGAGGTCGGCCAGCTCTCCCTGCACTACGGCGCGGACGACCTCGGCTCCATCATGCTGGAGGAGAACGTGGTCTCCTCCGCCGGCGCCAAGCACCGCTCCAACCGGCTGGAGATCATCGACCTGATCCGCAAGGCGGGACGGGTCCCGGCGCAGCGGTCGACGACGTACGAGCACCTCGTCGTCCACGACGACCCGGCGAACGACCCCGTCGACGACCGCGTGGTCTCCCACATCTCCTCCACGGCCATCGAGGGCGGCACGGCCCACCCGGAGCTGAAGCTCCTCGCCTCCAACTGACGTCCCCGTGCTGACCCTTCACACCGCCGACGCCTCACCCGAGACCGCCGTCCTGGTCGACGGCGCGCACATCGCCGCCGTCGGCCCGTACGAGCGGCTGGCCGCCGCTCATCCGGACGCCCGGTTGCGGCGGTGGCCCGGCATCCTGACGCCCGGTCTGCTCAACCCCTACGGTCCGGAACTGCTGGAGCAGGCGTACCACCCCGACCCGCGCGAGGCGGACCGGCTCGGTACCGAGCCGGTGTTCGGGGAGCGGGCGCGGGCCCTCCTGGCCGCCGGACCGTCCGCGCGGGGCGCCAGCGCACGCCGCGGAGTGCAGCGCATGCTGGCGCACGGGACGGTCGCGGTCGCCGGTGAGCTGCGCGGCCGTGAGGCCCTGGACGCGGTGCGCAGGGCCGGGCTCGCCCTGGCGGGGCGTCCGCCCGCACTGCCGGGGCCCCCGGCGCTCTCCCCGGTTCCTCTTGTGTTGCTACCGGGCCTCGCCGCCGGGAAACCCGCGCGGTTCGCGGTGTTCGACGCGCCCGACCGGGACGCCCTCGTGCGGGACGGCGCGTCCACCTGCGTGGCCACCGTCGTGGGTGGCCGCCTGGTGTACCGGCGACGCTGACTTCGTGACGGCGCCGGCGCCCCCGATGGCGCCGACCCTCACCCCGAGAACGCCTCCCCGAACGCCCCCTCCTCCTGCTCCACCCCGCTGCAGTTCGTCAACGCGTCGTCCGCGGCGGCGTCCTCGTCGCACTCCTTGTCCCGGAACGTCGACCACACCGACACCCACGCGATGCCCTTCTCCTCCGCGAAGGCACGGACCTCCGCCGCGTCCGCGAGCGTGAACGTCTCCCCCTCCACGTCGTTGACGCCGAGCATCGAGGTGAGCGCCATGCCCCGCCAGGCGGCGGCCTCCGACAGCCCGAAGACGTCCTGGAGCTGGGCGTTCGCCGCCTCGGCGGAGGTGAGGGCGTACTCGCCCATGTCACCGTCGTAGGACTCGCCGTAGTTCATCGTCATGAGGTTGACGGTGGCGACCTGGACGCCGTGGTCGTTGGCCGACGCCAGCAGGGCCAGGCCGTCCTCGTCGAGCCCCGACGGCATGACCGGGAGCGTGAACGACACCTCCAGGTCGGTGCGTTCCTCCTGGAGCAGCGCGATCGCCTCCGAACGCAGGTCCACGGAGGCGGAGTCGGTGAGTTCGTCGCCCTCGATGTCGAAGTCGGCGCGGGTGGTGCCGGCCGCGTCCAGCGCGGTGCCGTACGCCTCCGCCAGTTCCTCCGCGGTGTCGCAGGTGGCCGCCAGTTCGTCCCCGGAGGCGCCGCCGAAGGAGACCCGGACGTCGGCGCCGGACCCGGTGAGCCCCGCGATCCGGGACGTCACGCTCGCGTCGTCGATGTCCTGGGTGCCGTTCCAGTACGGGGTGCAGCCGCTGCCGGAGGAGATCACGAACGCCAGGTTGTACGTCGTGGGAGAGCCCGCCGAGTCGGTGTCGGAGGCAGCGGCGGCACTGACGTACGGGGCGTACGCGGTGACCTGCGCGGACGACGACGAGGCCGAGGGGGCGGGATCCGTCGGGGCCGCGTCCGTCGTGGTGCCCCCGGCGGAGCAGCCCGCGGTGGCCGCGACCAGGGCCAGGGCCGGGAGGAGGGCGAGCCCGGCAACGGACTTCAGTGGACCGCGCATCGTGCTCGTTCCCTTCGTGAGACATCGGGTGGACGGCCAACGTGGCACACGGGTCTGTGCGCTTCCTGAGGATGTGCGCCCGCTCCCCGGACGATTCTCAGGGGACGGAGAGGTTCGCGGCCTTCCCACGGGAGACTCACAGGGAACGCCGGGTTTTCCCCAGACAACGGCCCCTACCGTCCGGGCCATGCATTCCGATCCCGCCATCGAAAGCCGCGCCGACGTGCGCGGCCGTCGCCGCAAACGCCGCAACGGGCCCGGTGAGGGGCCCGTCTTCGTCGACTCCTCCGGACGCCGGGCCAGGCTGCTGCGCCGGATCGGCCTGCTCCTGGGAACCGTCTGCGCCGGGTACGCGGTCGTGCTGGGGATGGCCTTCATGGGCATCGGCACCTCGGTCACACCGGCCTCGCTGCTGCCGTTCGGGGGCGGGCAGGGGGAGGCAGGACCCGGTGGCGGCGCGGGACCGCGCGGCGGGGTGGCCCCGACCGGGACACCGCCGTCCCCGCCGGCCGGCACCCCGAGCGCCACCGCCGTACCCACCCCCGCGGTGACCTCATGACCGCCGCGCCCCCCGCGCGCGGCCGGCGCCGCGCCCCCACCCGCATCGAGCGCGCCGCAGGGCGGGCCGCCGTGCTGCACCGGCCGCGGGTCCTCCTCGCGCTGCTGCTCCTGCTCGCCCTGACCTGCGTGATGCTGCTCGACGGCTATCTGCGCGCCGAGGTCGGCGACGACCAGCGGGTCCGCACCGGGGCCTCGTCCTCCGAGGTGCCCGACGAGGTCCTCGACGGCGGCCCGATCCTCACCTTCCCCGGCGGACAGGCCGAGACCGTCTCCGTGCCGGACAAGACGATCGTGCTCACCTTCGACGACGGACCGGACCCCACCTGGACGCCGAAGGTCATGGAGGTCCTGGAGGAGTACGACGTACCCGGCACGTTCTTCGTGGTCGGTTCGATGGTGTCGAGATACCCCGACATCGTGGAGGACCTGGTCGAGCAGGGCCACGAGATCGGTGTCCACACCTTCACGCACGTCGACCTGTCGTACCAGAGCGCCTCCCGCGTCACCCGCGAGATGGAGCAGACCCAGCTCGCGCTCGCGGGCGCGGCCGGGATCACCACCACGCTGTTCCGGGCGCCGTACTCCTCCAAGCCGAACGCCATCGACAACTACAGCTGGCAGGTCTACCAGCAGCTCGGCGAGGACGGGTACACCAGCGTCTTCATCGACACCGACAGCGAGGACTGGAAGGAACCGGGCGTCGCGAAGATCGTCGAGGGGGCCACCCCGGAGGACGGGGAGGGCGCCTCGGTGCTCTTCCACGACTCCGGCGGCGACCGCACGCAGACCGTCGAGGCGCTGGCGGACTACATCGAGAACATGCAGGCGGAGGGCTACACCTTCACCACCGTCAGCGGCGCCATGACCGAGCAGCAGCAACAGCAGCAGCCCGCCGGCGGATCCGGAACGGACGGCCCCGGTGCCGCCGCCGGTGCCCCGTCCGGCACCGGTGACCCGCTCCAGGCCTCCCACCGCACCGCCACCGGTGCGACCCTCTACGAGGGCAAGGCGCTCGTCGCGGCCGTCACCGTCGCCGAGTGGACGGTGCCCGCGCTCTCGGCCGGCCTGGTGATCGTGGGCGTGGCCGTCATGGGACGGTTCGGGCTGATGCTCGTCCTCGCCCGGCGCCACCACCGGCAGCGCAACAGACGCCGCTTCAGCTGGGGGCCGCCCGTCACCCGGCCGGTCAGCGTGATCGTCCCGGCGTACAACGAGAAGGAGTGCATCGAGAACACCCTGCGGTCGCTGGCCGGGAGCACCCATCCGATCGAGATCGTCGTCGTCGACGACGGCTCCACGGACGGCACGGCGGAGCTCGCCGAGGGGCTGGGCCTGCCCAACGTCCGGGTGATCCGGCAGGAGAACGCGGGCAAGCCGGCCGCCCTGAACAACGGCATCCGCAACGCCCGGCACGACATCGTCGTGATGATGGACGGCGACACCGTCTTCGAACCGGACACCGTGGGCCGCCTGGTGCAGCCCTTCGCCGACCCGTCGGTGGGCGCCGTCGCGGGCAACGCCAAGGTCGGCAACCGCTCCACGCTCATCGGCGCCTGGCAGCACATCGAGTACGTGATGGGCTTCAACCTCGACCGGCGCATGTACGACCTGCTGCGCTGCATGCCGACCATCCCCGGCGCGATCGGCGCGTTCCGCCGCGAGGCCGTGCTCGAGGCGGGCGGGATGAGCGAGGACACCCTCGCCGAGGACACCGACATCACCATCGCGCTGCACCGCGCGGGATGGCGGGTCGTCTACGAGGAGCACGCCCGCGCGTGGACCGAGGCCCCCCGGTCGCTGCGGCAGCTGTGGTCGCAGCGCTACCGCTGGTCGTACGGCACCATGCAGGCGCTGTGGAAGCACCGCAAGTCCCTCACCGACAAGGGGCCTTCGGGACGGTTCGGGCGGGTCGGCATGCCGCTGGTGGTGCTCTTCCAGGTCGTCACGCCGGTGTTCGCGCCGCTCATCGACGTGTTCACCGTGTACTCGATGCTCTTCGTCGACTTCGGGGCCGCCCTGCTGGCCTGGTGCGCCGTCCTGGGCGTGCAGCTGGTGTGCGCCGCGTACGCCTTCCGGCTCGACCGGGAGAAGTACCGGTACCTGCTGATGATGCCGCTGCAGCAGCTCGCGTACCGGCAGATGATGTACCTCGTCCTCATCCACTCCTGTGTCACCGCCCTGACCGGCGGCCGGCTGCGCTGGCAGAAGCTGAAGCGGACGGGTGAGGTCGGGATGCCGGCGGGGACGGGCGGCTGATGGGGGCGCACCGCAAGGGGGCCGTGCGTCAGCAGGACGCGGCCCCGGCCGGCCGCGACGGGTACTTCGACCTCCTGCGCGCGGTGGCCCTCGTCCGGGTCGTGGCGTACCACACCTTCGGCTGGGCCTGGGCGGGGATGGTCTTCCCGTCGATGGGGGTGATGTTCGGGCTGGCCGGCACCCTGATGGCCAGGTCGCTGCGGCGCCCCGCGCTCACGGTGATCCGGAGCCGGGTCCGCCGCCTGCTGCCGCCGTTCTGGTTCTGGGGCTTCTTCGTGGTCACCGCGATGCTGGTGCACGGCTGGATGCCGGGGTGGCGGATCGTGTACTGGATCGTGCCGCTCGGCGACCCGCCGGGCAGCGCCTGGGCCGAGCAGGCCTGGGAGATCGTCTGGTACCTGCGGACGTACCTGTGGTTCGTGCTGCTCTCCCCGCTGCTGCTGCGGGTGCTGCGGCTGTCCCCGGTCGTGGTGCTGGTGCTGTCGCTCGTCCCGGTCGTCGTCCTCACGTACGTGTGGCAGCCGCCGGAGGGCCGGTTCGGCAGCGCCCTCACCGACCTCGTGACGTTCCTGTTCTGCTGGCTCCTCGGTTTCGCCCACCACGAAGGGGTGCTCGCGCGGCTGCGCCCCCTCGCCGTCACCGCGGCGTCGCTCGCCGCGCTCGCCTACGGCGGCTGGTACGCCCTCGCCCACCAGGCGGAGTACGGCGGCACCTACGACCTGGACGACGACCCGCTCGCGCAGGCCTTCTGGTCGGCCGGGTTCGTGACGCTGCTGATGTACGCCAAGGAGTACGCGGGCCTCGTGGGGCCGTCCCGTTCCCGGCTGGTCGCCGTGTTCAACGCGCGCGCCGTGACGATCTACCTCTGGCACGAACTGGCGCTGATCCTGGCCGTGCCGCTGATCGACCGGTTCTGGGAGGTGCCCGCGTTCGAGACGTACCTGCCGCTGGAGAGCCAGTGGTTCCTGTTCGGCGTCGGCTGGGTCCTGACCGGCGGCTTCGTCCTCGCGTGCGGCTGGGTCGAGGACGTCGCCGCCCGCCGGAAGCCGACGCTCCTGCCCGGTGGGCGGGCTGCAAGAATGGGCGCGTGACCCGCGCATCCCTGGACAAGCAGCCGCACGAAGTCGCCTCGATGTTCGACGACGTCGCGGAACGATACGACCTGACGAACGACGTGCTGTCCCTCGGCCAGGACCGGCGATGGCGCAAGGAGGTCGCGAAGGCCGTCGACGCCCGGCCCGCGCAGAAGATCCTGGACCTGGCGGCCGGCACGGGCACCTCGTCGATGCCCTTCGCCCGCGCCGGCGCCTACGTCGTGCCCTGCGACTTCTCCCAGGGCATGCTCCGGGTCGGCAAGCGGAACAACGCCTGGCTGCCGTACACGGCGGGCGACGCGACCCGGCTGCCCTTCAAGGACGACGTCTTCGACGCCGTCACCATCTCCTTCGGGCTGCGCAACGTGCAGGACACGGACGCGGCGCTGCGCGAGATGCACCGGGTGACCCGGCCCGGCGGACGGATCGTCATCTGCGAGTTCTCGCACCCGACGTGGGCGCCGTTCCGCACCGTCTACACCGAGTACCTGATGCGCGCGCTGCCGCCGGTCGCCCGGTCGGTGTCGTCCAACCCGGACGCGTACGTCTATCTCGCCGAGTCCATCCGCGACTGGCCCGACCAGCCCGCGCTGGCCGGGCGGCTGCAGGGCGCCGGCTGGTCGAAGGTGGCGTGGCGCGACCTCACGGGCGGCGTGGTGGCGCTGCACCGGGGGTTCAAGGAGAGCTGAGCAGCACCGCGTGGTGCGGGGCGGGCTCCTCCAGTTCCCGCTGGAGCCCGCCCGTCGGCGGCACCGGACCGCGCGGCTCGCGCACCCCTCCGCCGCCCTCGCCCTCACCGAAGTCGAACCACACGTGGACCACGGAGTGCCGCGGCACCTCCGTGCCGGGCTGCGGGTACTGGCGTACGACGTAGTCGACGACGGCGCGCTGGAAGTCCGGCCGGTCCGGGGCGTCGACGGACAGGCCCCGTGCCCGGGCCGACTCGCGCGCGTCCACGGCCATCAGTCCGACCAGGCGCGGCACGCGCACGTCGGGTGTCGGTGTCCTGGGTGTCATGCGCACGGACGTCACCCCCAAGCGGTACCGGCAGAGTAGACCCGGTGCCGGGTCCACCGGAAGCTTTACGTGGCTTTCCGTGACAATTGACTACTCTGCGTGACGAACGGGTTCCGGGGTCAGAGGTCCAGCCGGTAGCAGTGGGCCTCCCGCGGGTCGGGCGGGAGCGTGAACGTTTCGGCGAGGCGCATCCCGAGCCGCCGGGTCACCGCTATCGAGCGGGTGTTGCGGGCGTCCACCATCGCCACCACACCCGTCAGGCCCGCCGCCGTCACCCGCTCCAGCGTCTGCCGGGCCGCCGCGGTGACGTACCCCTTGCCCCAGTGCTCCCGCGCGAGCCGCCAGCCGATCTCGATCTCGCCCGTCGGGCCCCAGTCGCGCTCCCACGGCTGGGCGCCGGTGAAACCGATGACCCGGCCGGACTCGTCGAGCATGGTCCACAGGCAGAAGCCGAGCTGGGCGTCGTGCCGGCGCTGGCGGGCGGTGAGCTCCTCGTAGACCGACAGCTCCGCCGGTGCGCCGCCGTGGAACTCCATGACCTCCGGATCGTCGAAGATCCGGTGCCAGGCGAAGGCGTCCTCGTGGGTGGGGACGCGCAACCGTACGACGGGGAGAGCTCGGTTCACGGGGGCAGCCCTTCAGCCGGGTGATCACTCGTGCTGAATAGACTGCCCGTGTCCAGTGCCGGTCGGCACGCAGATTTCGAACTTGGGGAGATCCCGCCGTGACCGAGCCCCTCTCCGACAACACCGCGGACGTCATCGTCGTAGGCGCGGGGCCGGCCGGCTCCGCCACCGCGTACCACCTGGCCCGGTCCGGACTCGACGTGCTCCTGCTGGAGAAGACCGAGTTCCCGCGGGAGAAGGTCTGCGGCGACGGTCTCACCCCGCGCGCCACGAAGCAGCTCGTCGCCATGGGCATCGACATCTCCGAGGAGGCCGGCTGGCTGCGCAACAAGGGCCTGCGCATCATCGGCGGCGGGGTCCGCCTCCAGCTCGACTGGCCGGAACTCGCCTCCTTCCCCGACTACGGCCTGGTCCGCAAGCGCGACGACTTCGACGAGCAGCTCGCCCGCCAGGCCCAGAAGGCGGGCGCCCGGCTGTACGAGCGCTGCAACGTGAGCGGCCCGATCATCGACGACCGCACCGGACGCATCACCGGCGTCAAGGCCAAGCTCGGCGAGGAGAAGCGGGAGGTCACCTTCCACGCCCCGCTGGTGGTGGCCGCCGACGGCAACTCCACCCGGCTGTCCCTGGCGATGGGCCTGCACCGGCGCGAGGACCGGCCGATGGGCGTCGCGGTGCGCACGTACTTCACCTCGCCCCGCCACGACGACGACTACCTGGAGTCCTGGCTGGAACTGTGGGACCGCCGCGGCCCGCAGGACCGGCTGCTGCCCGGCTACGGCTGGATCTTCGGCATGGGCGACGGCACCAGCAACGTCGGCCTCGGCGTGCTCAACACCTCCGACTCCTTCAAGGAGCTGGACTGGCGCGAGGTCCTCAAGGCCTGGTGCGCGTCCATGCCGGAGGACTGGGGCTACACCCCGGACAACATGACCGGCCCGATCCGCGGCGCCGCGCTCCCCATGGCCTTCAACCGCCAGCCCCACTACACGCGCGGCCTGCTGCTGGTCGGCGACGCGGGCGGTCTGGTGAACCCCTTCAACGGCGAGGGCATCGCCTACGCGATGGAGTCCGGGCAGATCGCCGCCGACGTGATCGTCCAGGCCCACGCGCGGGCCACCCCGGCCCAGCGGGAGATCGCCCTCCAGCGCTATCCGCGCGTGCTGAAGGACACCTACGGCGGCTACTACACGCTCGGCCGGGCCTTCGTGAAGCTCATCGGCAACCCGAAGATCATGCAGATCGCCGCCCAGCGCGGGCTGACGCACCCGATGCTGATGAGGTTCACCCTGAAGCTGCTCGCCAACCTGACCGATCCGACGGGCGGCGACGCGATGGACCGCATCATCAACGGTCTGAGCAAGGTGGCGCCGAAGGCGTGACCGTCGTCCGAGAGGCGTGGGGCAGACGCGTCGGTGAGGCGTGCGCGTCAGTTCAGTGAGACGTGCGCGTCGGTGAGGCGTGCGAGAGGCGTCGGTGAGGCGTGAGTGAGCGCCTGTGCGGCGCGAAGCCGTGAGCGGCGCTGTGGACGGCCGGGGTCCGGAGGGCGGACCCCGGCCGTCGGCGTCCGTGCCGGGGCGTCGTGAGGGGCCGTCACGGGGCCGCAGGGCGTCCGGCAGGTGCGTACCGACGCCGTCAACCCGCCCGGATGATGGGGCGATTCGGGCAATAGGGAGATCTCGACCCGGTGTGCGGGCATGCCGGAGGGCCGCTGCCCCCGAGCGGCAGCGGCCCTCCGGCCCATGACGGGGCGCGGCTCAGAGCACGCGCACGGCACCCGACGCGGGGTAGCCGGAAAGGTCCTGGATGACGACGCCCTTGGAGGGATTGGCGGCGTCCAGGTACTGACCGCCACCGATGTAGACGCCCACGTGGTACGCGGAACCCTTGCCACCCCAGTAGAGGATGTCGCCGACCTGGATCTGGGACAGCGGGATGTCGGTGCCGGCCATCGACTGGTCCTGCGAGACGCGCGGCAGGTCGACGCCGACCTGCTTGAACGCGGCCTGGACCAGGCTGGAGCAGTCCCAGGCGTTGGGGCCCGAGGCGCCCATGACGTAGGCGTCGCCCACCTGCGCCTGCAGGAAGGCGATGACCGTCGCGACGCTTCCGCTGGCGGGCGCGGAGGCGGTCGTGGTGGTGGAGGCGGCGGAGGTGGTGGTGAGGGTGGTGCGCTCGGCGTTGCGGGTGGCGCGCTCGGCGGCGGCCTTGCGGGCCTCCTCGGCGGCCTCCTTCTTCGCCTGGGCCTTCTTCTTGGCCACGGCGAGGTCGGCCTTGGCCTCCTTGGCGGCCTGCTCCGCGGCCGCGTCACGCTCGGCCTGCAGCTGGTAGTTCGCGGCGGCCTGCTGGGTGGCGTCCGCGGACTGGGCGACCTGAGCGGCGAGGTCCGCCGTCAGGGTGGGCAGTTCGAGGGTCTGCGTCACCGGCTCGGCAGCGTTCGCCGAACCCGACGCCCCGGCCACTGCCAGGGTGCTGAGGACGCCACCGGCAACGCCGGCCCGCATCGCCATCGTGGACTGGGCGGTGCGGCGAGGCTTCCGGTGGCTGCGTATGTGAGCGGTGTGGGACATGGGAACAACCGGTACCAGGGACTGCTTCATACCTTCAAGAAACGTGTGCTGCGCCACAGTTGTTCAACCAGGGCTCCGAATCCCGGGCGTGTCGCTTTTTATTGACGCCCTAACGGACATTGCGGGCACCTGTGATCGGCCCGTGATCACGTACTTTCATCGTTACGTCCGAATTGCCCCGCGCTTACCACTGCTTGGACTGGTTGGCCAAGCCCTCCTCTCATCCGCCTCTCATGGATGTGGCGGAGGTCACGGAACGATTGCCCGCGCCGCCGCGTCCAGGAGCCCCGGCCGCGCTCCGGCCGGCCGTCGGGACCGGTGCGGGGGTCGACGGCGGGATCGGTGAGCCGTTCGACGGCCGGATCGACGACTCGGGTGGCGGCCGGGACGGTGGCCGGGGCGACGGCTCGAGCGGCGGCCGGGGTGACGCCCGGAGCGGTGGTCGGATCGCGGCGCCGCGGACTTCGTGAACGCGTGCACACGTCCACATCCCGTTCCCGGACCCCTCTGACGTGTGAACGCTCCTCTACCAAGAGATCAAGTCCAGCGCCAATTTGCATGCGCGGGAAGCTTCTTGATATTGAGACGGCCGCCCTGAGCAGCGCTGACGAGGTGAAATGTCACCTTTGGTAAGCGCGTGGATGCTTGGCGTATGAAGATTACCGCTCATCCGACTTCATGATCGTTCGTCAGGTGGTGGAGATCACAAAGCTTGTGCAATACCCCGTGTCGCAGATCACAGACCCACGGGCATAAGATGCGGAGCGGTTGGGCTTGTGACCTGCTTCACATGTTCTCGATCTTCGCCGGGGCGGGCGTGGTTCGTGGGGCTGTTGAGGCCGGACGGGCCCGACGCACAACCGCCACAGTCAGTGCCGACTGAGAGGAGCGAGGAGCGGTGAACGCGTATGCGCCCATCCTCGTACTGGGAGCCCTCGGGGCAGGCTTTGCGATCTTCTCCGTGGTCATGGCCACGCTGATCGGTCCGAAGCGGTACAACCGCGCCAAGCTCGAGGCATACGAGTGCGGTATCGAACCGACCCCCACGCCGGCCGGCGGCGGGCGCTTCCCCATCAAGTACTACCTGACGGCGATGCTCTTCATCATTTTCGATATCGAGATCGTCTTCCTCTACCCCTGGGCCGTCACCTTCGACGCCCTGGGGATCTTCGGGCTCGTGGAGATGCTGCTCTTCGTGCTCACCGTCTTCGTCGCGTACGCGTACGTATGGCGGCGCGGCGGCCTGGAATGGGACTGAGGGGCCTTTAGCCATGGGACTCGAAGAAAAGCTGCCGAGCGGATTCCTGCTCACCACCGTCGAGCAGGCCGCGGGCTGGGTGCGCAAGTCGTCCGTCTTCCCCGCCACGTTCGGCCTCGCCTGCTGTGCCATCGAGATGATGACCACCGGCGCCGGCCGCTACGACCTGGCGCGCTTCGGCATGGAGGTCTTCCGCGGCTCGCCGCGGCAGGCGGACCTCATGATCGTCGCCGGGCGGGTCAGCCAGAAGATGGCGCCGGTGCTGCGGCAGGTCTACGACCAGATGCCGAACCCCAAGTGGGTGATCTCCATGGGGGTCTGCGCCTCCTCGGGCGGCATGTTCAACAACTACGCGATCGTGCAGGGCGTCGACCACATCGTCCCGGTCGACATCTACCTCCCCGGCTGCCCGCCCCGCCCCGAGATGCTGATGGACGCGATCCTCAAGCTCCACCAGAAGATCCAGACCTCCAAGCTCGGCGTCAACGCGGAGGAAGCGGCCCGCGAGGCGGAGGAGGCGGCGCTCAAGGCCCTGCCCACGATCGAGATGAAGGGGCTGCTGCGATGAGCGACGCGAACGGCGCGGGCGGGTCGAACGGGGTGAACCCCGGGTCGAACGGGGCGAACCCCGAGAAGGACCTCTCCGCCGAGAACCTCCCCGGTCAGCGAGGCCAGGGCGGCGAGGAGATCCGCGTCCAGCGCGGCATGTTCGGCGCCGCGGGCGGCGGCGACACCTCCGGCTACGGCGGACTGGTCCGCTCGGTCCGGCTCCCGGGACCGGCGTCCCGCCCCTACGGCGGCTGGTTCGACGAGGTCGCCGACGAACTGGAGGGCGCGCTGGAGGAGCAGGACCTGCTCCCGGAGAACGCCATCGAGAAGACGGTCGTCGACCGCGGCGAACTCACCTTCCACATCGAGCGCGAGCACCTGGTCCGGGTCGCCCGCACCCTGCGCGACGACCCGGCCCTGCGCTTCGAGCTGTGCACCGGCGTCAGCGGAGTGCACTACCCGAACGACAAGGGCCGCGAGCTGCACGCCGTCTACCACCTGCGCTCGATCACCCACAACCGGCTGATCCGCCTGGAAGTCAGCGCCCCCGACAGCGACCCGCACATCCCGTCGCTGTTCTCGGTCTATCCGACGAACGACTGGCACGAGCGCGAGACGTACGACTTCTTCGGCATCGTCTTCGACGGGCACCCGGCCCTGACGCGGATCATGATGCCGGACGACTGGCAGGGCCATCCGCAGCGCAAGGACTATCCCCTCGGCGGCATCCCCGTCGAGTACAAGGGCGCCCAGATCCCGGCTCCGGACCAGCGGAGGTCGTATTCATGAGCACTTCCCACGCCTCCCCCAGGGAGACCACCGAGGGCACCGTATATACGGTCACCGGCGGCGACTGGGACGAGGTCGTCGAGACCGCGGCCCGCGCCGACGACGAACGCATCGTCGTCAACATGGGTCCGCAGCACCCGTCCACCCACGGGGTGCTCCGCCTGATCCTGGAGATCGACGGCGAGACGGTCACCGAGGCCCGCTGCGGCATCGGCTACCTCCACACCGGCATCGAGAAGAACCTCGAGTACCGCACGTGGACCCAGGGCACCACGTTCGTGACGCGCATGGACTACCTGACGTCGTTCTTCAACGAGACGGCGTACTGCCTCGCGGTCGAGAAGCTCCTCGGCATCGAGGACCAGGTGCCCGACCGGGCCTCGGTCATCCGGGTGCTCCTGATGGAGCTGAACCGGCTCTCCTCCCACCTGGTGTGCATCGCCACCGGCGGCATGGAACTCGGCGCCACCACGATCATGATCTACGGATTCCGTGATCGTGAACTCATTCTCGATCTCTACGAGCTCATCACCGGGCTGAGGATGAACCACGCGTACATCCGCCCCGGCGGACTCGCCCAGGACCTGCCGCCCGGCGCGGTGGACCGGATCCGCGAGTTCGTGAAGACGATGCGGAAGAACCTCCCGGAGTACGACAAGCTCGCCACCGGGAACCCCATCTTCAAGGCCCGCATGCAGGACGTCGGCTACCTCGACCTGGCCGGCTGCATGGCCCTCGGCGCCACCGGCCCGATCCTGCGCTCCACCGGCCTGCCGCACGACCTGCGCAAGGCGCAGCCGTACTGCGGGTACGAGACCTACGACTTCGAGGTCCCGACCGCCGACACCTGTGACTCCTACGGCCGCTTCCTGATCCGGCTGGAGGAGATGCGGCAGTCGCTGCGCATCGTCGAGCAGTGCCTGGACCGGCTCCAGCCCGGACCGGTCATGGTCGCCGACAAGAAGATCGCCTGGCCCGCCCAGCTCGCCCTGGGACCGGACGGACTGGGCAACTCCCTCGACCACATCAAGAAGATCATGGGCACCTCCATGGAGGCCCTGATCCACCACTTCAAGCTGGTCACCGAGGGCTTCCGGGTCCCGCCGGGACAGGCGTACGCGACGGTCGAGTCGCCCAAGGGCGAACTCGGGGCGCACGTCGTCTCCGACGGCGGCACCCGCCCCTACCGGGTCCACTTCCGCGACCCGTCCTTCACCAACCTGCAGGCCATGGCGGCGATGTGCGAGGGCGGCCAGGTCGCCGACGTCATCGTCGCCGTCGCGTCCATCGACCCCGTGATGGGAGGCGTCGACCGGTGACCACCTCTTCTTCGGAGCGGTCCGAGCGGGGCGTCAGCCTGGGCATGCCCGAACTGCCCGCACCCGCCTACCCGGACGACGTCCGGGCCCGGCTGGAGACCGACGCGCGCGAGGTCATCGCCCGCTACCCGGACTCCCGGTCCGCCCTCCTGCCGCTGCTGCACCTCGTGCAGTCGGAGGAGGGCCACGTCACGCGCACCGGGATGCGGTTCTGCGCGGACATGCTCGGCCTGACCACGGCCGAGGTGACCGCGGTCGCCACCTTCTACACCATGTACCGGCGCAAGCCGAGCGGTGACTACCAGGTCGGGGTGTGCACCAACACCCTGTGCGCCGTCATGGGCGGCGACGCGATCTTCGAGGAGCTCCAGAAGCACCTGGGCGTCGGCAACGGCGAGACCACCGACGACGGCAAGGTCACCCTGGAGCACATCGAGTGCAACGCGGCCTGCGACTTCGCGCCCGTGGTGATGGTCAACTGGGAGTTCTTCGACAACCAGACCCCCCAGAGCGCCAAGCGCATGGTCGACGACCTGCGCGCCGGCCGCCCGGTCGCCCCCACCCGCGGGGCACCCCTGTGCACCTTCAAGGAGACCGCCCGCATCCTGGCCGGCTTCCCCGACACGCGCGAGGGAGCCGTCGAGGCCACCGGCAGCGCGGGACCCGCCTCCCTGATCGGCCTGAAGCTGGCCAAGGGGGAGGCCGCGCCCGCGCGTGTGGTGCACCCGCGCGGTGAGGCACCCCGGGACACCCCGCCGCACGAGCCGTCACCGACGGAGCACCTCAGCTCGCACGACGCGCCACAGGACACATCGGCCTCCGACCCGGCGCACCCCGCCGGGCCCACCGCCGAGGAGGGGGAGTGATGACCTTGGCACCCGAACTCAAGGACATGAACCCGGAGAAGCTGCTCGCACCCGTGCTGTCGGCCTTCTGGGACGAGGACCGGTCCTGGACGCTGGACGTCTACAAGAGGCACGACGGGTACGAGGGGCTCCGCAAGGCGCTCGCCATGTCGCCGGACGACGTCATCGCGTACGTCAAGGAGTCCGGTCTGCGCGGGCGCGGCGGCGCCGGCTTCCCGACGGGAATGAAGTGGCAGTTCATTCCCCAGGGGGACGGAAAACCCCACTATCTGGTTGTCAACGCCGACGAGTCGGAGCCCGGAACGTGCAAGGACATTCCGCTCCTCTTCGCGAACCCACATAGCCTCATCGAGGGCATCGTCATCGCCTGTTACGCCATCAGGTCGTCTCACGCCTTCATCTATCTGCGTGGTGAAGTCGTCCCCGTACTGCGGCGGTTGCACGAGGCCGTGCGCGAGGCCTACGCGGCCGGCTTCCTCGGCGAGAACATCCTGGGCAGCGGACTCGACCTCCAGCTCACCGTGCACGCGGGCGCGGGCGCGTACATCTGCGGTGAGGAGACCGCACTGCTCGACTCGCTCGAAGGCCGCCGGGGTCAACCGCGGCTCCGTCCCCCCTTCCCTGCCGTCGCGGGCCTCTACGCGTGCCCGACTGTGGTGAACAACGTCGAGTCGATCGCTTCGGTTCCCGCCATCATGAACCGGGGCAAGGAATGGTTCCGCTCGATGGGCAGCGAGAAGTCCCCCGGCTTCACGCTCTATTCCCTCAGCGGCCACGTCGCCAACCCCGGACAGTACGAGGCGCCCCTCGGCATCACCCTGCGCCAGCTGCTGGAGATGAGCGGCGGGATGCGCCCGGGCCACCAGCTGAAGTTCTGGACGCCGGGCGGCTCCTCGACGCCGATGTTCACCGAGGAGCACCTCGACGTCCCCCTCGACTACGAGGGAGTGGGCGCCGCGGGTTCCATGCTCGGCACGAAGGCCCTGCAGTGCTTCGACGAGACGACCTGCGTCGTGCGCGCCGTCACCCGCTGGACCGAGTTCTACGCCCACGAGTCCTGCGGCAAGTGCACGCCCTGCCGCGAGGGCACGTACTGGCTGGTCCAGCTGCTGCGGGACATCGAGGCCGGCAAGGGGCGGATGACCGACCTCGACAAGCTGAACGACATCGCCGACAACATCAACGGCAAGTCCTTCTGCGCCCTCGGCGACGGCGCCGCCTCGCCGATCTTCTCCTCGCTCAAGTACTTCCGCGAGGAGTACGAGAAGCACATCACGGGCCGCGGCTGCCCCTTCGATCCGGCCAGGTCGACGGCCTGGGCCGACCACCGTACGGAGGTGAACGCATGACCGTGACCGCAAGCGCTCCCTCCGGAGGCGGAGAGGCGGCGGTCCCGCCCGAGGACCTCGTGACGCTGACCATCGACGGCGCCGAGATCAGCGTGCCCAAGGGCACCCTGGTCATCCGGGCCGCCGAGCAGCTCGGCATCGAGATCCCCCGGTTCTGCGACCACCCGCTCCTCGACCCGGCCGGCGCCTGCCGGCAGTGCATCGTCGAGGTCGAGGGCCAGCGCAAGCCCATGGCGTCCTGCACCATCACCTGCACCGACGGGATGGTGGTGAAGACGCAGCTCTCCTCGCCGGTCGCGGAGAAGGCCCAGAAGGGTGTGATGGAGCTGCTGCTCATCAACCACCCGCTGGACTGCCCGGTCTGCGACAAGGGCGGCGAGTGCCCGCTGCAGAACCAGGCGATGTCGCACGGCAACGCCGAGTCCCGCTTCGAGGGCAGGAAGCGCACCTACGAGAAGCCCGTCCCGGTCTCCACCCAGGTGCTGCTCGACCGCGAACGGTGCGTGCTGTGCGCCCGCTGCACCCGGTTCTCCAACCAGGTCGCCGGCGACCCGATGATCGAGCTGATCGAGCGGGGCGCGCTCCAGCAGGTCGGCACCGGCGAGGGCGACCCCTTCGAGTCGTACTTCTCCGGCAACACCATCCAGATCTGCCCGGTCGGCGCGCTCACCTCGGCGGCGTACCGGTTCCGCTCCCGCCCCTTCGACCTGATCTCGTCGCCGTCGGTGTGCGAGCACTGCTCCGGCGGCTGCGCCACCCGCACCGACCACCGGCGCGGCAAGGTGATGCGGCGGCTCGCCGCGCACGACCCCGAGGTCAACGAGGAGTGGATCTGCGACAAGGGGCGCTTCGCGTTCCGGTACGCGCAGATGCCGGGCCGTCTCGACACGCCGCTGGTACGCAACCCGGAGGGTGAGCTGGAGCCGGCGTCCTGGCCGGACGCGCTGCGGATCGCGGCGCAGGGACTGCTGGCCTCGCGCGGCCGCACCGGTGTCCTGACGGGCGGCCGGCTCACCGTCGAGGACGCCTACGCGTACAGCAAGTTCGCGCGGGTGGCGCTCGCCACCAACGACATCGACTTCCGCGCGCGCGTGCACAGCGCCGAGGAGGCCGACTTCCTCGCCGCGCGGGTGGCGGGCCGCGGCCGTGACCTCGACGGCACGGGCGTCACGTACACGCACCTGGAGAAGGCGCCCGCGGTCCTGCTGGTCGGGTTCGAGTCCGAGGAGGAGGCGCCCGGCGTCTTCCTGCGGCTGCGCAAGGCCTGGCGCAAGCACGGGCAGAAGACCTTCACCCTGGCCACGCACGCCACGCGCGGGCTGGAGAAGGCCGGCGGCACGCTGCTGCCGGCGGCTCCCGGCACCGAGACCGAGTGGCTGGACGCCCTGGCCGGCGGCGTCGGCCTGGAGGGCGACGGGGCCAGGGCCGCCGAGGCGCTGCGGGGCGAGGGCGCGGTCATCGTCGTCGGCGAGCGGCTGGCGGCCGTACGGGGCGGCCTGACCGCCGCCGTCCGGTTCGCCGCCGCCACCGGGGCCCGGCTGGTGTGGATCCCGCGCCGGGCCGGGGAGCGGGGCGCGCTGGAGGCGGGGGCGCTGCCGGCGCTGCTGCCCGGCGGCCGCCCGTCGACCGACCCGCGCGCACGCGAGGAGATCGCCGCCGCGTGGGGTGTGGCCGAACTGCCGCACCGCTACGGCCGCGACACCGGACAGATCGTCGAGGCGGCGGCCCGCGGTGAGCTCCAGGCGCTGCTGGTCGCGGGCGTGGAGGTCGCCGACCTGCCCGACCCGGCACGCGCGCGTGCCGCGCTCGCCGAGGCCGGGTTCGTGGTGTCGCTGGAGCTGCGGCCCGGCGAGGTCACCGCACTCGCCGACGTCGTCCTGCCGGTCGCCGCGGTCGCGGAGAAGGCCGGCACCTTCCTCAACTGGGAGGGCAGGGCCCGCATGTTCGAGGCGGCGCTCAAGCCCGACCAGATGACCCGGCGGGTCGCGCCCACCGACGCGCGCGTGCTGCAGATGCTGGCCGACGCCATGGACGTCCACCTGGGACTGCCGGACCTGCGCACCATCCGCGCGGAGCTCGACCGGCTCGGCGCCTGGGACGGCCCCCGGGCCACCGACCCGCTGGAGACCGCGGGCGCGCTGCCCCGGCCGGCCGCCGGGGAGGCCGTGCTCGCCGGGCACCGGCTGCTGCTCGACGAGGGCGTCCTGCAACGGGGCGACGAGGCGCTCGCCGGCACCCGGCACGCCGCCCGCGCGCGCGTGTCGGCCGCCACCGCGGCCGAGGCCGGCGTCAAGGACGGCGACCTGCTCGCGGTGACCGGCACCGGGGGGACGGTCGAACTGCCCCTGGCCGTCACCGAGATGCCCGACCGCGTGGTGTGGCTTCCGCTGAACTCTGTCGGCGGCGGCGTCGCCTCCGGCACCGGGGCCCTGCCCGGTTCACTCGTCCGTATCGGCCCGGCGACCCTCGCCGACGGGGCCCCCGAGGAGGTGGAGGCATGAGTCCGTACCTCGCCGCTGAAGACCTCTCGATGTTCGGCCGCGATCCCTGGTGGCTGATCGTCCTCAAGGCGGTGTTCTGCTTCGCCTTCCTGATGGTGACCGTGCTGATCTCCATCGTCATGGAGCGCAAGGTCGTCGCCTGGATGCAGCTGCGCATCGGCCCCAACCGGCACGGCCCCTGGGGCATGCTCCAGTCGCTCGCCGACGGCGTGAAGCTGATGCTCAAGGAAGACGTCGTCGTCAAGCGCGCGGACAAGGCCGTCTACGTCCTCGCGCCGATCGTCGCGGCCGTCCCGGCCTTCATGGCGTTCGCGGTGATCCCCTTCGGCCCGGCCGGCAACGAGGTCTCGATCTTCGGCCAGCGCACCACCATGCAGCTCACCGACCTGCCGATCGCGATGCTGTACATCCTCGCGGTCGCCTCGGTCGGCATCTACGGCATCGTCCTGGCGGGCTGGAGCTCCGGCTCCACCTATCCGCTCCTGGGCGGCCTGCGCTCCTGCGCGCAGATGATCTCGTACGAGATCGCCATGGGCGCCGCGTTCGCCTCCGTGTTCCTGTACTCGGGGTCGATGTCGACGTCGACGATCGTCGGGGCGCAGACCGACCGCTGGTACGTCCTGCTGCTGCCGGTCTCCTTCCTCATCTACATCGTGACGATGGTCGGCGAGACCAACCGCGCCCCGTTCGACATGCCGGAGTCCGAGGGCGACCTGGTCGGCGGCTTCAACACCGAGTACTCGTCGATCAAGTTCGCGATGTTCATGCTCGCCGAGTACATCAACATGGTGACCGTCTCGGCCGTCGCCGTGACCCTCTTCCTGGGCGGCTGGCGGGCCCCGTGGCCGATCAGCACCTTCTGGGAGGGCGCGAACCACGGCTGGTGGCCGATGCTCTGGTTCACCGGCAAGCTCCTCTCGCTGCTGTTCGGCTTCGTGTGGCTGCGCGGCACGCTCCCGCGCGTGCGTTACGACCAGCTGATGAAGCTCGGCTGGAAGGTCCTCATCCCGGTCTCCCTGGTGTGGCTGATGCTCGTCGCCACCGTGCGGGCGCTGCGGAACGAGAACTACGACTTCGCCGACATCGCCCTCTACATCGGCGGTGCCGTCCTCGCCCTCCTGCTGCTGTCCTTCGTCGCCGACCTGTTCCGCGGCAAGGGGAAGGAGGCCGGGCAGCCCGCCGAGGGTCCGCCCGCCTTCGACCCGATGGGCGGCGGATTCCCCGTACCGCCGCTGCCGGGACAGGAGATGCCGCCGGTGCCGCGACGCCGCTCGCGCCGGGAGCGGGAGCTGATTGTCAGTGGTGCCCCCGATACTCACAGTGACGGATCTCCGGTCGGATCCGCGGATGGAAAGGAGGCGTCCGATGGCTGAGGAGCCCAAGGGGACCGAGCCCGGTTTCCTGAACCCCGTGGCCGGCTTCGGCGTGACCTTCAAGGCCATGTTCAAGAAGCGGCTGACCGAGCAGTACCCGGAGCAGCGGAAGACCACCGCTCCGCGTTTCCACGGACGGCACCAGCTCAACCGCCATCCGGACGGCCTGGAGAAGTGCGTCGGCTGCGAGCTGTGCGCCTGGGCCTGTCCCGCCGACGCGATCTACGTCGAGGGCGCGGACAACACCGACGAGGAGCGCTACTCGCCCGGCGAGCGGTACGGCCGCGTCTACCAGATCAACTACGCCCGCTGCATCCTGTGCGGGCTGTGCATCGAGGCGTGCCCCACGCGGGCGCTGACGATGACCAACGAGTTCGAGCTGGCGGACTCCAGTCGCGCCAACCTCATCTACACCAAGGAGCAGCTGCTCGCCGGTCTGGAGGAGGGCATGGTCGACTCGCCGCACGCCATGTACCCGGGCACCGACGAACAGGACTACTACCGGGGTCTGGTGACCGAGGCGGCGCCCGGTACGGAGCGGCAGGTGGCGCACTCCAAGGGCGAGGTGGTCCAGGAGGCCGCCTCGACCTTCGGCCCGGAGGAACCGGCGTCGGAGAAGGTGATCGGGCGATGACCGGGCAGCTCGCCGACGCGGTGACCCTCTCCGCGGGCACCTCCACCGGAGAGGCCGTCCAGTTCTGGATCCTCGGCACGGTCGCCGTGATCGGCGCCCTGTGCACCGTCTTCATGAAGCGGGCCGTGCACAGCGCGCTCTGCCTCGCCGGCACCATGATCATCCTGGCGGTGTTCTACCTGGCCAACGGCGCCTATTTCCTGGGTGTCGTGCAGATCGTCGTCTACACCGGCGCGATCATGATGCTGTTCCTGTTCGTGGTGATGCTGGTCGGCGTCACCGCGGCGGACTCCCTGAAGGAGACCATCAAGGGCCAGCGCTGGCTGGCCCTGCTGTGCGGGCTCGGCTTCGGCGTCCTGCTGGTCGGCGGGATCGGGAACGCCTCGCTCAGCGAGTTCGACGGCATCGGCGAGGCGAACGCGGGCGGCAACGTGGAGGGCCTGGCGGCCCTCCTCTTCACCAAGTACGTCTTCGCCTTCGAGATCACCGGCGCCCTGCTCATCACGGCCGCCGTCGGCGCCATGGTGCTCACCCACCGCGAGCGCACCGAGCGTGCGAAGACGCAGCGGGAGCTGGCCGAGCGGCGCGTCCGCGAGGGCACGTACCTGCCGCCGCTGCCGGCACCCGGTGTGTACGCCCGGCACAACGCGGTGGACATCGCGGGCCTGCTGCCCGACGGCACCCCGTCGGAGCTCACCGTCAGCAAGACGCTGCGGGAGCGCGGCCAGATCCGTGACGTGTCGCAGGAGGCGATCAACGACCTGCGGGCGATGGAGCGGCGCGCCGAGGAGCGCCTGGAGCGCACCGCGATCGACGCGCCGACCTTCAAGCGGGCCGAGGAGGCGTCGAAGTGAACCCCGTGAACTACCTGTACCTGGCCGCGCTGCTGTTCACGATCGGCGCCACCGGCGTACTGATCAGGCGCAACGCGATCGTCGTGTTCATGTGCGTCGAGCTCATGCTCAACGCCTGCAACCTCGCGTTCGTCGCCTTCTCCCGGATGCACGGCAACCTCGACGGCCAGGTCATCGCGTTCTTCACGATGGTCGTCGCCGCCGCGGAGGTCGTGGTCGGGCTGGCGATCATCGTGTCCCTGTTCCGTTCCCGCCACTCGGCCTCGGTCGACGACGCCAGCCTGATGAAGCTGTGAGGGGCTGCTGAATCGTGGAGAACCTGATTGCGCTGCTGGTGGCGGCGCCCCTGCTCGGAGCGGCGGTCCTGCTGTGCGGCGGACGCCGGCTGGACGCCGTCGGCCACTGGATCGGCACGCTGCTCGCGGCCGTCTCCTTCGCGCTCGGCCTGGTGCTGTTCATCGACCTGCTCGGCAAGGGCGCCGAGGAACGCACCATTACGCAGCACCTGTTCAGCTGGATCCCGGTGGAGGGCTTCCAGGCCGACGTCGCCTTCCGGCTCGACCAGCTGTCGATGACGTTCGTCCTGCTGATCACCGGCGTCGGCTCGCTGATCCACCTGTACTCCATCGGGTACATGGAGCACGACGAGCGGCGCCGCCGCTTCTTCGGCTATCTGAACCTGTTCCTCGCGGCGATGCTGATCCTCGTCCTCGCCGACAACTACCTGCTGCTGTACGTCGGCTGGGAGGGCGTCGGTCTCGCCTCCTACCTGCTGATCGGCTTCTGGCAGCACAAGCCCAGCGCGGCGACGGCGGCGAAGAAGGCCTTCCTGGTCAACCGCGTCGGCGACATGGGCCTGTCCATCGCGATCATGCTGATGTTCCTGTGGTTCGGCACCTTCGCCTTCGGGCCGGTGCTCGGCACCCTGGAGGAGCCCGGTCTCGCCGGGCAGGCCGGTGAGGGCAAGCTCACCGCGATCGCGCTGATGCTGCTGCTCGCCGCGTGCGGCAAGTCCGCCCAGGTGCCGCTGCAGTCCTGGCTCGGGGACGCGATGGAGGGCCCGACCCCCGTCTCGGCCCTGATCCACGC
Organism: Streptomyces sp. NPDC018964; assembly: GCF_044390325.1. Taxonomy (NCBI): domain Bacteria; kingdom Bacillati; phylum Actinomycetota; class Actinomycetes; order Kitasatosporales; family Streptomycetaceae; genus Streptomyces; species Streptomyces sp. NPDC018964. The sequence continues at coordinate 130,547 of NZ_JBIRYZ010000015.1, forward strand.
CGCGACCATGGTGACGGCGGGCGTCTACCTGATCGTCCGCTCCGCGGCCGTCTTCAACGGCGCCCCGGACGCCCAACTGGTCGTCACCATCGTCGGCGCGGTCACGCTGCTGTTCGGTGCGATCGTCGGTTGCGCGAAGGACGACATCAAGAAGGCGCTGGCCGGCTCGACCATGTCGCAGATCGGCTACATGGTGCTCGCCGCCGGCCTCGGCCCCATCGGCTACGTCTTCGCGATCATGCACCTGGTGACGCACGGCTTCTTCAAGGCCGGCCTGTTCCTCGGCGCCGGTTCGGTGATGCACGGCATGAACGACGAGGTCGACATGCGCCGCTACGGCGGCCTGCGGAAGTACATGCCGGTCACGTTCGTCACCTTCGGCCTCGGCTACCTCGCGATCATCGGCTTCCCGGGCCTGTCCGGCTTCTTCTCCAAGGACAAGATCATCGAGTCCGCGTTCGCCAAGGGCGGCACCGAGGGCTGGATCCTCGGCGCCTGCGCCCTGCTGGGCGCGGCCATCACCGCGTACTACATGACGCGCGTGATGCTGATGACGTTCTTCGGCGAGGAGCGCTGGCGCAACGCGCCGACGCCGTCCCCGGCCGAGCCCGACGTGGAGCCCGCCGCCGAGACGCGCGGCGCGTACGAGCCCCCGCACCCGCACGAGTCCCCGAAGGTCATGACGATCCCGATGATCGTGCTGGCCGTCGGGTCGGTCGCGGGCGGTGCCTTCTTCAGCATCGGCGACCGCTTCATGCACTGGCTGGAGCCCGTCACCGGCCACGACCACGGTCACGCGCCGATCAGCGCGATGACGGTGACCGCCTCCACGGTCGCGGTGATGGTCATCGGCGTGGCGATCGCCTGGGCCCAGTACGGGCGCCGTCCGGTGCCGGCCGTCGCCCCGCGCGGGTCGCTGCTCACCCGGGCCGCCCGGCGCGACCTGCTCCAGGACGACTTCAACCACGTGGTCCTGGTCCGCGGCGGTGAGCACCTCACCCGCTCCCTGGTCTACGTCGACCACACCCTGGTCGACGGGGTCGTCAACGGCACGGCGGCCTCCATGGGCGGCCTGTCCGGGCGGATGCGCAGGCTGCAGAACGGCTTCGCGCGGTCCTACGCGGTCTCGATGTTCGGGGGAGCGGCGGTCCTGGTCGCCGCGACCCTGCTGATGAGGGCGGTCTGATACCGATGTCCTTTCCTCTGCTGACAGCGACGGCGGCGCTCCCGGCCATCGGGGCGATCGCCACGGCCGCCGTACCGGCCGCGAAGCGCACGGCCGCCAAGTGGCTGGCCCTGCTGTTCTCGCTCGCCACACTCGTCCTGGCGATCACCGTCCTGGTCCGGTTCGACCCGGACGGCGACCGCTACCAGCTCACCGAGTCCCACGCCTGGATCGCGGACTTCGGCGTGCGGTACGAACTGGGCGTGGACGGCATCGCGGTGGCGCTGATCGCGCTGACCGCCCTGCTGATCCCCTTCATCGTCCTCGCGGGCTGGCACGACGCCGACCCGCTGGAGACCGGTAGCAGGAGGTGGCGGCCGACGCAGGGCTTCTTCGCCCTGATCCTGGCCGTCGAGGCGATGGTGATCCTCTCCTTCGAGGCCACCGACGTCTTCCTCTTCTACATCTTCTTCGAAGCCATGCTGATCCCGCTGTACTTCCTCATCGGAGGCTTCGGGGACCGCGCCCACGAGCACGGCGAGGAGACGGCGGCGACGCAACGGTCGTACGCGGCGGTGAAGTTCCTCCTCTACAACCTGGCCGGCGGACTGATCATGCTGGCCGCGGTGATCGGGCTGTACGTGGTCGCCGGGAACTTCTCCCTCACCGAGATCGCCGAGGCCCGGGCGAGCGGCGAGCTGGACATGGCGACCAGCACCGAGCGCTGGCTGTTCCTCGGCTTCTTCTTCGCCTTCGCGGTGAAGGCGCCGCTGTGGCCGCTGCACACCTGGCTGCCCAACGCCATGCAGGAGTCCACCGCCCCGGTGGCCGTGCTGATCACGGCGGTCGTCGACAAGGTGGGCACCTTCGCGATGCTCCGCTTCTGCCTCGGGCTGTTCCCGGAGGCCAGCGAGTGGGCGACGCCGGTCGTCCTCGTGCTGGCGGTCGTCAGCATCATCTACGGGGCGCTGCTCGCGGTCGGCCAGCGCGACATCAAGCGGCTGATCGCGTACGCGTCGATCTCGCACTTCGGCTTCATCATCATGGGCATCTTCGCGATGACCAGCCAGGGCCAGTCCGGGGCGACGCTCTACATGGTCAACCACGGCATCTCGACCGCCGTGCTGATGCTGATCGCCGGATTCCTGATCTCGCGGCGCGGCTCCCGGCTCATCGCCGACTTCGGCGGTGTGCAGAAGGTCGCCCCGGTGCTCGCCGGCACCTTCCTGATCGGCGGGCTCGCGACGCTCTCGCTGCCGGGGCTCGCGCCCTTCGTCAGTGAGTTCCTGGTCCTGGTCGGCACGTTCACGCGCTATCCGGTGATCGGCATCGTCGCCACCCTCGGCATCGTCCTCGCCGCGCTCTACACCCTCGTCCTGTACCAGCGGACGATGACCGGCCCGGTGAGGCCCGAGGTCTCCGCCATGCCCGACCTGCGGGTGCGGGAGATCGCGGTGGTGGCGCCGCTGGTCGTGCTGCTGGTCTTCCTGGGCGTCTACCCGAAGCCCCTCACGGACGTCGTGAACCCGGCGGTGAAGCACACCATGTCCGACGTACAGAAGCAGGACCCCCGGCCCGAGGTGGAGGCGGCCAAGTGAGCGCAACAGCCGTCCACAGCCTGTGGACAACGGCGGCCGACCCGATCTCGAAGATCGACGCGCCGAAGATCGAATACGGGCAGCTCGCGCCCACCCTGATCATCGTCGGCGCGGCGGTCCTCGGGGTGCTGGTCGAGGCGTTCGTCCCGCGCAAGTCGCGTTACTACGCGCAGATGTTCGTCTCCGTGGTCGCGCTCGTCGCCGCGTTCGCCGCGGTCGTGGCGCTCGCCGCGGACGGCTACGGCACGACCAAGGCGGGCATCGCGGCGATGGGCGCCGTCGCCGTCGACGGGCCGGCCCTGTTCCTCCAGGGCACGATCCTGCTGACGGCCCTGGTCGGCCTGTTCACCTTCGCCGAGCGCCGGCTCGACCCGGAGGCGCACGGCAACCGGGTGGACTCCTTCGCCGCGCAGGCCGCGTCCGTACCGGGCAGCGACAGCGAGAAGCAGGCGGTCAGGGCCGGGTTCACCACCACCGAGGTGTTCCCGCTGCTGCTCTTCGCGGTCGCCGGCATGCTGGTCTTCCCCGCGGCCAACGACCTGCTGACGCTGTTCGTGGCGCTCGAGGTGCTCTCCCTCCCGCTGTACCTGCTGTGCGCGCTGGCCCGCCGCAAGCGGCTGATGTCGCAGGAGGCGGCGGTCAAGTACTTCCTGCTCGGCGCGTTCGCCTCCGCGTTCACGCTGTTCGGCATCGCCCTGCTGTACGGCTACTCGGGCTCGATGTCGTACGCCACGATCGCGCAGGTCGTCGACGGCACGGTCCAGGACGTCACCCCGGCGCTCGCCGACACCATGGGCAACGACGCGCTGCTGCTGGTCGGCACCGCGCTGCTGGTCATGGGCCTGCTGTTCAAGGTCGGCGCCGTGCCCTTCCACATGTGGACGCCCGACGTGTACCAGGGCGCCCCCACGCCGGTGACCGGCTTCATGGCGGCGGCGACCAAGGTGGCGGCGTTCGGCGCGCTGCTGCGGATCCTGTACGTCGTGCTGCCGGGCCTGCGCTGGGACTGGCGGCCGGTCATGTGGGCCGTCGCCATCGTCACCATGCTGGCCGGTGCGATCGTGGCGATCACCCAGACCGACATCAAGCGGCTGCTGGCGTACTCGTCGATCGCGCACGCGGGCTTCATCCTCGCGGGTGTCATCGCGACCACGCCGTCGGGCATCTCGTCCGTCCTCTTCTACCTGGCGGCGTACTCGTTCGTGACGATCGGCGCGTTCGCGGTGGTCACGCTGGTTCGGGACGCCGGCGGCGAGGCGACGCACCTGTCGAAGTGGGCGGGGCTCGGCCGGCGCTCCCCGCTGGTGGCGGCGGTGTTCGCGGTGTTCCTGCTGGCCTTCGCGGGCATCCCGCTGACCTCCGGCTTCTCCGGGAAATTCGCCGTGTTCAAGGCGGCGGCGGAGGGCGGGGCGGCCCCGCTGGTCGTGGTCGGTGTGATCTCGTCGGCCATCGCGGCGTTCTTCTACATCCGCGTGATCGTCCTGATGTTCTTCAGCGAGCCGCGCCCCGAGGGCCCGACCGTCGCGGTGCCGTCACCGCTGACGATGACGGCGATCGCGGTCGGCGTGGCCGTCACGGTGGTCCTGGGCGTCGCACCCCAGTACTTCCTGGAGCTGGCGGGGGACGCGGGAGTGTTCGTGCGCTGACCCGGCCCGCACCGGCGCGTCGACGGCGGCCCGGCACCCTTCGGGGAGCCGGGCCGCCGTCGTCGTACGGACGGGGCTGTGGATAACTCCGGGGGCTGTCGGTGCGGACCCCTATCGTGGGGGCAGTGGTTGAGGGACGGCTCACGGGGGGCACGGTGACGGGCGGTAGTGACGGGATGACAGTGACGGAGAGCGAGGCGCTGGCCACGCTGCACCGGGTGTTCGGGTACGACGCCTTCCGCGGTGAGCAGGAAGCGGTCATCGAGCACGTGATCACGGGCGGCGACGCCGTCGTGCTCATGCCGACCGGTGGCGGAAAGTCGCTCTGCTACCAGATTCCGGCCCTGGTCAGACCGGGTACGGGAATCGTCGTCTCCCCGCTCATCGCGCTGATGCAGGACCAGGTGGACGCGCTGCGGGCGCTGGGCGTGCGGGCCGGGTTCATGAACTCCACGCAGGACTTCGACGAGCGGCGCGTCGTCGAGGCGGAGTTCCTCGCCGGCGAGCTGGACCTGCTGTACCTCGCCCCGGAGCGGCTGCGGCTGGACAGCACCCTGAACCTGCTCTCACGCGGCAAGATCTCCGTCTTCGCGATCGACGAGGCGCACTGCGTGTCCCAGTGGGGGCACGACTTCCGGCCGGACTACCTCACGCTGTCGCTGCTCGGCGAGCGGTGGCCGGACGTGCCCCGCATCGCGCTCACGGCGACGGCCACGCACGCCACGCACCGGGAGATCACCGAGCGGCTCGGCATGCCGGACGCCCGCCACTTCGTGGCGAGCTTCGACCGGCCCAACATCCAGTACCGGATCGTGCCCAAGGCCGACCCCAAGAAGCAGCTGCTGGGCTTCCTGCGCGCGGAGCACGCCGGGGACGCGGGCATCGTCTACTGCCTGTCGCGCAACTCGGTGGAGAAGACCGCCGAGTTCCTCTCCCGCAACGGCGTCGAGGCGGTGCCGTACCACGCGGGCCTCGACGCGGGGACGCGCGCCGCGCACCAGGCGCGGTTCCTGCGCGAGGAGGGCCTGGTCGTGGTGGCGACCATCGCGTTCGGCATGGGCATCGACAAGCCGGACGTCCGGTTCGTCGCCCACCTCGACCTGCCCAAGTCCGTCGAGGGCTACTACCAGGAGACGGGCCGCGCGGGGCGCGACGGGCTGCCGTCCACGGCCTGGATGGCGTACGGGCTCAACGACGTCGTACAGCAGCGCAAGCTGATCCAGTCCGGTGAGGGCGACGAGTCCTTCCGGCGGCGGGCGAACCAGCACCTGGACGCGATGCTCTCCCTCTGCGAGACCGCGCAGTGCCGGCGCGGCCAGCTCCTCGCCTACTTCGGCCAGGAACCCGACCCGGCGGGCTGCGGCAACTGCGACACCTGCCTCACCCCGCCGGAGACCTGGGACGGGACCGTCGCGGCGCAGAAGGTGCTGTCCACGGTGGTGCGGCTGCAGCGGGAGCGCGGGCAGAAGTTCGGCGCGGTGCAGATCGTCGACATCCTGCTGGGGCGGCGCACGGCCAAGGTCATCCAGTTCGACCACGACCAGCTCTCCGTGTTCGGCATCGGCGAGGAGCTGACCGAGGCGGAATGGCGGGGCGTGGTGCGGCAGTTGCTCGCCCAGGGGCTGCTCGCCGTCGAGGGGGAGTACGGCACGCTGGTGCTGACCGAGGCGAGCGGGGCGGTGCTGCGGCGGGAGCGGGAGGTGCCGCTGCGCAAGGAGCCGAAGAAGCCGACGACCTCCCGGTCGGGCGGGTCGGGTTCGGGGCGGGGCGAGCGCAAGGCCAAGGCCGCCGCGGCCGAGCTGCCCGAAGAGCTCCAGCCCGCGTTCGAGGCGCTGCGGGCCTGGCGGGCCGAGCAGGCCCGGGAGCAGGGCGTTCCGGCGTACGTCATCTTCCACGACGCCACGCTGCGGGAGATCGCCACGGTGTGGCCGACGTCGGTGGGTGAACTCGGCGGGATCAGCGGCGTGGGGGAGAAGAAGCTGGCGACGTACGGGGAGGGCGTGGTGGCCGTGCTGGCGGGGCTGACCGCTCCGGGGGACGCCGGCGCCGGGTCCGAGGACCCCGGCGGCCCGGACGACTGGCCCGAGGAGGAGCCGGAGCCCGACTGGACGTAGGCGGCCGTCACGCGGCTGCGGGCGGGTCGTGCCTTCCCCAGCGCCTCAAGGCCTGGGAGGTGCCCCTGGGGCGATGGCGGTCCCCTCCGCTCGTGGGGGAGGCACCCCGCGGGTGCCGGGCTGCGGCCTTCTTCCCGCCCTCGGCCGGCCGGGGCATGACGGCTACGGCAGAGCCGTCAGACCCGGTGCGAAGGTGATCAGCAGGGGGACCAGCGGCACCAGTGCCGCCGCGGCCGTCGTCAGGGCGCGGTGGCGGCGGCCGAGGCGGGGCGGGGGTTCCAGGAGGCGGTCGACGCGTTCGCCGAGGAGGCGGTGGCTGGAGGCGCAGGACAGCACGCCCCGGTGCTGGTTGAGCTCGATCAGCGCCAGGGCCGTGGTCAGGTGGCCGCAGCGGCGGGAGGCGGTGTCGTCGGCGGACAGTTCGACCAGGCGGTGGGTCTGGTCGCAGAAGTGCGCGAACAGCGGGACGTGGGGGAAACCGGTGGCGAGGGCGGTGGAGAGGTGCAGCAGCCAGTCGTGGCGGGCGCGGGCGTGGCCCCGCTCGTGGGTGAGGACGGCGTCGAGCTGGTGGTCGGTGAGGCGTTGCAGGGCGCCGGTGGTGACGATGAGCTGGGGCGGACTGCCCGGCATCCACCAGGCGTCGGGGTAGTCGTCCTCCAGTACCAGCAGGGGACCGCGGGCCTCGGGGAGTCCGGCGGGCAGGTCGGGGGCGCGTTCCCGCAGATGGGCCCGGGAGCGGGCGCGCCGGCGGCGGGCCTCGACCAGCTCCCGCCCGAGCATGGCCGTCGTCCAGGCCGCCCCGGACGCCAGCAGCACGGTGAGGGCGATGGTCCAGGGCGAGGCGGCGGACAGGTCGTACGCGGCGGTGACCGCGGGCGGGGCCGGGGCGAAGAGCTGGGCGCGGACGGTGCCGAAGACGGCGGCGGCGCCCAGGGCGAGCGCCGTGACGCAGCACAGCAGGACGGTGGCGACCAGGCACTGCCACACCCACAGGGCGACCACCGGTTCCCGTTCCGGCCACTTCGCCCGGGTCAGCGCCCGGGGGACGGGCACGGCGGCCGTCACGGCGACGACGCTCAGCAGGAGCAGGCAGACGGTCATGCCACGGGCTCCGGATCCTGTCGGAAGAGGGCGGCTTCGGGTCGTGCTGGGGGCGTGCGGGAAGTACGGGGGCGCGCGGCATGAACGCGCACACCGCCCGATGCCAAGTATGACGGCGAAGGGCGGTGTGAGTCAGGGGGCGGCGGAGATCGGTGAGGGCCGGACGGGTCAGACCGCGGGGACCACCCGTCCCGTGACCTCGCCGAGGCCCACGCGGACGCCGTCCGGGCCCGGCGCCCAGGCCGACAGCGTCACCACGTCCCCGTCCTCCAGGAACGTCCGCTTGCCGTCGGGGAGTTCGAGGGGGTCACGGCCGTTCCAGGTCAGTTCGAGGAGCGAGCCGCGTTCCCGCTCGGCGGGGCCGCTCACCGTGCCGGAGCCGTACAGGTCGCCGGTGCGCAGACGGGCGCCGTTGACGGTCATGTGGGCGAGCTGCTGGGCGGCCGTCCAGTACATGGTGGAGAAGGGGGGTTCGGAGACCGGGTGGCCGTTGACGGTGACGGTGATCCGCAGGTCGTAACCGCCGGGTTCCTCGTTCGCGTCGTCCAGGTACGGCAGCAGTTCGTGCGTGCGCTCCGGCGGTGCGACGCGGGCCTCCTCCAGGGCGTCCAACGGGGTGATCCAGGCCGACACCGAGGTGGCGAAGGACTTGCCGAGGAACGGGCCGAGGGGGACGTACTCCCAGGCCTGGACGTCGCGGGCGGACCAGTCGTTGAGGAGGCAGAGGCCGAAGACGTGGTCGCGGAAGTCGCCGAGCGGCACCGGCCGGCCCGGCTCGGACGGCACGCCGACCACGAAGCCGACCTCGGCCTCGATGTCCAGCCGGACGGACGGCCCGAAGACCGGGGCGGCGTCCGCGGGCCCCTTGCGCTGGCCGGAGGGGCGCACGACGTCGGTGCCGGACGCCACGACCGTGCCGGAACGGCCGTGGTAACCGATCGGCAGGTGCTTCCAGTTCGGCGTCAGGGAGTCGGCGGCGTCGGGGCGGAAGATCCGGCCGACGTTCCGGGCGTGGTTCTCGGAGGCGTAGAAGTCGACGTAGTCCGCGACATCGAAGGGGAGGTGCGGGGTCACCTCGGACAGCGGGTGGAACAGCGGCTCGACGGTCTCCCGGTGCGCCGGGACGGTCACCCACGCCGTGAGCGCCCGCCGCACGTCCGACCAGGCCGTACGGCCCGCCGCCAGCAGGGGGTTGAGGGTCGGCCGGGCGAGCAGGGAGGCGTACGGCGAGCCCAGGGCGTGCGCCGCCGCACCGGCGTCGAGGACGTGGTCGCCGAGCCGGACGCCCACGGTCCGCTCCGACGAACCGGGGGGCGAGAAGACGCCGTACGGCAGGTTGTGCGGGCCGAAGGGATCGCCCTCGGGGACATCGAAGGGGGGCATCGGGTGCTGCCTCGCTTTCGTGTGCGCGGTGCTCCACGTGTCCGTGGCCGTGCCACACGTTACGGGTGGGACGGCGGTCTTGGGCAGAGCCGATGTGGTGGCGCCCCCCGCTTCCTCTTGCGTACCGGAAGTTATCCACAGAACGGGAGGCAATCTTGACGGAGCGGTGCGAACGGGGTGACTCTGGGCAGGTGCCGGAAGGCCTCGGGGAGGGGGCGTTTCCGAAGGCACACTGGGGGGCGGATGGCCATTGGGGAGGCCGGACCGCGCTCGGCGCGCCGGGGATCGCAGTCGAAACGGCTGGAAGAGACCATGCGCGGCCGGCTCGGCCGGGAATGCGTGTACGTGCCGTCGTGCAGATTCGGGCTGTTCGTGGCGTTGCGCCACTGGTGCCCGCCCGGCGGCAGGGTGCTGATGTCGCCGGTCAACGACGACGTCATCTTCTTCGTGGTGCTGGCGGCGGGACTGCGGCCGGTGCAGGCGCCGTTGAACCCGTTCGACGGGACCATCGACGTCGACGCCGTGCCCGAGGAGACGTGGGGCTCGCTGTCCGCCGTACTGACCACGAACCTGTACGGCAATCCGGACCCGGCGCCGGAACTGCGGGCGCGCTGCGACGCGTCGGGCATCCCGCTGCTGGAGGACGGGGCGCACGCCATCGGCAGCACGGTCGGCGGGCGGCCGGTCGGGGCCTGGGGGGAAGCCTCCGTTTTCAGCCTTTCCAAACACGCCGGCGCTCAGGCCGGCGGCATGCTCTCGCTCGCCGACCCGGGTCTGGCCGACGCGATGCGGGCCGACTGCGACGAACTGCTCACCCCGTCCAGGGCGGCGTCCGAACTCGTTTATCTCTTACGGCCGTACGCCGAGGCCGCCGTACGGGGGCTGGGACTGCGACGGGCCGCCTGGGCGGCGCTGGGACTGCTGGGGCTGACGGAGCGCGACGGGATCAGGATGCCGCTGCGTCCGGAGGCACTGGCCGCGGCCGCCGGCGCGGCCCCGGACCTGACCGCGCACGATCCCTGGGTCCGCGTCGACATGCACACCTACCGCCTGCGGTCGGGACCGCTGCGGCTGCGGCGGATCCGGCACCGGCTCGGACGGCTGGACGAGGTGCTCCGGGCCTGCCGGGACGGCACCGAACTGCTGCTGTCGACCCGGTGGGCCCGGCCGGGGGAGGGGGGCCGGGCACAGCCGCTGTTCCGGGTGCCGCTGCTGGTGGCGGACCGGGACGCGGCGATCGCGGCACTGGCCCGGCGCGGGATCGTCGTCGGTTATCTCTACGACCCGCCCCTCGACGACTACGCGGGGAAGGACTTCACGGACCCGTCACCCGCGCCGGAGGCGGCCCGCTGGTTCGCGCGGCACGCGCTGCCGGTCGACCCGTTGCGGGCGAGGGAGGCCGTCGACGTGCTGGAACGGTCCGGTGTCCGGCCGGCCGAACCACCGGAGGACCTGACACGGCCGAGAACACCGGCCGACGCGCCGGGGACACCGGCCCGCGAGCCGGGAGCACCGGCCGACGAGGCTGGGGCCGGACCGTGACCGACACCCAGGTGCACGAGCCCGCCGCGGCGCGCGCCGACGGCGGGGACCGGCCCGCCGGGGACACGCCCGGCTCCGACTCCCTGTTCAAGAACGCCTACTTCCTGATGCTCAGCACGGGCGTGTCCGCCGTCCTCGGCCTGGGATTCTGGCTGGTGGCCGCCCGCTACTACTCCGAGGAGGCCGTCGGCCAGGGCTCCGCCGCGATCGCCGCGATGCGGCTGCTCGCCAGCATCACCGCGACCACGATGATCGGTGCCGTGGTCCGCTTCGTACCGCGGGCCGGCCGCGAGACCGGACGCCTGGTGTGGGGCGTGTACCTGGCGAGTTCGGTGGTCGTGGCCCTGGCCGCGGGCGTCTTCCTGCTCACGCTCGACCAGTGGGGCGCCTCCTACGCACCCCTCGGCACACCACTGGCCGGGGCGCTGTTCGTCGCGGCGTGCGTGGCGTGGGCGCTGCTCACCCTCCAGGACGGCGTGCTGACGGGGCTGCGCAAGGCCGAGTGGGTGCCGGCCGGGAACGCCGTGTTCTCCGTCGGGAAACTGATCCTGCTGGCCGTCTTCGCGAGCGCGCTGCCGGTGCTGGGCATCTTCGTGTCCTGGGCCGTGGCCATCGCGTTCTCCACCCTGCCGCTCGGCTGGCTGATCTTCCGCCGGCTCATCCCGCGCCAGGCCGCCGCGGACCACGACGTGGAACCGCCCGGCCTGCGGTCCATGGGCCGCTTCCTGGCCGGTGACTCGCTCGGCGCCCTGTTCAGCCTGGCGATGATCAATCTGCTGCCGGTGATGGTCGCGGTCCGCTTCAGCGCGGCGGAGAACGGCTACTTCTACGTGGCGTACACCGTCGGCGGCACGATGGAGTTCATGGCCATCAACATGGCCTCGTCGCTCACCGCCCACGCCTCGCACGACCCGCGTCAGCTCGCCGAGGGCGTGCGCGGGGCGCTGCGCCGGATGACGCTGCTGCTGGTGCCGGTGGTCGCGGTGCTGGTCGTCTTCGCGCCCTGGATCCTCACGCCGTTCGACGCGGACTACGCCGAGCACGGCTCGACCGTGCTGCGGCTGCTCGCGCTCGGGGCACTGCCCCGGGTGGTCGTGGAGCTGTACATCGGGGTGCTGCGGGTACAGGGGCGCACCGGTGTGCTCGCCGTCCTGCAGGGCGCGATGTGCGCGCTGGTGCTGGGCAGCGCGGCCGTGCTGTTCACTCCGGCGGGGATCGCGGGGGCGGGGTGGGCCGTGCTGATCAGCATGACGCTGATCGCGGTCGTCTCGGTGTTCGGGCTGCGCGCGGCACTGCGCGACAGGACCGGCGGGGGCGGGGGACGGTCCGCCGCCGTCCCCGACTACGGCACCCGCTGGGCCCGGCTGAACGCCACCGCCGGGTACGGCACGAACTGGGCGCGCCGGGCGGCGTACGAGCGCAGGGGACCGGGAGAGGACCACGAGGACGATGAGGACGACGAGGACACCGTCACGCTGTTCATCGGCCGCCCCGGTTACGAGCGGGAGGCGCTCCAGGCGGACACGGTGGCGTTCATCGTGCGGCCGCAGACCACGGACGAGCGGGAGACGGACTCCGGCGGCGAGGAGCGGTCGTCCGCCGCGGAGAAAGTTCCCCGGAAGGAGACACCGGGGGCGCGGGGGGTGCCGGACCAGGACGAGGATCCGGACCGGGATCCGGACCGGGACCAGGATCCGGTGGAGGACGGAAAGCCGGACCGGACCGAGCAGCCGGAAGCGGACGGGAAACCCGGCGAGGACGGGAAGCCGGACGGGGGCGGAGAGCCCGGCGACGACGACCCCGGCCGACGGACCGGGCAGATCCTCTGGACCCTGCTCGGCCTCGCGACCTTCGTCCACTGGTACTCGGTGCGCGGACTCCCCTGGTCCGACGGCGCCGGCGGGGGCGAGCCGACGGGACGTCAGTTGCTGGACGGCCTGCCGCTGCCCGCGCTGGCCGCGGGAGGACTCCTACTCCTCGTCTTCGTCGCCTCGGTGACGCTGTACGGGCGACCGGCCCCCTGGCTCCCCGGCACCGCGCTGGGCTCCGTCCTGGTCGCCCTGCACACCGCGCCCGCCGCCCCGGGACGGCAGCCGGAACCGGTGGACGGGGTCTCGTACGCCGGCGCGGCACGTCTCCTCGCGGAGGCGGTGGGACTCGACGGCCCCGGCCCCTTGCTGAGGTGGGCCCCTTCGGTGTTCCAGCTGCTGTGCCTCGTACCGCTGTGGCTGCTGCTGGCACACGCGGACCGGTGGCTGACGCGGCCGGGCCGCTGGGGCGTCCTGTACGTCGCCGCGGTGGCCGGCTGGGTGTTCCGGGAGGCGCTCGCACCGGTCGCGCTGCCGCTGCTGGCCGTGCTCCTCGGGCTCGTGCTGCTGGGCCGGGCGGTCCCGGCACCGTGGCGCGCGGGCCGCGGCGGACGGAACGGCCCGCCCGCCCGCTGAGCCGCCCGGGGACCCCGGCCCCCGGGCACCGCTCAGCGGGGTGGCACGGGCTGGTGGAAGTACTCGTTCTTCCCGGCCTCCCGGTAGCCCTCGAGCGCCGGGCCGTCGTTGACGGTCAGATCGCACTCCGCCCTCTCCGAGGTCGGCCGGTTCCAGTGGACCAGGGCCTTCACCTCCGGGAGCTTCTTCACGTCGGCGGGGATCCGGGCGTACCAGTCGCGCTGGCGCGACGGGTCCTCGGCGTCGGGCGCGGTGGCGAACTCCGCGAGCATCACCGGTTTGGTGTCGGAGACGTTCTCCCGCAGCCACGTGTAGCTGGGCCGCTGGCTGCGCAGGAAGTCCTTCCAGTCGGTGGTGTCGTGGCAGCCGTAGTAGTTGTACTGGTCCATGGCGATCCAGTCGACGTACTCGTCCCCCGGGTAGAGGGCCTTCATCTCCTTCGCGCTGCCGAGGTAGCCGGAGACGGTCCACACCCACACGACGTTGTCGGCACCCAGTTCACGGAACCGGTCGTGGAGGTGGCGGTACGCCGCGACGAACTCCGCCGGGGTGCCCGCGCCCTCCTTGATGCGGGCGTCGGTCTCCTGGTCGAAGGAGAAGAAGACGCGTTTGCCGTAGGCCTTGAGGCGCCGGATCTGCGGGTCGATGATCTCCTCGTCGTACTTGCCCGAGGCGATGTTCTTCCAGCCGAGCTGGGTCTCCGTCCAGTTCTCGTGGTGCGGCTCGGTCCAGACGGTGGACTCCCAGGCCAGCATGAGCAGCCTGTCCCTGCCGAGCTCCTGCTCGTCGGGGGTGAGCAGCTGCCCGTCGAGCTCGGTGCCCGACATGTCGTGGTAGTTGTACACGAGGTCGAGCTTGCGGCCGATCCTCTTCTCGAAGCCGAGCACGGCGTCCTTGAGCGAGCCGTTCGCGGCGTACGGCACATAGGCGCCCCACCAGGCGCCGCAGGGCGGAACCAGCGTGTCGGTGGGGGCGCAGGGACCGGTGGGCAGCTCGCCGGAGGCCGCGTTGCCGGGTGTGGCCCCGCCGGAGGAGTCCGTGTCGTCGGGACCGCCGGCCCAGAGCCCGAGCCCGGTGAGCAACGCGGCGACCGTCACCAGGACGACCGCCGTGTAACCGCGCCTCGCGCGCCCCATGTCCCTCACCTCACGCCGTTCGGCCCGCTTGCGCGGCGCGCGCGGCCGGTGCGTTCCCGTCATGCCTCACCGCCGTCAAAGGGCCCGCGCCCGGCGCGCTCCGCGGCGCCGCGCCGGGCGGCGGGCAGCGGAAGTCCCGGCAGGGCCGCGGCGACCGTGGTGAAGACGGCGAGCGAGACGAGGAAGGCGGTCATCGAGAAGGCCTCCACCAGGAACAGCGAGGTGGCGGTGAGCACGCCGAGCGACAGGCTGACCGGCGCGGCGAGCGCGACGGCCTCCAGCCTGGCGCCGGGGGCCGGCCCGTCCGGCTGCGGACACAGTGCCGCGCTGCCCGGGCCGAACAGGGTGAAGAGCAGGACCGGGATCCAGCGCAGCGGCGAGGGGCCGGGTACGGCGGTGGCGGCCAGCGCGAGCCAGCCCGAGGCCCCGACGAGGACTCTGAGGTGCGTCCCGGTGACGCGGACGGCCCTCGGGCCGCGGGGGCCACCGGTTCCGGCGGCGTTCCCGGCGCCCGCGGGATCCGAGGGTTCGGTGGAGTGCGCGGAGCCGGTGGCGTTCATGAACCGGACCGGCGGGACGGAATGGCCTTCATCGTCACTTCGATCACCTTGTGGTCGTTGCTCGGGCGGCCGGGCGGTACTCCAGGACGACGCCGTAGGGGTGGCTTTCGACGGTCCGGAAGAGCGGTGAGGCGGAGAGTTCCGTGCGCAGCGTCTCGAAGCCGCCGGGCGGCAACAGGCCCTCGCCGGCGGTGTAGACGTCCTGGGTGCGGGTGAGGACGACGTACGTCCTGGTCCCCGGGGGGATCCCGGCGGCGAGGTAGCCGGCCGGGTCCTCCAGCATCTTCTCGTTCTCGGGCAGTTCCTGCTCGGCGAAGAACCAGTGCTCGAGGCGGTCGTACCGGTGCAGCGCCCGGGGGAAGGAGCCGCTGGTGGCGAGGATCAGCGAGCCGTCGGGGGCGTTGTCGAGGGCGCGGGTGACCAGTGCGGTCTCCTCGGGAGGCGTGTAGTACATCTTCTCCTTGCCGTAGTACGACGGCAGGAAGCCGGCCAGCAGCACCAGCAGAACGGCCGGCAGGGCGACGGCCGCGACCCTGCGCCGCACCGCCCTCGTCCGGCCGCGGTGGGTGCCCGCGACGGCGGGCACGAGCGCGGCGGCGGCGAAGAAGGCCGCTCCGGGCAGGCCGAACAGGTAGACGCGGAACAGCATTTCGCCGCCGTAGTCGTTGACGGCGAAGAGCGGGACCGGGGCGGCGGAGACCAGCAGCAGCGGCAGCGCGCTGCGGACCAGCCGGCGCCGCAGCACGAGGGCCGCCCCGGCGAGCGCGGCGACCGCGAGCACCATCAGCACGTTGGCGGTCCCGGCGAGTTCGGGTCCGGGGCCGGTCAGCTGACCCGCGTAACCGGCGCGGGAGTTCTGCGTCAGTTCGCCGATCGACTCCTTGAGGGTGGACAGCGTCTCGACGAACAGCGGCCGCCCCATGGTCAGGTCCCAGGTGAGCATCAGCAGCGCGGCGACGGCCAGCAGCCCGTAGTTGCGGTAGCGGCGGGTGAGGTTGAGCGCGAGCAGGCAGATGCAGAGCATCACCGGGGTGAGCTGGTGCGTGGCGTTGACGGCGGCGATCAGCGGGGCGAGGATCACCACGCAGACCGCGCGCTGCCGGTTTCCCGTGGGCGGCGGCACGGGGGCGGCGGCCGGGTCGAGGAAGGAGCGGTCGCGCAGCCGTCCGGCGGAGCCGGGGCGCACGAAGTGCCGCAGCACCACGGTGATGACCGTCAGGTGCAGCAGGTACGCGAGGCCCTGCGGGGCGAAGTAGTCCTGGCCCACCCAGTTGGCGAGCTGGAAGATCCACACGGCGGTCCACACCAGCCGCCAGTCCTGGCAGAAGGTGCGGTACATCAGGACCAGTACGGGCATCATCAGCAGGCCGAGGACGATCGGCGCCCAGTTGGCGTACGCGGCGGCGCTCTCCACGCCGAAGGCGCGCACCAGCCCGGCGTCGAGCGTGAAGAAGCCCGGCCACTGGTCGTACGCGGACATGTTGCCCGACAGCGCGGCGCCCGGCCGCAGTTCGCCGTTGGCGAGCATCGTGTCGACGACGGCGTCGTGCTTGGAGGCCCACGGGTAGCGCACGGCGTCGTACAGCACCGCCGGTGGCGCCTTGAGCGCGAACAGCAGCGCGGCACAGTGCGCGGCCGGCCACCACGGCGCGGTGCCCGCGCGCCGCAGGCTGAGGACGAAGCCGGCGGTGAGGACCAGCAGCGAGAGGTGGTAGGCGACCGGCAGGCGGTCCAGCAGTCCGTAGTCGCCCATCTCCCGGAAGCCGATGCGGGGCAGCGCGTAGCACCACAGCCCGGCGGCGAGCAGCAGCGTCAGCAGGCCGGCGTCGGGGGCGCGGCGCGGGACCGGCCAGGACCTGCGGCCACCGCCGAAGCCGCGTCCCGGATCCGCGGGGCCGGTGGCCGGGGCGGGAGCGGGCAGCTCGCTGCTCTCAGCGGTCGGTACGGGCACATGGTGTTGCACGCCGAGACTCCCCTCCCCCGGACCGAGTATAGGAATTACCTCTGTTTTTCACACCAAAAACGTCGAACGTGCCCGCGGGGCGACAGTCGCCCGACAGGTCGTGCGCGACCCGTCCCGTCCCGTCCCGTCCCGGCCCGCTCCCTCCACGCATTCCGGTCCGCCCCCGGTCAGCCGGCGAAGGAGGGGCCGCGCAGGACGGCGCGGGTCCGGCGGTACCACCGCCAGCCGATGGTCTTCGCCCCGTCCCGGTAGGGGGCGATCCGCGCGCCGTCGCCCGCCAGCCAGGCCTCCACGTCGGCGACGGTGTGGCCGCGGCGGACGATCAGCCGGGCGATGCGGTAGCGCTCGTCCCGGTCCGAGCTGAGCGCGTGCCGCACGGCGGTCGCCGTCTCGTAGCCGACGCGGGAGGCCATGGCGCGCACCCGGGGGCTGTTGTAGCCGTGCGGATAGGCGAGGTGGGGGACGGGGTGGCCGAGGGTGTCCTCCAGTACGGCCTTGGAGTCGAGCAGTTCGGCGCGCAGCCGCCGGGTGGTCAGGGTGTCGAGCTGGGCGTGGGTGACCGTGTGGCTGCCGATCTCCATACCGGAACGTTCCAGTTCCACCGCCTGGTCCAGGGTCATCATCGGGGCGGGCGGCAGCAGGCTGTGGCCGCCCGGGGCGACGGCGCCGGTGGTGAGGTAGGCGGTGGCGGGCAGCGCGCGTTCGGCCAGGGCGTCGGCGGTGGGTCCCGGCAGGTCGGCGAAGCCGTCGTCGAAGGTGAGCAGCACCGGCCGGGGCGGCAAGGGGTCCCGCCCGGCGAGGTGTTCGGCGAGGGTGCTGATGGTGACGGGGGTGCGGCCGCTGTCCACGACGGCGTCGAGGTGGGCCGCGAACTCCTTGGGCGTGACGGTGAACTCGGCGATCCAGTCCGGCGGATCGTCCATCACGGCGTGGTAGAGGAAGACGGGTACGGCCGCGGTCATCCCCTCCCCCTTCCCGGTGCCCGTCGTGCCCGCAGGTATCCGAGCGGCCCGTACAGCATTCCCCTGCGTTGCAGCCGTGACAGCCGGCGTGGCCAGGGATGGGTGCGGGCGCCGTGCGCGCCCGGCGCACCGCTGTCGGTGTCCGCCCCGCGCACCTCGGTCAGCGCGCGGGCGTGCGCGAGGCCGCGCGGCAGCCGGGCGAGGAACGCGGGCAGCAGCGCGGGCCGGTTGACCAGGACCGCGGTGAGGTAGGCGGTGAGGCCTGCGCCGTAGCCGTACGCCTGGGTCTCCAGGTCGGCCCAGGTCTCCCGGTGGTGGTGCCACACCAGCGCGTACGGGGTGTAGTGCAGCCGGTGTCCCTGGGCGAGCACGCGCACGAAGCCGTACAGGTCGTCGCCGCCCCGCGCGGGCGTCCCGGCGCCGGTGGCCGGGTCGAAGCCGCCGACGGACCGCAGCACCTCCGTGCGGAAGGCCATGCTCGCGCCGGAGCCGAAGCGGCCCGCGGTGAAGGGGAACAGCGGCTCGTCGCGGGGCGGGTCGGCGGGGTCGTACGTCGTCGGCGTGAAGCCCTTCGCGAAGCCGCCGTGGCTCTCCAGCAGGACCTGGGCCGGGGTGCGCAGCCGGGCGGGCAGGATCAGGCCGGTGGCGCAGCCGAGCCGGGGGTCGGCGGCGAAGGGGGCGGTCAGTTCGGCGAGCCAGCGGGGATCGGCGACCACGTCGTCGTCGGTGAACGCGATGACCTCGCCCCGTGCCGCCGCCAGCCCCCTGTTGTGCGCGACGGCGAGTCCGGGGGCCGGCTCGCACACGTACCGCACCCGCTCGCCGTACTTGCGTTCCACCAGCTCGCGGGTGTCGCCGGTCACGGGCGCGTTGTCGACGACAACGATCTCGAACCGCGGGTGCTCCTGTGCGAGCAGCGAGTCCAGCGCCCGGGCGAGCTGCCCGGCCCGCTCCCGGGTGGCCACGACGACCGAGGCGTACGGCGGCTCCCCGCCGCCCCCCGCCGTCACGCCCCCCGCCGTCACGCCCCCCGCCATCGCGGCTTCCGCCGTCACGGCCTCCGGTGCCACCCCGGCGGCCGCCTCCGTCAGCACCGCCTGCGGGTCCGCGCCCTCCGGTACCCGTGCCAGCAGCGTCCCCACCGGGCGGCCCGCCCGTCTGACCAGCAGGAACACCTCTCCGTGAGTCACCGGTGGGCTGCCCGGACCGGGTCTCAGCGCGGCCTTCGCGCCGTCCAGGTCCAGTTCGGCGACCTGCACCGCGCCGATGGCCAGGAAGCGCCGTATCTCCTCCTGCGTACGCGCTCTTCGGAACACCTGTCCTCCCCTCCTCACGACCGGCGCAGCCGTGCCGCGCCCTTCAGGGTCCGTGCCGCCAGCGCCGCCAGGCGCGGGCGGGCGCGGACGAAGCCGTGCGCGCGGCGCGCGGGCTCGCGGCTCAGCCGGTGCAGCGCGGCGCCCACGCCCGGACGGGTCACCGCACCCTCGTAGACGGCGAGTTCGCCGGTCTTCAGCGAGTCCTTGTACTCGGCCGGACCGCGCCCCAGGTCGAGCAGGCCGATGCCCTCGGCCGCCGCCGCCTCGGCCATCCGCAGATGCAGCACCAGACCCGGCGAGTACTTCGCGAACTCCGGGTCGTACGCCGGGAACCAACAGGCCAGGACGGACGCCGAGCGCAGCCCGAAGTGCGCGGCGACGGGGCGCTCCCCGGCGTACAGGACCGACAGGGTGCCCGTGCACTGGGCGGCGCGGGTCTCGGCGAGCCGGCCCACGAGCCGGGCGATCCACTCCCGCGCGAACCGGTCGCGCCGCCCGGTCCTGCGGTACTGCGCCGACTTCCACTCCATCAGCGCGCGCAGCGCGGCCGGGTCGCGCTCGTCGAAGACGAACCGCACGGCTCCGGCCCGGCGGCCCAGCCTGCGCTCCTTGGCCAGCGTGGTCTTCAGGAACTTCGGCGACCGGCCGCGCAGCACCGACTCGTACGTCTCGTAGCCCTTCTCCACGTCGATGACGTAGGTGGCGTGCTCCTCGGCCGCGTACGGCACGAACAGTTCCTGTCCGGCCTCCAGGTTGTCGAAGGCGAAGCTCGACACCGAGCAGGCGCGCAGCAGTTCGTCCGGTTCCGGGGCGACGCCGGGGGCCAGGACCGCTCCCTGGCAGTCCGACACGCCGAGCCCGATCGCCCGGCCCTGCCCCAGCACGCCCCGCTCGTACGGCAGGAAGCCCGCCGGCTGAGCTCCCTCGTACAGGACGGCGACCCGGGCCCGCGGACGCACCCGGGCCACGGCGACGCTGAACTCCGGTTCCATGAACGGGTTGCGCGGTGCGTCCGTCGCGGCGCGCAGTTCCCGCCAGCGCTCCCGTTCCCCCTCGCCGAGCTCCTCCGGCCCCAGCACGCGCATGCGTCCACTGCTCACCTGACCCCCCGATCAAGTCCCCCCTGGACCCTTGGAAGGTACCGCCCCGGACCGGGCGGACGGTAGATAGCGGACCATGTTCTTGCCAAACGGGGAAAGAGACCTGAACCGGTCCTTACCCGGCGTCGAGAGAAGGGAACCGTACCGAAAGCGAGCGCAAACGAGCGCGGTGAATCGGACCGTCGGGTTGTCCGTATTCTCTGATCATGGCCGCACCCACCGCGTATTCACTCATCGCCACCGACCTGGACGGGACGCTGCTGCGCGGCGACGACACCTTCTCCGACCGGTCCCTCGCCGCGCTCGCGCGGGCGGAGCGGGCCGGCGCGCGGCACCTGGTGGTGACGGGGCGGCCGGCACCCAGGGTGCGGCCGCTCCTGGACGACCTCGGCTGCACGGGGCTCGCGGTGTGCGGACAGGGCGCGCAGGTGTACGACGCCGGCGCGCACCGGCTGCTGTGGTCCGTGACACTGGACCGGGAACTGGCGGAGACCGCGCTCGGCAAGATCGAGGCCGAGGTGGGGGAGGTGTACGCCGCGGTCGACCAGGACGGGGTCGACGGGCTGACGCTGATCGAGCCCGGCTATCTGATGCCGCACCCGACCCTGCCCGCGGTACGGGTCGAGCGGCGGGCCGAGCTGTGGGACCGGCCGATCAGCAAGGTGCTGCTGCGCCACCCGGACCTGTCCGACGACGCGCTGGCGGCGGCGGCCCGGTCGGTGGTCGGGTCACTGGCCACGGTCACCATGTCGGGGCCGGGCACCGTGGAGCTCCAGCCGTGCGGGGTGACCAAGGCCACGGGGCTGGCGCTGGCCGCCGAGCACCTGGGGCTGAGCCCGGCGCGGACGATCGCCTTCGGCGACATGCCGAACGACATCCCGATGTTCGCCTGGGCGGCCCACGGCGTCGCCATGGCCGACGCGCATCCCGAACTGAAGGCGGTGGCGGACGAGGTCACCACGTCGAACGAGGACGACGGCGTGGCCGTCGTCCTCGAGCGACTGTTCGGCGGGGCGGTGACGCTCGCCCCTCAGCGGGTGGCTCAGTACGCGCCGAAGACGTTGTCGATGGAGCCGTAGCGGTCGGCGGCGTAGTTGCAGGACGCCGTGATGTTCGCGACCGGGTCGTACGGGTCGAAGGCGGTGCCGGGCACGTGGTAGGCCGCGAAGGTCGGGTCGATGATCTGCAGCAGGCCCTTCGACGGGGTGCCCTTGGCGGCGTTGGAGTCCCAGTTGTTGATGGCGTACGGGTTGCCGGAGGACTCGCGCATGATGTTGCGGTGGATGGCGTCGTAGCTGCCCGGGATGCCGTTCTGCGCCATGACGTCCAGCGACTCGCGGATCCAGCCGTCCAGGTTGTCCGGGTACGCCGTCGCGGGGGCGGCAGCGGCCGTCGTCGTCGGCTCGGTGGTGGCCGCGGAGGCGCCGGTGGCGCCGATCAGCGGCAGGGCGACCACGGCGACGCCGGTGCCGGCGACGGCGAGGGAGCGGGCGAGGCGGCGGCGGTGCTGACCGAAAGCAGGCATGTCTGGGTTCCTCTCCTACGCCTGCGAGGTGAGCTGTCGGGTTCGGGCGGGAGAGTGCCCGGCCGTGCCCCTTCGGGCATGGCTTCACCCCTAGCCGTCCCGGCGCGGTGTCCGGTGCGGCGGCTTACCTGGGTCCCCCACTCCTGCCGTCGTGAGTTCGTCGTCGGATGTGATGCGGGCGGCGGCAGGATTAGGCGTCCACCCGGCAGGCCCGGAACGTATGCGAGAGCACATGTCGGGAACAAGTGCGAACCTCACACAAGGTGCCGTTTGATCTTGTAATGGGCGTTTTGAGGTGCTTGATCCTTTGCGGGTACCAAGGGTCAACTCGGCGTCGTGGAAGGGGAGAAGGCGGGTGGCGGCCGGTGGTGGGGGTGCCGGTCCGTGCGTGACCCACTTCACTGGGGATCGCCCGTGGGCGCATTTCTCGCCAAGGGGAATTCGCTTGGCATTTGCGGCAAATCGGACGCCGGGGCGGGCAGGATGGTTCACGTGAGGGGTCGCGGCCCGGGAGGCGGGCCGGGGGCCGGGTCGAGGAGCGGAGCGTCGCGTCCGGGAAAGTCGAGGAATGTCCGTTGTTATCGAATGATCAAAAGCGTTCCGCTCTCGCTCCCGCACCGCCCTGCCCGTAACGCCGGGCGCTGGCGGTGATCGAAACATGACCGGATACGCTGACTTGAGTGAAGGCAGCGACCTATCGACATTCCGTGTAATCGCCAGTGGACACCAGCAGACAGGAGACCCCTCGTGACCGTCGTCGGGCCGTTCGGGCTGAGCGTGCGGGACCAGGCTCTGGAAGCCGATGTCCAGGCCGGAATGGCGGCTGTCGAGGAAGGGCTGCTCGAGGCCACCAAGAGTGAGGTCCCCTTCATCACGGGAGCCGCCCAGCACCTGGTGCGGGCCGGCGGCAAGAGGTTCCGCCCGCTGCTGGTGATGCTCGCCGCCCAGTTCGGCGACCCCTACGCGCCCGGCGTCGTGCCCTCGGCCGTGGTGGTGGAGCTCACCCACCTGGCCACGCTCTACCACGACGACGTGATGGACGAGGCCGAGGTACGGCGCGGCGTCGACAGCGCGAACGCCCGCTGGGGCAACTCCGTCGCGGTCCTCACCGGCGACTTCCTCTTCGCGCGGGCCTCGCACATCCTGGCCGACCTCGGCCCGGAGGCCGTGCGGGTGCAGGCCGAGGCGTTCGAGCGGCTGGTCACCGGGCAGATCCTGGAGACCGCGGGACCGCAGGACGGCCGCGACCCGGTCGACCACTACCTCGACGTGCTCGGCGGCAAGACCGGCTCGCTGGTCGCCGTCGCCTGCCGGTTCGGCGCGATGATGTCCGGGGCCGAGGAGACGGTCGTGGACGTGCTCACCCAGTACGGCGAGCGGCTCGGCGTCGCCTTCCAGCTCGCCGACGACGTCCTGGACATCGCCTCCGACTCCCACGAGTCCGGCAAGACCCCCGGCACCGACCTGCGCGAGGGCATCGCCACCCTGCCCGTGCTGCGGCTGCGCGAACGGGCGGCCCGGCTGGGCCTCGCCGACGACGTCGCCCTGTGCGAACTGCTCGACTCCGACCTCACCGACGACGCCCGGCACGCCGAGGCGCTGCGGCTGCTGCGCGCCCACCCCGCGCTGGAGCAGGCCCGCCGGGACACCGTGCGCTACGCCGAGGAGGCGCGCGCGGCACTGGCCCCGCTGCGGGAGTGCGAGGCGAAGACGGCACTCGTGCAGCTGTGCGACGCGGTGGTGCACCGCGCGGGCTGAGCCGGCCCGGACTCCTCCGCGACCCCTACGGGGCGGATGAGGAAACCACCCCGCGTGTCATACCGCAGCAGTACGTGGAGTTGCGTCCGGGGTCTGACGAAACCGCCTGCCGGATTTGGTCAGATGGACCACGACGGACAACACCACTTCTCACCGGTTCGGGTGAGAATGGCGGCTCAGGGTGAGACTGGTGCGAGAACACGAGACGAAAAGCCGCCGCCGACCACGGAGGTAGGGCACACATGGCACCGTACGAATCCGACGACACGACGACCGCGGGGGAGGCCGACGAGCCGCGCACGCGACGGCGCAGGGCCGCGCGGTACGTCGTCCCGGTCACGGTGATGGGAGTGGCGGCCGCGACCATCGGGCTCGTCCCCGCGATCGCCAGCTCCGGCGACCCCGACCTGCCGGAGATCACCGCCGCGCAGCTCATAGAGAAGATCGCGAAGTCGGACGTCGAGCAGCTGTCCGGCACCGTGAAGATCACCACGGACCTCGGTCTGCCGGACCTCGGCGGCCTGGAGAGCGGCCTCATGTCCGGCGCCACGGGGCAGGGCGAGGACGGCGGCTCCTCGGCCGACCCGTCCGCCAAGCTCACCGAACTGGCGTCCGGCACGCACACCCTGCGGATCGCGGTCGACGGCCCGGACCGGCAGAAGGTGTCGCTCCTGGAGGACGCCGCCGAGTACAGCCTGATCCACGACGGCGAGGACGTCTGGGGCTACGACAGCGCCTCCAACGAGGTCTACCACGGCACCGTCGACGCCTCCGGCGAGGAGCGGGAGCGGCGGACCCCGGCCACCCCGAAGGACTTCGCCGAGGAGGCGCTGAAGTCGGTCGACGACACCACGTCCGTGACCGTCGACGGCACCGCCCAGGTGGCCGGCCGGGACGCGTACAAGCTGGTCGTCAAGCCCAGGCAGTCCGGCTCGACGGTCGGCGCGATCAGCATCGCCGTCGACCACGAGACCGGCACGCCGCTGAAGTTCACGCTCACCCCGTCGAGCGGCGGCGCGGCCGTCGTGGACGTCGGCTTCACCGAGGTGAGCTTCGACAAGCCGGCCGCGTCGACGTTCGACTTCACCCCGCCCAAGGGCGCCGAGGTGACCGAGGAGGGCGAACCGGAGCACGGCCGGGAGCACGGCCGGAAGCACTCCGGGAAGCCGGAGAGCGCCCCGAAGTCCGAGGAGGACCTGGCCGGGGGCCTCGACGGAGTGAAGACGCTCGGCGAGGGCTGGAACTCCGTCACCGTCTTCGGCGCCGGCGACCAGGGCGTCCTGCCCACCGGCGAGACCGGCGGTGACCTCGACGGCTTCCTCGGCTCGCTCGGCGACCAGGTCAAGGGCGAGTTCGGCACCGGCACGGTGTTCAGCACCCGCCTGGTGAACGCCCTGATCACCGAGGACGGCAAGGTCTACGTGGGCACCGTCACCAAGGACGCGCTCGTGAAGGCGGCCGAGACGGGGAAGTAAGGCCCCGGGACCTTACGACGTGACGAC
Source organism: Streptomyces sp. NPDC018964 (assembly GCF_044390325.1). Classification (NCBI taxonomy): domain Bacteria; kingdom Bacillati; phylum Actinomycetota; class Actinomycetes; order Kitasatosporales; family Streptomycetaceae; genus Streptomyces; species Streptomyces sp. NPDC018964. The sequence continues at coordinate 155,362 of NZ_JBIRYZ010000015.1, forward strand.
ATGACGACGTGACGGGGAACGGGGGAGCCGATGGGCGACACGTCCGCCGAGGAGCCGGACGGCGCGCACCCGGGTGACGGTGTGGTCATCGCCACCCGCGCGCTCACCAAGCGCTACCGCGGCGGACAGCTCGCCGTCGACGGTCTGCACCTGACCGTCCCGGCGGGCAGCGTCTTCGGCTTCCTCGGCCCCAACGGCTCCGGCAAGACCACCACCATCCGCATGCTGATGGGCCTGATCGAGCCGACCTCCGGCACGGCGCACGTCCTGGGGCGCCCCATGCCGCGCTCCGCGCGCGCCGTGCTGCCCCACGTCGGCGCCCTCATCGAGGGCCCGGCCCTGTACGGGTTCCTCTCCGGCCGCGACAACCTCCTGCGCTACGACGCCGCCGACCCGACCGCGGACCCGCGCACCCGGCGCGCCCGCGTCGCCGCCGCACTGGACCGGGTGGGCCTCACGGCCGCCGCCGGCAAGAAGGCGAAGGCGTACTCCCTCGGCATGAAGCAGCGCCTCGGCCTCGCGGCCGCCCTGCTCCAGCCGCGCCGGCTGCTCGTCCTGGACGAGCCGACCAACGGCCTCGATCCACAGGGCATGCGGGAGATCCGCACGCTGGTGCGCGAGCTGGCCTCGGACGGCACCACCGTCTTCCTCTCCTCCCACCTGCTCGACGAGATCGAGCAGGTGTGCACGCACGCCGCCGTGATGGCCCGGGGCCGGCTGATCACCCAGGGCCCGGTCGCCGACCTGGCCGCGGGCGCCCGGGGCCGGCTGGTGGTGACCACACCGGACCCGGCGGACGCGGCCCGGGTGCTCAAGGAGCAGGGGGTCGCCGATGTCGTCGTGGACGGGGAGCGGGTGACCGGCGAGGCGCCCGAGCGCGACCTCGCCGAGGTGAACGCCGCACTTGTCACCGCCGGTGTCCGGGTCCGCGGCTTCGGGGCCGAACGGGCCTCGCTGGAGGACGCGTTCGTGGCGCTGACCGGGGAGGGCTTCGATGTCGCAGGCTGAAACGGCGCGCGGGACGAGCCCGCTGTGGACCCTCGGACTGCTGCGCAGCGAGCTGCTCACCACCTTCCGGCGCTGGCGCACCCTCGCCCTGCTCGGGGTGCTGGCCGCCGTACCGGTCCTGGTCGGCGTCGCCGTACGGATCGAGACCGGTGACGGGTCGTCGGCCGGTGGTGGCGGGGGCGGCGGCGGGGCAGGGCCGGCGTTCATCTCGCAGGTCACCAACAACGGCCTGTTCCTGGTCTTCACCGCGCTCGCCGCCACGCTGCCGTTCTTCCTGCCCATGGCGATCGGGGTCGTCGCGGGCGACGCCGTCGCCGGCGAGGCGAACGCCGGCACCCTGCGCTACCTCCTGGTCGCCCCCGCCGGGCGGAGCCGCCTGCTGCTCACCAAGTACGCGACGGTCATGGCCTTCTGTCTGGTCGCCACCCTCGTGGTCGCCGTCTCGGCGCTGATCACCGGCGCGCTGCTGTTCCCGCTGGGCGACCTCACGACCATCTCGGGCACCCGGATCGGCTTCGGCGAAGGGCTGGCCAGAGCCCTGCTCATCGCGCTGGTCGTCGCCGTGTCACTGATCGGGGTGGCGGCGCTCGGCCTGTTCGTCTCCACGCTGTCCAACAGCGGCATCGCGGCGATGGCGACCACGGTCGGGCTGCTGATCACGGTCCAGATCGTCGACCAGATCCCGCAGCTGCACGCCCTGCACCCCTACCTCTTCTCCCACTACTGGCTGTCCTTCGCCGACCTGATGCGCGAACCGGTCTACTGGGACGACCTGACGAGGAACCTCGGCCTCCAGGCCCTCTACGCGGCCGTCTTCGGCTCGGCGGCCTGGGCACGGTTCACGGCGAAGGACATCACCGCGTAGGAAACGCGCCGGCACGGGCGGGACGGGACGTGCGGCGGTTCGGTCCGTGCGACGGTTCGGTCCGTGGGCGACTCACGGGTGCACTCCGTCCCGCGGGCCGCCGCACCGGCCGGGGAACAGCTCGGCCGGTGCGGCGGCGCCGGTCTCAGCCGGCCTCGTACGGGAAGCGGGCGAGGGGCGCGTCCTGTGCGAAGAACGTCTTGGCCCGCGCCAGCGCCTCCGTGTCCTTCCGTACGTCACCCGGCTTGCTGCCGTTGCCGAGCAGCACCCCGCCGAAGCGCATCCCCAGGTACGCGGCCGAGTTGTTCAGCGTGCCCACCAGCGGGTTGGCGACCTCCGGCTCCTCGTGCGCGAGCGCGGTGACGCCCCACAGGGTGCGCCCCGCCATGGCCGCCTTGAAGTCCAGGCCGGGGGTGCGCAGCCAGCCCGCCCAGTGGTCCAGGTAGCGCTTGGTCTGCGCGGAGACCGAGTACCAGTACAGCGGCGAGGCGATCACGATGTCCGTCGCCGCGAGGGTGGCGTCGAGGAGCAGGGCCGGGCTGCCCTCCGTGGGGCGGACGTGGTCGCTGTCGTGGCGCAGGTCCTCGAAGTCGGGCAGCGGGTGGGCGGCGAGGTCGATCCACTGCTGCTCCACACCCGGGGGCAGCTGTTCGGCGGCCCGGCGGGCCAGCAGCTCGGTGTTGCCCTCGGGGCGGGCACTGCCCAGCACGAAGAGGAAGCGACGGGTCATGATCATTCCCAGATGCTCGGCGTACGGCAATTACAGGCATCTGCATCATATGCACGTGCATCTACATGTCAAAGGGGCGGCATGCCGCGGGCACGGCACGGCCTCACGGGCCGCTCAGCCGGTGGTGGTGCCCCCGCGCCGTTCCGCCTCCGTCGCCACCGCGAGCAGCAGATCCTCCCGGCCGCGCGGCGCGACCAGTTGGAGCCCCGCCGGGCAGCCGTCGGCGCCGAACCCGGCCGGAAGGCTCAGCGCGGGGTGCCCGCTGACGTTGAACGCCCAGGTGAGCGCGGTCGAGTAGACCTCGCCAGGGCCGTCGTGGCCGTGCGGTGCGGTGGGTGCCGTGGGGGTGAGCAGCAGCCCGGCGCCCGCGAACAGGCGGTCCAGGCGCCGGTCGTTCTCCGCCCGGACGCGGTGGGCGTCGGCGAGATCGGCACCGGGGGTGCGCAGGGCGAGCCAGGCCGGGGCGGGGTCGAGGAGCTCCGGCGGTGACGAGGACCGTACGAGCCGCACGACACCGGCGTCGACCAGCCGGTCGACCGCCGCCCGGGCCAGGGCGACGGGTTCCGCGTCGGGGCCGGCGAAGCCGAGGCCGGGGGACCAGCGGGCGGAGACGGGAAAGGCGGCCGGGGTCCCGTCGGCGGAGACGGGAAAGGCGGCCGGGGTCCCGTCGGCGGTGGGCCGCCCCGACACCACCCGCCACCAGGCCGCCGCGTCCGAGGCCGTGCGGGCGAGGACTCCGGGCGCGGCGAGGCCCGTACGGTCGGCCGAGGGAAGACGGCCGCCCGTGACCTTCAGCCCGACGATCCCGCACCACGCCGCCGGGATCCGCACCGACCCCGCGCCGTCACCGCCCGTCGCCAGGGGCACCAGCCCGGCCGCCACCGCCACGGCCGCCCCGGCCGAGGAGCCGCCCGGCGTACGGTCCGCCCGCCACGGGTTGACGGTACGGCCGTGCGCCCCGAGCCCCCAGGTCTGCCAGGGCGTTCCCGGACCGGGCACCGACGTGGCCCCCACGGCGACACCGCCGGCCGTGAGCAGCGGCCCCGCCGCACGCAGCCCGTGCCGTCCCTTGACGGCGACCGGCACCCCGGCCAGCGGCAGCCGCTCCCCGGCGGCGACCCGCGCGTCCACCTCGTCCGCCCGCCGCAGCGCCTCCTCGCCCCACACCTCGAGGAACGCGCACAGCACCGGATCGGCCCGCTCGATCCGCTCCAGCGCCTCGGCGACCACCTCCACGGCCCGCAGCCGCCTCCCGCGCACCGCGCAGGCGATCTCCTCGGCCGAGGAGATCGCCTCGGCCGAGGCGGACGCACGGGAACCGTGTCCCCGGCCGTCCGGCGCACGGACCCCCGAGACCGGCCGCGGTTCCCCCCTCAGGGCATCGCACCCGTCAGGCGGGCCAGGGGTTCCGTCCCGCGGGGCGGCCGGCCGCTCAGGTCACCCAGGCGCCACTCGTCCACCCAGGGCACGCGGTACACGTCGATCACCGACTCGACGCTCCGGAGCCGGTGGGCGAGGGGACGCGGCAACCGTCCCGGCGCGTCCGCCACCAGGACGACGGCGTCCAGACGCAGCCCCTGCGGCGCCTCGCCGCGCCGGACCATGTCCACGGCCGGGACCACGGCGTCCAGACCGGCGGCGTGGGTCCGGGCGACGAGCAGCACCGACGGCGGACCGGCGGGGCCGGGCCAGGCGCGTCCGCTGTCATGACCGCCGTAGACCGCGGCGAGCGTGGAGACGCCCGCGCCGCCGTGCAGGCCGACCCAGGAGAAGCGGCGGGCCGCCGCCCGCGCGGGGGCGGGCTCCGGCGGGGCCGCCTCCGGTACCGCCACCGGCCCTCGGATCCAGATCTCCGGTCCCTGTCCCATGTCCCCTCGCCCGCGTTCCATGTCCCCTCTTCCGCTCGGCACCCCGATTCTCCCGCTCGGCACCTCGATTCTCCTGCTCATCAACCCGGTCCTCATGCCACCGGACAGGGGGAGACCGGCGCGGACGGCCGTTGGGACGAGCCTGTGACAACGCGGTGACGTGAGAAGGGCGAGCGAGCGGACAGACTCGACGGCAGGTGTACGACCCGAATGAGGGAACGATGTCTCGACTCAGCCGCGGGAAGAAGCGGGAACAGCAGCAGGCCGTCCATGCGGCGAACCTTGCGGCAGCGCCGATCGACGTCCGTGTCCCCGTGGGCGGGGCGGACGCGGGCCGGGCGTCGGTCGACGGGGTGACGGTGATCGCGGGGCCCGGCGAGGAGATCCAGCAGGCGGTGCTGAACCGCCTCCACCGCATCGCCGTCGCCTCCGGCCACGCCGTCCGCGCCACCGTGCACGACGAGCGCCTCGGCTACGTCATCCCGCTCCAGGTCGACCCGGACGGCTCCAGCCACTTCACGGCGCGGCCCGCCCCGACGGCACCGGCACAGGGCCGGGAACCGGCGCGGGAGCCCGGTACGGAACGGCCGGCGCACTTCCCGCACCCCGTGACGGAACCGCGTCCGCCGGCGGAGACGACCGCGCGGCCGGAACCCGCGCGGCCGGAACCCGTACGGGAGGACCCCGTGCGGGACGCCACCCCCACCTTCCCCCTGCGCCCCGTCCCCGATCCGGGGGCTCCCCGGGACGCCGTACCGACGTTCCGGCTGCGCGCCGTGCCCGAGTCGGCGGAGATCACGCCGCCCGGCACGGTCGCACCTCCGAGGGGTGAGTTCGGTCCGCCCCCGGTCATGGACGCGAGCCCGCGGCCCCTCCCCGGGACGGACCGGCCCCGGACGCACGAGACCGCACCGCCCCCCGCGCCCGCGCCCGAGCCCGTACTCGATCCCGACCCCAAGCCCACCCCGCCCCGGGGTTTCGACGCCGTGGCGGAGGCGGTGCTCGGTGACGAACCCCTCACCGGCGGCGAGAGCCACCTCGCCGAACCCGTGGCACGGGTCAACGACGCCGTCCGGGAGGGCAGGATCGACGCGGCGGCCCGGCTGGCCGAGGAGACCGTCACGGAGGCCTCGGCCACCCTGGGCCCGGAGCACCCGGAGGTGCTGCGGCTGCGCGAACTCGCCGCGTACGTCGCCTACCTGGCCGGTGAGCCGCTGCGCGCCTTCCGCGTCTCCCTCGACCTCGCCGTGATCTGCCGCCGCGCGGGGGACGCGGAGGCCGCCTACGGCAACGTCCGCAGCGCGGCGACCGCATGGCGCGCGGTGCGCGACCCGCTGCTCGGGCTGGAACTCGGACACGAACTGATCGCCCTGTGGACCGGGCTCACCGCCGAGGACGGCCCCGCCGCAGACGAGATCGAGGAACTGGAGTCCGCCCGCGCCCGCATGGACCGGCTGACCGAACGCGCCCGCACCCGGCAGACCTGAGCGGCCTCGCCGCACCCGGCGGGCTCCCTAGTGCAGGCAGAACTCGTTGCCTTCCGGATCCGCCATCACCCGCCACCCTCCGGAAGGCTCCTCCACCCGCCGCAGCACCCGCGCGCCGAGCTCCTCCAGCCGGGCGAGCTCCTCCTCGCGGCGCCCCGCACCGGGATGCAGGTCGAGGTGGAGCCGGTTCTTGACCGTCTTCTCCTCCGGTACGCGCTGGAACAGCAGCCGCCGTCCACGGCCGGTGCCGCTCTCCTCCTCGTACGGGTCGTCGGGATGCCGTACCGCCGCCAGGTCGCGCCAGGCCCGGCGGCCGTGCGACTCGACGGTCAGTCCGGCCGGGACGGCGCCCGCGTCCAGCAGTCTCCCGATGAGCGCGCTGTTGTCCTCGACCACGTAGTGCAGGGCGGCGGCCCAGAAGTCGGCCTGCGCGTGCGGGTCGGCCGCGTCGATGACGACCTTCCAGTGCACGGGCGTGGGCGGGGTCTGCGTCGGTGTCTGCGTCATACCACCAGTTATAAGAGCGAGCTCTGACAACGCCCGGCTCTACGGCCTGGTTTCCAGCCGGTCCGCCTCGGCCGCGGCGGGCACGCTCCCGGCGCGCACCGCGACGGCGGCCGGCATGCTGTCCCCGGTCGCCCCGGTCGCCCCGGTCGCCCCGGTCGCCCCGGTCGCCCCGGTCGCCCCGGTCGCCCCGGTCGCCCCGGTCGCCCCGGTCGCCCCGGCGAGCGTGCGGGCGGCCCGGTGGGCGGTGCGCAGGGCGTCCCAGGTGAGGAGGGTGAGCGCCAGCCACACCAGGGCGAAACCGGCCCAGCGCTCGGGCGGCATGGCCTCCTTGAAGTAGAGGACGCCGAGCAGGAACTGGAAGACCGGCGCCAGGTACTGCAGCAGGCCCAGCGTGGACAGCGGCACGCGGATCGCGGCGGCACCGAAGCAGACCAGGGGGAGCGCGGTGACGATCCCGGTCGCGGCGAGCAGCGCGGCGTGCCCGGCCCCTTCCGTGGTGAACGTGGAATCACCCCGGGCACCCAGCCACAGCAGGTAGCCGAGAGCGGGCAGGAACTGGATCGCGGTCTCGGCGGCCAGCGACTCGACGCCGCCGAGGTTGACCTTCTTCTTCACCAGCCCGTACGTGGCGAAGGAGAAGGCGAGGCAGAGCGAGATCCACGGCGGCCGGCCGTAACCGACGGTGAGGACGAGCACCGCGGCGGCGCCCACCCCGACCGCCGCCCACTGCACGGGCCGCAGGCGTTCCTTCAGCAGCAGCACACCCATCGCGATCGTGACCAGCGGGTTGATGAAGTAGCCGAGGGAGGCCTCGACGACGTGTCCGGAGTTCACGGACCAGATGTAGACGCCCCAGTTGACGGTGATGACCGCCGCGGCGACCGTGATCAGCGCCAGTTTGCGCGGCTGCCGCAGCAGCTCCCCGAGCCAGGCCCAGCGGCGTATGAGGAGCAGGGCGGCGGCCACGAAGAACAGTGACCAGACCATCCGGTGGGCCAGGATCTCCACCGCTCCGGCGGGCTTGAGCAGGGGCCAGAACAGCGGAACGAGCCCCCACATCCCGTACGCCGCGAAACCGTTCAGCAGTCCTGTGCGCCGCTCTGCGGCCGGCTTCCCGGTCACGGGCCCCTCCTTCATGTCCGACGCGTGTCCTGATCTTCCGCGACGCCCGCACACGCGCGCGGTGCTCGCCGGACGACGGTAACGCCGGACACCCCCGCATGTCATGCCCGTACCGGCATACGGTCATGACGGGCGGGGGTGACGGTCCCGGTGCCCCTCCGGATCAGCCCTTGAGGGCGGCGGCGACGGCCTCGGCGAGCGGGGTGGTCGGGCGGCCGGCCAGCCGGGACAGGTCGCCGCTGTCGACGACCAGTTCGCCCTTCTCGATGGAGGCGTCCACGCCCGCGAGGATCGCGGCCATCGGCTCGGGCAGGCCGGCGCCGGTCAGGATGCCGGTGAGCGCCTCGGGTGTGACCGGGGTGTAGGCGATCTCCCTGCCGGTCTGCCGGCTCAGCTCGGCCGCGTACTCGGCGAAGCTCCACGCCTCGTCGCCGCCCAGCTCGTACGTCTTGTTCTCGTGCCCCTCGCCGGTCAGCACGGCGACGGCGGCGGCCGCGTAGTCGGCCCGCGCGGCGGAGGAGATCCGGCCCTGGCCGGCCGCGGCGACGACCGCGTCGTGGGCGAGCACCGGAGCGAGGTTCTCGGTGTAGTTCTCGTGGTACCAGCCGTTGCGCAGCAGCACGTACGGCACGCCCGAGCCCAGCAGCGCCTCCTCGGTGCCGCGGTGGTCGTCGGCGAGCGCGGCGGTCAGGGAGCCGGGGGCGCTGGTGTACGCGAGCAGGGCGACGCCCGCGGCCTTCGCGGCGTCGATGACGACCCGGTGCTGGCCCACCCGGCCCTTGTCGAACTCGTTGCCGGAGATCAGCAGGACCTTGTCGCCGGACGCGAACAGCCCGTCGAAGGTCTCGGGGGCGTTGTAGTCGGCGACCGCGATCCGGACACCGCGCCCGGCGAGGTCCGCGGCCTTCTCCGCGCTGCGGACGACGGCGGTGACCTGCTCGGCCGGGACCTTCTCCAGCAGCTGTTCCACGACGTGACGGCCGAGGTGTCCGGTGGCGCCGGTGACGACGATGCTCATGGTGCGGAACTCCTGTGGGGGTGCGTGTGCGGGTGTGTCACTCACCCTAGGAGTTACGCTAACTATTGGAAAGTACCCACTTTGAAGTAAGGTACTGGCATGGCGGTAAGTGATGGTGTCCGGTGGACCGACGGCGAGGAGATGTGCCCGCACCGGCTGGTCCTGGAACACGTGACCAGCCGCTGGGGCGTGCTCGTGCTGATCCAGCTCCTGGAGCGCTCGTACCGCTTCAGCGAACTGCGCCGGGCGATCGGCAGGGTCAGCGAGAAGATGCTCACCCAGACCCTCCAGACCCTGGAGCGCGACGGCCTGGTCCACCGCGACGCCAAACCGGTCATCCCGCCCCGCGTCGACTACTCCCTCACCGGTCTGGGCCGCGAGGCGGCCGAGCAGGTGCGCGACCTGGCGCTGTGGACCGAGAAGCGCATGGCCGACGTCCTCGCCGCCCGGCAGGCGTACGACGAGACCCGGGCGCCGTAGGGCACCCGGGCCTCGTCCCGGTCGTCGGTGGGGTTCAGCCCACGACCGTCCAGGTGTCGCCGCCGGCCAGGAGCGCGGTGAGGTCGCCCTTGCCGTGCTGGGCGGTGGCGGTGTC
>NZ_JBIRYZ010000016.1:0-152256 GCF_044390325.1 Streptomyces sp. NPDC018964
CACCACCGGTCCCGTGCCCGAGACGCACGAGGCGGCGACGGCACTCGGTCGCGAACTCGCCACCGAGATGCTCGCGCAGGGCGCGGCCGGTCTGACGGGGGAGCGGGACCACGACCGCCCCCGATGAGACACATGCCCGGCCGCCGGCGTGCCCGCGACGCGTGAGCGTCGTCGACCGTCCGGCCCGGCGTCACCACCGACGAGCGGAGTGCCCCATGACCCGTACCGCCCTTGTCATCCGCCATGTCGCCTTCGAGGACCTCGGCGTGTTCGGCCCGCTGCTGACCGAGCACGGCTACCGCGTCCGGTACCTCGACGCCGGTGTCGACCCCCTGGGGGACGAGGCCTTCGGCGACGCCGACCTGCTGGTCGTCCTCGGCGGCCCCGTCGGCGTCGGGGACATGGAGCGCTACCCCTGCCTCGCCGACGAGGCCGCCGCCCTCGCGGCGTGGATCGGCCGCGGGCTCCCCACGCTCGGCATCTGCCTCGGGGCCCAGCTCATCGCGCACGTCCTCGGCGCGGAGGTGGTCCCCACCGGCCGGTTCGAGATCGGTTACGCGCCCCTGACCCTGACTCCCGAGGGCGGCGCCTCCGTTCTCGCCGGGCTCGGTGACACGCCGGTACTGCACTGGCACGGCGACCAGTTCGCCCTACCGGACGGCGCCACGCGGCTGGCCGAGACCCCCGGTTTCCCGAACCAGGCGTTCGCCGTCGGCGACACCGTCCTCGGCCTGCAGTTCCATCTGGAGGCCGACCACACGCGGATCGAACGCTGGCTCCTGGGGCACACCCACGAACTCACCGCCCACGGCGTCGACCTCGACCGCATCCGCGACGACGCCCGCCGTCACGGTGACCGGCTCGCTCTCCGCGCCCGTGCCGTGCTCACCGACTGGCTCCGGCGTGCGCTGCCCGCCGGGGAGCCGGATCGGGCCTGACCTTCATGGGCACCAAGACCTCCCGGGACGCCACGCCCACCGCGTACCAGAGCCGGCTGCTGCTCGCCGCGCTCAGGGATTCCCGGCACCGGCTTCCCTCCGGTGCCAGGCGCGTGACGACGGAGGTGATGCGCCGGCGCCAGTGGGTCAGGGAGTACGGCGCCGACGGCAGGCCCCTCGATCCGCGCCGCCCCGAGCGGGGGCGCGCGGCCGGCTCCCACTTCCGGCTCACCCATCACGGCGTCAACGCCGCGCGCAGGGCCGAGGCGGCATCGCGGCCCTGACGGCACGGACCGGCCCGTACGCCGCGGGGTCCCGCGGCGCCGTCCTGGTGGGGGAGGAGCGGCGGGCGGACGCTCGGGCGCCGCGTCCGCCCGCACGGGCGGCCCTCGCGGTGCGGCCCTCTCACCGGTGGCCCGTCACGGCGGACGCACCGCCCGTGCCGCGCCGCCGGAGCCGCCCGCCCAGGGGTGGGCCCCGGCGACGGGACGCCGGGGCCGCGTCGAACGGCGGGGCGCCTCGCGACATACTGAGGCCCGGCCGGCCGGTGTCCGACCGCGGGACATGTGAAGGGAAGCCATTCAGTGATCAACCGTGTACGACAGCTGCGCAAGGAACGGCTCATGACACTGGAGACGCTGGCCGAGCGCTCCGGCGTCACCAAGAGCTACCTGTCGAAGGTCGAGCGCGGTCGCAGTGTCCCGTCGATCGCCGTCTGCGCCTCGCTCGCCAAGGCCCTGGACGTTCCGCTGGACAACCTCTTCGCCGATGCCGAGGAACTCGCGGAGGTCACCGTCACCCGGGCCGGGGAACGCCAGGCGCTCACCTCCGCCGACGAGCCCGGCACCCGCTACGAGGGGATGGCGCTCCAGGCCGGAACCAAGAGCATGACCCCCTTCATGCTCCATCCCCCGCACGACGCCGACCACGTCCCCTTCCGTGATCATCCCGGTGAGGAGTTCGTCTTCGTCCACGAGGGGCGGGCCGAGCTCATCCTCCCCTCGCACTCCATCACCCTCGACCCGGGGGACTGCGCCTACTTCAAGGCCACCACACCCCACAAGGTCCGCTCCCTCGGCCCCCGGCGGGCGGCCCTCCTCCTTCTCGTCGCCGACGACCCCGCCGCCACGGACACCCCGCACTCCCGCCTGCCCTGACCCGGGCAACGGTTCACGGATCCAGGTGATCGGGGCACTCCAGGCGCAGTTCCCCGTCGCCGAAGGCGTTGTCGACGAACGCGCAGTGGTGCGGCCTGTCGCTGCCCGGATGGGCCTCGGGGCGGAAGTAGGCGCAGGTCAGGCACATGCGGGTGACCGGGATGGCCCGCTGGTCCTGCAGTGATCTGATCATGGCGCTCATGCCGCGGAGCATGGCCGCGAGATCCTCCGGCGTGAGGGACGACATGGCCTCGGCGAACTCCGCCGGCAGTTCGGCCAGACGCTCGGCCTCTACTTCGCCGGCCCGCGTGAGGGTCAGGGACACGGCACGCGCGTCGGAGGCGTCGCGCCGCCGCTTCACCAGCCCCTTCGCGGTGAGGGCCTTCACCGCGTCGCTGATCGTCGGAGGGGTCGACGCGAGCGCGAGCGCCACATCGCTGAGACGGCGCGGCCGCGGGTCCCCGGCCAGCAGCACGATGATGTCCGCCTGCAGCGGGGACAGCCGGTAGGGGCCCGCGTTGCGGTAACTGCTGATGCGCAGCGCCTGTCCCAGGCGCGTGATGCCCACCATCAGCTGCTCGTGGGGCGGTGTGCCCGGAACATCAGTCATGGCGCTCTCCGACGGGGATCCGTACTTGCCATAGTAGGCACTGCCAATCTATGTTGGCAGTGCCAAACAACGTTGGCGCAAAAACCCTGCTAGGTAAGGACCACTCATGCCCCGCCTTTCCGTCGTCGACCCCGCCTCCGCCGACCCCACCGCGAAGTCCCTGCTGAACAAGGTCGAGCGCGCGCTCGGCGTGACGCCGAACATGATGCGCGCCATGGCCGTCTCGCCCGCCGTCCTCGACGCCTACCTCTCCCAGAGCGGTGCCCTCTCCAAGGGCTCCCTGTCCGGTGCCGTCCGCGAGCAGATCGCCCTCGTCGCCGCGGTGGAGAACTCCTGCGAGTACTGCTACGCCGCCCACCACGTCCTCGGCGACCGCGCCGGCGTCAACGCCGACGACCTCGCGGCCGCCGGTCAGGGCAAGGCGTCCGACGACAAGACGCAGGCCGCCCTGCGGTTCGCCAAGGCCGTCATCGAGACCCGCGGCTTCGTCTCCGACGAGGACCTCGAGGAGGTCCGTGCCGCCGGGTACGGCGACGGGGAGATCGGCGAGATCGTCGCCAACGTCGCCCTGAACGTCTTCACGAACTACTTCAACTCGGTGGCGCGCACGGACATCGACTTCCCCGTCGTCGCCCTGCCCGCCAAGTAGTGCCGGAGCGCCGCCAGGCCGCTCCCGGGGGTGTGCGCCCGTCCGCACGACGTACCGCACCCCCGGGGGCGCGCTCCTGGCGGCGCCGTCATCGCATCCGTGTGACGCCGAGAGACACCGGACCGAAAGTGATCATCCCCCGGTTCATGCCCGCCGACGACGAGGCCACGATCCCGGACGCCTTCGAGGGGTACGACGAGGTCGCCGCGGTGTTCACGGCGGAGGAACTCCCCTGCGTCGGCTTCAGGAACGCCGGCCGTCCGCTCAGTGCCCTGCGCCGGCCGGGGCGCCGCATCGTGGACGACGGCAAACGACTCGTCGTCGAGGTGGCCGACGGGGGAGAGGGCGCCGGGCGCGAGGCCGCCGGACCGGCGGTCGAACCGGGGGCCGGGCTCCTCGTCGGCGGTACGCACACCACGGCCGTCCTCGACGTCGTCCGGGGAACCGGGCTCGGCCACCACCCGGCGGTCGGCGACCTCACCACCGGGCCGGGACGCCTCCACGGCACGATCGGCGGCATCGTGCGCCAGGCCCGTGAGGTCGGCGCGTTCCCCGGCGTCGGCGGCGTGACGCCGCCCGGTCACCGCCATGCCGGTGACCCCGACGCGCTCCTCCACGCCATCGCCCGGGTCGACGGGCCGCGGGTGGCCGACGCCGGCTCGGCCGACGGCGCGGAACGCATCGAGGAACTCCGGATCGACGAGTTCCGGGCGTTCACCATCGGCGGCGCCGTCCTCGGCCACGCCCTCCCGGCCGGTGGGACGCTCGAGCAGCGGCTCCGCCGGGTCCTCGCGGTCACCCACTGACCGGTCCTCTTCCCGGTCCCGGCCAAGGAGGGGCAGGCGACGCACCGAAGCAGTCACCAGAGGTACGAGCCATCCCCCTGCGGATGCGCACCGACGCCCACCGCACACCGGATCGCGGTGGCGTCCGTCCCCACTGCCGCACCGCCCGGCGGGCCGACGGGTGATTCGACCGGGCCGCCGACTCGAACGGGCCGAATCGCGAGGGCACTTCCATGAAGACGTCACTGACCATCACGCGCACCTCCCCGCCGCCGGAGGCCACCGGAACACCCCACCACCCCCCGACGGTCCAGGTGGCGCGAGCCGCGCGAACCCACGTCACCGAGCGGCTCGGCGAGTGGCGCGCCCCCGGCCTGATCGACGAAGCCGCCCTGGTGACCAGTGAACTCGTCACCAACGCCGTCCGGCACGGGCACGCCCCCGTCGGCCTGGACATCCACCTCGTCCGAGGAGGGCGGGGCGCGCCCGACCGGCTGCGGATCGAGGTGTGGGACCGCGGCCCCGGATTCGACGCCGGCCTCGTCCGCGAGCGCTGGGCCCGTGACGACGACGACCTCGCCGAGGGGGGAAGGGGCCTGCGCCTCACCGACGCCCTCTGCGAGAACTGGGGCACCCGCGTGGAGAACGGCCGGCACGTGGTGTGGGCCTGCCTCTGCCTCACGCACACCGCGTGAGGCAGGAGCGGCGCCCCGGACCGGCGGCCGGTGCCGTCCGGCGTGCCGCTCCCGGCGCCCGCCTCAGCCGCTCACCCCCTGCGCGGGCACCGGCAGGTCCCCCGGCAGCAGCGTCCGCAGGTCGTCCACGCTCGGCCGTTCCACCTCCGTCAGCCTGCGGGCCTGGCGCGTGATCATCGTCTCCAGCAGCTGCCGCGCCAGCCGGGCGTTGCCGAACGTACGGTCCCTGGGCACGGCGTCGATGTACGCGCGCAGCGCCTCCAGCGTGTCCCCGGAGCAGGTGTATCCCGATTCCTCGGCGTGCCGCCCCATGATCGTGACCAGCTCGTCGGTGGAGTAGTTCTCGAACTCCACGAACCGCGAGAAGCGTGACGCCAGACCCGGGTTGGACCCCAGGAACCCGCGCATCTCGTCGGTGTAGCCCGCGACGATCACGACCACTTCGTCACGGTGGTCCTCCATCAGCTTCAGCAGCGTGTCCACCGCCTCCCGCCCGAAGTCGGACCCCGCCCCCTCGGGGGTGAGGGTGTACGCCTCGTCGATGAAGAGCACACCGCCCAGCGCGCTCTGGAACACCTCCTTGGTGAGCTGCGCGGTATGACCGACGTAGCGCCCCACCAGGTCGGCGCGGGCCACCTCGACGAGCTGGCCGCGGGGCAGCACCCTCAGGGCGGTCAGCAGTCCCGCGTACAGGCGGGCCACGGTCGTCTTGCCCGTGCCGGGCGGCCCGGAGAACACCAGGTGCCGGCTGATCCGCGGTGCGGGCAGCCCCGCGGCCTCCCGCTGCCTGGCCGTCGTGAGCAGGCTGACCAGGTCGGTCACCTCGCGTTTGACCGCGTGCAGCCCGACCATCGCCTCCAGCCGCGCCAGCATCGTCTGACGGTCCTCGGCCTGTGTCCGCCGCTCCGCCCCGGACTCGTCGACGTCCTCGGGCAGCAGCAGCGTCAGGTCGCGCTCCGCGGGCTCGGCCATCGTCGCCAGCCGGACGGCCTGACGGTCCACCATCTCCTCGAACACACCCCGTGCCGCACGGCCGTTGCCGAAGGTGGCGCCCTTCTCCATCGCCTCGAAGTGCGCCGCCAGCGCCTGGGAGGTACCGGGCCCGAGCTCGAAGCGGTGCGAGCGGCACATGCTCTCGGTGATCGTCACCAGTTCCGCGACGGAGTAGTTCCCGAACTCGATGGTCCTGGTGAAACGTGAGGCCAGGCCCGGGTTGGAGGTGAGGAAGGAGTCCATCTCGGCGGAGTAGCCGGCGGCGATCACCACCACGTCCTCGCGGTGGTCCTCCATCAGCTTCAGCAGCGTGTCCACGGCCTCCCGGCCGAAGTCGTTCGACGATCCGCCCGAGGTGAGGGTGTAGGCCTCGTCGATGAACAGGACGCCGCCGAGCGCCTTCATGAACGCCTCGGTGGTCTTGATCGCCGTCCCGCCGATGACCTGGGCGACCAGGTCGGCCCGGGACACCTCGACCAGGTGTCCGTCGCGCAGGACGCCGAGCTCGGCCAGGATCGAGCCGTACAGGCGGGCCACGGTGGTCTTGCCGGTGCCGGGCGGGCCCGCGAACACCAGGTGGCGGCTCATGGAGGGCACCGGCATGCCGAGCCGCTGACGCCGCTGCGCGAGCTGATTGAGGTTGACCAGTGTCCGCACCTGCTTCTTGACGCCGTCCAGCCCGATGAGACCTTCCAGTTCCTCCAGGGGCCCTTGCGGCTCCGCGGCGGCGGAGTCCTTGTCCGCCGCCCCCGGCACGGCGGCGACGTCCGCACCCCAGGCGTCGGGGACGGCGTTGCCCGTACTGGTGAGGTCCAGCACCTCCAGCCGGTCCCCGGGCCGGGACTGGGTCAGGCCCGCGCCCCGGTTGTCACGCACCCGGCAGCCGGTGACGGCCACGGCCTCGGCGGTGTCCACCCGGATGCCGTCACCGAGGCAGCCCGTGATCTCGCACGACTTCACCTCGCCGCGGGAACCCGCCGCGAGCAGCACTCCGTGCGCGCCGGCCCCGCCGATCCCCGCACGGCTCAGGGTCAGTTCCCCGCCGTCCTCGACCACCACACCGCTGGAGCCGCAGCCCTCGATCCGGGTGTCGCGCACCGTGGCGACGGCCTCACGGCCCACCAGGACACCGGCCTCCCCGCAGTCGCGCAGCACACCGTCGTCGAGCTGGGTGCGGGCGCCGTCGGCGACGCGCAGTCCGGCGGCGGCGGAGCGCTCGACGGTGCAGAACTCCAGCCGCCCCCGGCCGTCCTCGCGGGCCTCGACGCCGCAGCGGCCCGCCCCGGTCACCCGCACCCGGCGCAGCAGGGGATTGGCGTGGGAGGACACCACGATCCCGCTGCCCGCCGCGTCGCTCACCTCGAGCCGGTCGAACTCGGCGCTCGCGCCCTCCTCCAGCCGGACCGCGGCCACCGGATCGGCGCAGTCCCGCACGGTGACGCGCAGGAACGACGGGGAACTGGAGTCCGTGACCATGATGCCGGGGCCGGCCGAACCGGTGAACTCGCAGTCCTCGAACGTGCCGCGCGAACGCTCGGACACGATCAGCCCGTGCCCCTTGCTCCGGCTGGACGAGCAACGGCGCAGCAGCGGATCGGCGCCGGCGGACAGGGCGAAGCCGGGGCCCGACGTGCCGGAGACGGCGACGTCCTCCAGGACCGGGCGGGAGGAACTGGTCAGGTAGACGCCGACCGCGCAGTCGTGGACGGTGGTGCCCGTCACGAGCGTGGTGCAGCTGCCCTCCAGGGCGATGGCGGGCTTGTCGGTGCCGGCGATGTCGCACGCGTCGACGACGCCCTGCGCCTCGCCGTTGGCCAGGACGCCGTTGCCGCGGGCGTCGCGGATGCGGCAGCCGCGTACGGTCGACCGGGAGCCCTCGCCGAGGACCACGGCCGACGTGCCCAGGTTCTCCAGCACACAGTCCTCGACGACGCTGGGCGCGCCGGAGGTGTCCACGATGCCGGCGCCCTCCCGGTTGGTGACCCGGCAGCCGCGCATCGCCAGCGATCCGCTCTCGCGCGCCAGCAGTGCCGTCCAGCCGGAACCGGTGACCGAGCAGCGCTCCATCGCCAGCTGACCGCGCGGTACGTCCACGACGGCCACGTCGTCGCTTCCGCCGCGCAGCACCACGTCGGTGACCATCACGGCGTCGGCCACCAGCGTGAGCGCCGTGCCGCGCCGCGGGCAGATCTCCACCCCGCCCGGGTCGCCCGTGCCCACGATCGTGATCCGGGTCCGTACCGTGAGGTTCTCCGGGTAGCGGCCCGGCCCGATCCGGACGACCGCACCGGTGCGTGCGGCGGCCAGTGCCTCGCCGATGGTCCGGAACCCGTCCTCCCGGCCCTGACCCACCGTCAGAACTTGCCGTGACACGCTCGCCCCTCCTGATTTCCCGGTGACGCCGGGGCCGGCCCGACACCACCGCCGCTTCCCATATCATCTGCCCCATGCCGTACGACCGTTGCCGTCGTGCCATGGCGCTCGCGGCGGTCGCCGCTGTTCCAGCCCTGGTACTCGCCCCGCCCGCCACCGCCGCCGACGGGCCGGTGGCCCTGCCCCCGCTGCGCCTGCGCATGGCCGCGGACGACACCTGCGCCACCGCCTCCGACAAGACGGCCGAGCTGCGCCCCTGGACCCACCAGGCCCTCCAACTGCCCCGTTCGTGGCAGCTGTCGCGGGGGGCCGGGGTCACGGTGGCCGTGATCGACACCGGTGTCGCCACGGGGACACCGGCCCTCGAGGGCAGGGTCAGAGCCGTCGGCGACGCCGGTGAGGACTGCGTGGGGCACGGCACCTTCGCCGCCGGGCTCATCGCCGCGTCGGCCACCGGCCCCGGCAGCGTCACCGGTGTCGCGCCCGGTGCCGAGATCCTCGCCCTGCGCGGCACGGACGGCCGGGGCGTCGCCGACGCGGCGCTCGTCGCGCGGGCCATCCGTAGCGCCGCCGACGAAGGAGCCGGTGTCGTCTACGTCGGCCAGGCCCTGACCGGGGACGGCGACGAACTGGCCGACGCCGTCGCGTACGCCCTGGACAAGGACGCGCTCGTCGTCGCGCCCGCGGCCCCCGACGTCGCGCCCGAGGGCGCGGACGGCAGGCCCGACACCCGCCCGCGCGCCTCCTGGCCGGCCCACGTCCCCGACGTGGTGTCGGTCGTGGACCACGGCCCGGCCGGCGACCGGCCCGAGGCCGCCCCCGGCGCGCTCGCCCCGGACCTCTCCGCCCCGGGCGACGCGGTCGTCGGCATCGGGGTCGAGGGCGACGGACACTTCCTCGGCTCGGGATCCTCGCTGGCGGCCGCGCACGTCGCCGGAGCCGCCGCCCTCGTACGGTCCTACCTGCCGCGCCTGTCCGCCGCCGACGTGGCCCGCAGGCTCCAGGAGGCCGCCTATCCCGACAGCGTCCCGAAGCTGGACGCCTACGCCGGCCTCACGGCGGTGCTGCCCACGGCCCGGGCGCGGGCCGAGGCCCGGCCCGAACCGGCGCGGATACCGCGCACCACGGCGGCGGGCACCCGCGACCGGGCCCTGCTCCTCGGCGGCGGCGCCCTGTGCGTGGTGCTGCTGATCGGGGCGGCCATGGTCGTCGTGCCGCTGGGCAAGGCCAGGGGCTGGCGGCCGGCACCGTAGCCGGCCGCCGCCCGCCCGCGGGCCGGGCAGACCCCTCATGGGCGCTCCGCGTCGATCAGGGCCGTCTGGACGTCGACGCGCTTGCGCCGGGTGACGAGCGTGCCGCGGCCCGGGATCAGGTTGCGGCCCTTGACGTTGCTGAAGAGGAAGCCCTCCGTCGGTGGGCAGGACAGCAGGAGGCCCGGCGTGTTGACCTCCAGCAGCCGCCTCAGCAGCGGCTCGTTCAAGCCCCGCCCTGCCCCGGCCGCCGAACGGGCGACCACCACGTGCATGCCCACCTCGTGCCCGAGCGACAGATGGTCCAGCAACGGATCGAACGGCTGGTTCAGCGGACCGCCGCCGCCGACCATGTCGTAGTCGTCGACCAGGATGAACAGCCTCGGCCCGGTCCACCAGTCGCGCAGCCGCATCCGGGCCGGGGTGATGTCCGGCCCCGGCAGCCGGGTGCGGACCGCGCGTGCCGCGCCCTGGACCAGCTCCTTGAGCGAGTCGACGGTGACGGCGTGGCCGAGCCGGTACTCCTCCGGCACCGCCTCCACCAGGGTGCGCCGGTAGTCGACCACCATGATCCGGGCCTCGGCCGGCGTGTAGCGCTCGGTGATCGCCCGTGCCATCAGGCGCAGCAGATTGGTCTTGCCGCTCTCGGTGTCGCCGACGACGATCAGGTGCGGGGTGGCCGAGAAGTCGTGCCACAGGGTGCCCATGGACTCCTCCTCGGTGCCGAGCGGCACCCGCAGGTCCCCCTCGACGGGCGGGAGTTCGCCCACCGGCAGCAGCGTCGGCAGCGTCCGCACGGGCGGGGCGGGCGGCCCCGCCCAGTGCTCGCGCACCCGGGCGACGAGATCGGCCACCCCGTCGGCCAGGTCGTCGGCCTCCGGCCGTCCGTCCACGCGCGGCAGCGCCGCGAGGTAGTGCAGCTTGGAGTCGCGGGTCAGGCCGCGCCCCGGAACCCGGGGCACGCCGGCCGCCTTGCGCACGTCGATCGTGGAGTCCATGGCGTCCCCCATGCGCAGCTCCAGACGGGTGCCGGCCTGGTCGCGGACGGCGGCGGTCAGCTCCACCCAGCGGGAGGTGGTGACGACGAGGTGGATGCCGTAGTTCAGGCCGCGGCCGGCCACCGCGTTGAAGGTGCCGATGTACTGGTCGAAGTCCTGCCGCACGGTGGACCAGCCGTCGATCACCAGGAACACGTCCCCGTGCGGCTCGTCGGGGAACTCGCCGGCCGCCCTGCGCCGCCGCAGGGAGGCCATGGAGTCGATGCCCTGCTCCAGGAAGAACCGCTCCCGGTGCGCGAGCAGCGCGGTGATCTCGGAGATCACCCGGCCCACCCGCTCGGTGTCCATCCGCGCCGCCACCCCGCCCACGTGCGGCAGGTCCGCCAGCCCGGCGAGGGAACCGCCGCCGAAGTCCAGGCAGTAGAACTGCACTTCACGCGGGGTGTGGGTGAGGGCGAGCGACGTGATCAGCGTCCGCAGCAGCGTCGACTTGCCGCTCTGCGGACCGCCCGCGACGGCGACGTGACCGCCGGCGCCCGAGACGTCCACCAGCAACTCCTCGCGGCGCTGGTCGAAGGGCCGGTCGACGATGCCCACGGGCGCGACGAGCCGCCCCCGCCGGGAGGGGGCGCACGTCAGCCCGTACGCGGCGTGCGGGGCGAGCGGGGACAGCAGTTCGTCCAGGGTCGAGGGTGTGCCCAGCGGCGGAAGCCACACCTGGTGGGCGGCCGGACCGGCGTCCCGCAGCCGCTCCACGGCCACCGACAGCAACGACTGGCCGTCCTCCTCCTCGGTCTCATTCTCCGGTTCGACCTCCGAAAGGTCGGAGGTCTGCCGGGGCACCACCCAGTCCGCCGTCCAGGGCACCACCTGGCTGGCCACCCGCGCCCGGTTGACCGGACCGCTGCGCCGCCGGTACGGGCCGGACACGTAGGCCGCCCGGAACCGGGTCAGCGCCTCCACACCGGTCTTGATGAAGCCGCTGCCGGGCGTCGGCGGCAACTCGTAGGCGTCCGGGACCCCCAGCACCCCGCGGCTCTCCATGGCCGAGAACGTGCGCAGACCGATGCGGTAGGACAGGTGGGACTCCAGCTGGTGCATCCGCCCCTCGTCCAGGCGCTGCGACGCCAGCAGCAGATGCACACCGAGGCTGCGCCCGAGACGTCCGATCATCACGAACAGTTCCATGAACTCGCGGTGCGCGGCGAGCAGCTCGCTGAACTCGTCCACGACGACGAACAGACTCGGCAGCG
Organism: Streptomyces sp. NPDC018964; assembly: GCF_044390325.1. Taxonomy (NCBI): domain Bacteria; kingdom Bacillati; phylum Actinomycetota; class Actinomycetes; order Kitasatosporales; family Streptomycetaceae; genus Streptomyces; species Streptomyces sp. NPDC018964. The sequence continues at coordinate 11,702 of NZ_JBIRYZ010000016.1, forward strand.
GCGCCAGCGGCACCCCGTCCGCGCGCGCCCTCTCGTACTCCAGCGCCGAGGTGTAGTTCCCCGCCGCCCGCAGCAGTTCCTGGCGGCGCACCAGCTCTCCGTGGAGCGCGTCCTGCATACGGGCGACCAGCTCCACCTCGTCCGCGAGGTTGGTGATCACGGCTGACGTGTGCGGGAGCTCGTCCAGGCCGAGGAAGGTGGCACCGCCCTTGAAGTCCACCAGGACGAAGTTCAGCGTCTCCGAGGAGTTGGTCAGTGCCAGTGCCAACACCAGCGTCCGCAGCAGTTCGCTCTTGCCCGATCCGGTGGCGCCGATCAGCATGCCGTGCGGGCCGGTGCCGCCCTGGGCCGACTCCTTGATGTCGAGCTCGACCGGTGTCCCGTCGGGGCCCACGGCGATCGGCACCCGCAGCCGCTCCGCGCCGGTGCGCCGGTCCCACAGGGCGGGCGGCTCGTGACGGTACAGGTCGACGATGCCCAGAAGGGCCGTCAGTTCCGTGTCCGACGCCATGGGTTCACCGGTCTCCCGGCCCACGCCCATCCGGTACGGGGCCAGCCGCCGGGCGAGCGACCGGGCCGTGGGGACGTCCGTCGTGTCCGGCCGGCCCAGCGCGGAGAACTGCTCCTTGCGCTCGCGGTCGGTACGGACCAGCCGCAGCTCCTCCTCCGCGAGATCCAGCCGCAGGGTCGCCCGCCCCGGCCGCCAGGTCAGCGCGGTGCTCAGGTCGAGGACGACGGTGTTGCGGAACCCGGGCCCGTCCATGCGGTGACCCGCCGGGACCACCACGTCGTCCAGCACGATCACCACGAACGGTTCCTCACGCCCGGCCTGCGCGTCCGGATCGTAGGCCGGCCGCTCGGTGAACTCCGGGCCGAGCAGCGCCTCCAGCTCGTTGACCGTGGCGACGGTCATGCGTACCGCACCGGCCCCGTCCGCCTCCCCCCGGTGCAGGTTGTGGGGGAGCCACTTCGTCCAGTCCCAGTCGGCGCGCCGCTCGTCCGAGGCGCACACCACGATCCACAGGTCCTCGGGGGAGTGCGCCACCGCCAGCTGGGTCACCACCGCCCGCGCCAGCCCGCGGATCCGCTCCGGCTCGCCCCGCAGCAGCACCCGCGACCACGCCCGCAGGTACACGGCTATGGGCTGGTCGGCGATGGTGGAGTACGCCCGGATGAAGCTGCGCAGCGCATGGGCGCTCAACGGTTCCAGGTCCTCCACCGGCGCGGTCGACAGGGGCGCGAGCCGCAGCCCCAGCTTCTGCCCGCCGACCGCGACCCGCACCTCGCCGAAGTCCTCGTCCACGGCACGGCGTTCCCACATGCGGCTGGTGCCCACCAGCGACCACAGCGCCCCGGGCGCCGGATGACGCCAGGCCAGGGCCCGCTGCTGCTCGGCCACCGCGGCGCGCACCTTGCGCCGCACCTCGCGCAGATAGCGCAGGTAGTCGCGACGCTCGCCCTTGAGGCGCTGCTTGCGCTCACTGCTGCGGCGAACGTACTGCCCCAGCACCATGGCACCAGCCGAGACCACCATCATCCCGAGCGCCAGATAGATGAACGTGCCGCTGCGGGAGCCGCCCGGCCGCATGTACATCAGCATCATGGACACCGACATCAGGGCCATCGGCAGGTAGTTCCACACCGCTGAGCTGTCGGGTGTCACCTCCGGGAGCGTGGGCGGCTCCTGGAGGCTCAGTTCCCCGTCGGGCATGTCCGGTCCGCGTCGACGCGCGGGCCTGCGGAACAGGACGGTACTCAAGGAGCGCTCTCCTTCGGACTGCTGCCGGGACGGGCCCGGCGCGACACGGATACGGGGAACGGGGGACGCCGCCCGGGGACGAAGCGGGGGGACGGCACACGAAAAGAGGCGGCGGGCACTGCCGCGACCGGACACCGGGCGGGAACCGCGCCGGCCGCGAGCAGTCTACGATCCGTCTCACGGTTCGCTCGGACGGATGTACGCGAGGAACCGGTTCAGCATGCAGTGTGCAGCCCGATCGCGCACACGTCCAACGATCGATCCGCCGGAGACCGGTGTCTCCCGCCGAACGAAGCGTGAGTTCTCCCTCATGACCAACACCACCACGTCAGGCCTGTGCCGCGTCACCGTGCACACGCCGGCGAAGTCAGTGGACCTGGCCGTCCCCTCCGACGTGCCGGTCGTCGACCTCCTGCCCACCCTGGTGGGTTACGCCGGCGACGACCTCGCCGAACAGGGTCTGGAACACGGCGGCTGGGTGCTCCAGCGCCTGGGCGGGCCGCCCTTCGACGAGGGCGCCAGCCTCGGCTCGCTCGGACTGCTCGACGGCGAGACGCTCTACCTGCGTCCCCACACCGACGCGTTGCCCGAGGTCGTCCTGGACGACCTGGTCGACGGCATCGCCGACACCATGCGGGACCGCCCCTTCGGCTGGAGCGCCGCGGTGTCCCGCCGGGTCCTGCTGGGCCTGCTCGTCCTCGTGCTCGCGGCGGGCCTCGCGGTCCTCGTCCTGCCCGGCCCGCCCGCCCACCTGCGCGCCGTCGCGGCGGCGGCCGCGGGCCTGCTGCTGCTCGCCGGCGCCGGGTCGGCCAGCCGCGCCGTCGGCGACGCGGAGGCGGGAGCGGTCCTGGGCGTCGCCGCCGCGCCCTACTTCGCCGCCGTCGGCTGGCTGCTCCCCGGCGGCACCCTCGGCGGCCCCGACCACTACGAGGTGCTGGGCTCCCGGCTGTTCGCCGCCGGCGCGGCGGCGGCCGGCGGCTCCATGATCGCCGTCGCCGCCGTGGCGGCCAGCGCCGCCCTGTTCCTCGCGGTGGTGGTGGTCGCCGTCGCGGCGGTGGGCGCCGGCGCGCTGATGATCGCCACCGATCTCGGACCCCACCACGTGGCGGCCCTCGTCGCGCTCGCCGCGGTGATCTTCGGCGCGTTCGTGCCCTCGATGTCCTTCCGGCTCTCCGGCATGCGCATGCCCCCGCTGCCCACCAACGCGCAGCAGCTGCAGGAGGGCATCGAGCCGCACTCCCCGTCCGTGGTGGCCGGCCGCACCGTGGCCGCGGACGGCTGGATGACCGGCCTGTACGCGGCCACCGCAGCGGTGTGCGCGGCCTGCCTGCTAGGCCTTTCGCACCGGCCCGCACTCCCCGCCGTCCTCACCATGTCGGTCCTGTCGGTGCTGCTGATCCTGCACAGCCGGGGCCTCGGCAACACCCTGCAGCGCCTGTCCCTGGTCGCCGCCGGCGCCTTCGGCGGGGCACTCCTCGTCCAGGACACGGCGGGCCAGGCCGGCACCGTCGAACGCCTGCTGCTGGCGGCCGGGCTCGTCGCGGTCGCCGCCGTCCTGGCCATCGCCGCGTGGACGGTGCCGGGCCGACGGCTGGTCCCCTACTGGGGCCGGGCCGCCGAACTCCTGCACTCCGCCATGGCCATCAGCATGCTGCCGCTCGCCCTGTGGGTGCTCGGCCTCTTCGGCTGGCTGCGCGCCCTCAACGCCTGACACGCCGCCCCCACCGCACGATCCCAAGGACACGACGAGCCCATGCAGAACAAACGCGACCAGGTCCAGGCCCACATGTTCCTGATGGGCAGGCTGACCTCGAGCATGCTGCGCTCCGACCCGGACGCACCCGAAAGCCCCCTGGGGCGCACCAACCGCGGCATCGCCATCGGCGTGATCGTCACCGTCCTGGTGGCCGCCGGAGTCTTCGTCGTAGGGCTGATCAGCCCCGGCACACAGGACTCCTGGCGCACCTCCAACGGCCTGATCGTCGACAAGGACACCGGAGCCCGCTACCTGTACCTCGACGGCAGACTGCGCCCGGTGCGCAACTACGCCTCCGCCCGGCTGCTCGGCGGCGCCGGCCTGGAGACCACCACGGTGGGCTCCGCGTCGCTCAAGGGCACCCCGCGCGGCACCCCGGTGGGCATCCCGGGCGCGCCCGACGACCTGCCCGCCGCCGGTGACCTGTCCGACGCCCCCTGGCAGGTGTGCGCCACCCACACGACGAAGGCGTCCGGCGCCGTCGACCGCGTGACCACCACGCTCGCCGTCGCCCACGACACGGACGGCACCGGCCTCGGCGAGGACGAGGGCCTGCTGGTCGCCGCCCCGGACGGCACCGAGTACCTGCTCTGGCAGGGCAGCCGGCTGCGGCTGGACGCCGAGGCCGCGGCCGAGGAGGCCCTCGGATACGCCTCCGTGCGGCCCGTACCGGTGTCGGCCGCCTTCCTCGACGCCCTGCCGGCAGGACCGGACCTCTCCCCGCCCGACGTCCCCGGCCTGGGCACGCCCGGCCGGCGCCTCGGCGGCGCTGGCACCACCGTCGGCCAGGTCTTCGTCCTGGCCGTACCGGGGGCCGAGGAACGGCACTACGTCCTGCGCGAGGACGGTCTCGCGCCGCTCACCGCCACCGAACTCGCCCTGCTGCTCGGTGACCCGCGCACCCGTGAGAAGGCGTACGACGGAGCCGCGCCCAAGCCCCTGCCGCTCAACTCCGAGGCCCTGCGGGGCAACGTGGCCGCGACGGCGGGGACGCCGGCCGGTCCGGGGGCGTCCCCGCAGAGCCCTCCGAAGGCCGTGACCGTTCCCGGCGACCGGACGCCCTGCGCCTTCGTCACCCCCGCAGGCAACGGCACGCGGGTCGGTGTCGCCCTGGCCACCACCGAGGGCCTCGGCCCGGTCGCCCAGCACGCCTCCGGGGTGTCCTCCGCCGCCTGCCTGCCCGTGGACCGGGTCACGGTGCCGCCCGGGCACGGCGCCCTGGTGCGCGCCGTGGGCGCCGCCGGCGGCGACGTGGGCGGCACGGTGTACCTCGTCACCGAGACCGGAGTGAAGTACCGGCTGACCACCAAGGAGGCCGTGGAGGCGTTCGGCTACCAGGACGTGCCCCGCAACGACATACCGGCCCTGCTGCTGGCGATGCTCCCGTCCGGCCCCGACCTGCACCCCGAGGCGGCCGAGGCCGGCCGGGCCCGGGTGACGTCCCCGCGCTGCGCCCCGCGGAAAACCGAAACAAGCTAGATGCAATCTGACGCTCATTCAGATCTGCCGGGATTCCCGGGCGCCGTGCTTAGCATCTGCCTCCAACGACCGAACGACGAGAGGGCTGGCGATGGCCGTCAACGGAATGCAGCAGTCAGAGGAGTCAGCGACACGCAACGGTGTCCAGGCGCTGGAAATGGCGTTCACCGGCATCGTGAAGTGCCGCCAGGACGTGGAGGCCACCAAGACCAACCTGATGACCGCCTACAAGGGCAGTGACGGTGGCGCCTTCAGGGACCTGGTGACCGCGTGGGAGGAGAAGGCCGACATCATCCTCACCAACGTCCAGGACATGATCGACACCCTCAACCAGACGCTCACGGAGCACGGCAAGCAGCAGGGCGCCTCGGTCGACGCGATCAACCGCGAGTACGCCCAGTCGGACGCCGTCTTCGACCAGCTGACCGGCTGACACCCACCCCTTCCCGCGGCCCCGACTTCCCACCGTTCGCTTCCGACGCGACTCGAGGACAGACCATGAGTGACTACACGGACGGCTACATCTACGTCGACTACGCGCAGATGAGCAACGCCGCCGACGACATGATCAGCCAGACGAAGGCGATCGCTGTCACCCTCTCCAACCTGGAGATGGAGCTCAGCGCGCTGCGCAACACCTGGATCGGTGACGACCGGGACATCTACGACACCAAGCAGCGGTCCTGGGACAACGCGGTCAAGGCCATGGAGGAGCTGCTGACCAAGCACTCGGGCCTGCTGACGTCGGTGTCCGAGAACTACCAGTACAGCGAGCGGTCCCTGACCCAGATGTGGGACTCGGTGAAGATCGGGCGTTGACCGCCGGCGGGAACCGACCCTTCCCGCACCCGGTCGACCCGACCCAAGGAGAAGCGCCGTGGCAGAAGACCCGAACCCGAAGACCGGCAAAGTCGCCATGGACAAGGCCGGCCTCCAGGCGTTCCTGGAGAGCCGGGTGCAGCCCTTCCAGGAGGAAGTGCGCCGGATCGCGCTGGACGACCCGGTCCTCGGACCCGCGATGGGCACCCTGATCAGGCAGACGGACATCACCAGCAAGCAGGAGTTCGAGGCCTACGGCTCCCAACGGCCCCTCGCCATCGGACAGATGGTCAAGGCGGAGCACCTGCACGGCAAGGGCGAGAAGCTCAACCAGGCCATCGGCAAGACGGCCGAGGAACTGCTCGAGGTCTACGAACAGCAGGGCAAGCTGTTCAAGGATGTGGTGGACAACCTGCAGACCACGATCGACACGCTGTTCTCCGCGCAGCACAAGAGCCTCGTCGACATCGACGGCCAGGAGTTCCTCGACATCTTCGAGGACGTCCAGTCCGGTCTGAGCGGTGGACAGCGCGTCGGCGGGAGCAAGGACAAGGACTGACCCGTCCCGCCCGGACGCCCCCCGCCCCCGCCCCCGCCCCCGTACCGACACGTCACCCCAAGGATCCCCCACGTGGCCGACAACGTCGTATTCCCCGCAGACTCCGTCGACGACTACTGGCACACCGCCGTCAAGGTGCTGACGGGTTACACGATGCCGGCCCGCGAGACACTCTTCGGCCGGCTGCTGGGCAACGACGGCATCCCGATGATGAGGGTCGAGTTCTCGGACTACGAGGGCTATCCCCCCGACGCCATCGTCGACGCCGTCGACCAGTTGGAGTGGCGGCAGCAGAACTCCGGGTGGCGCGTCGAGAACACCGACTTCGTCGTCCCCTTCTACTCGGGCAAGAAGGGCGCCATCGGGGACGCCGGGGTCAACACCCAGGTCAAGATGAAGAAGGCCCGGGTCACCCTGCTGGGGACCACCGGCCTCGACGTCCCGGCCGGTGGTGTGGTGATGGGCAGCGAGTTCCGCAGCGGACTCGGCCGTGACTTCCAGGGCCAGTCCAAGGACACCGTCTGGAGCAACAAGGCCCTGGCGCAGTACAGCTACGGGGGCGGCGAGGCACTGAACCATCTGCTCGTCAACGGCAACACCCGCGGATTCTCCTGGAACGACCTGCCGGTCCCCGACGCCGACGTGGTCGACCTGCGGTCCTTCGACATGAACGCCGAGGCGTTCGACCGTGTCGCCCAGTTCTTCCGGCAGCGCGCCCGCGACCTCCAGGACTGGGAGTTCGACCTCGGCAAGCAGGACGCCTCGTGGAAGGGCCAGGCGGCCGGGGTCTTCAAGGACATCGTGCACGCCCTCGCCCGCAACTACGCCGCCTACAGCGAACAGTTCCCCGCCTCCGGGTCCGCCGGCTCCGCCTACGGCGACGACCTGCGCGCGTTCCGCAGGGAGGTACAGGGTGCCGCCCAGCGCCTGTGGAGCTCCTGGAACACCTGGCAGCTCTACATGGGCAACCCGCTGCGCTGGCTCCACGACGTGCTGCTCGAGGTGACCGACGAGGTCTGGTACCACAACATCACCAAGGTCCGTTACAGGGCCGCCATCAACCCCCGTGGCGTGAGCGGCGGCTACCACTACGTCAAATCCCCCGGCTTCTACGGCGGCGCCCGTGCGTTCGGGCCGCTGGAGCAGAAGGACACCTGGAAGAAGATCGGCGAGGAAGCCATCAGGCGGTGGCAGAAGTCGGTCAAGGACGTCCTCTCCACCGCGGGCCGGCAGGCGCTCATCGACATCGAGAACGCCTTCAACGACGAGCGGTTCCCGAAGAAGGTGCAGACCGAGACCGTCGACCTGACGCAGAAGTTCAACACCGACCAGGCGGCACGCGAGAAGGCCGACGCCAAGAAGGAGAAGGAAGAGGCCGAGAGGCGCGCCGAGGAGAAGCAGAAGCAGGCCGAGGAGCGCGCGAACAAGAAGCAGGAGGAGGCGGAGCGCAAGCAGGAGGCGAAGGAGAAGGAGCAGGAGGAGAAGCAGGAGGCCAAGGAGCGCGAGGTCGAGCAGAAGCAGGCCGCCGCCGAGCAGAAGCAGGAGGCGAAGGAGAAGGAGCAGGAGGAGAAGCAGGCCCAGAAGGAACGCGAGGTCGAACAGAAGCAGGCGGAGGCGGAGCGCAAGCAGGAGGCCAAGGAGAAGGAACAGGAGGAGAAGCAGGAGGCCAAGGAGCGCGAGGCCGAGGAGAAGCAGGCCGCCGCCGAGCAGAAGCAGGAGGCGAAGGAGAAGGAGCAGGAGGAGAAGCAGGCCCAGAAGGAGCGGGAGGCCGAACAGAAGCGGGACGAGCTGGAGGCCAAGCAGGAGCAGAAGGAAGCTCAGGCCGCCCAGCAGCAGGCGTTGTTGACTCAGCAGGCCGCGGCGGATCGCGCGCAGCAGAAGAAGGAACAGGAACGCAAGGAACAGGAGAACGAGCGCAAGCAGGCGGAGGCCGAGGAACGCGCCGAGCGCAAGCAGGCGGAACAGGAGGAGAAGCAGGAGGCGAAGGAGCGGGAGGCCGAGGAGAAGCAGGCGGAGGCGGAGCGCAAGCAGGAGGCCAAGGAGAAGGAGCAGGAGGAGAAGCAGGAGGCCAGGGAGCGCGAGGCCGAGGAGAAGCAGGCCGCCGCCGAGCAGAAGCAGGAGGCGAAGGAGAAGGAACAGGAGGAGAAGCAGGAGGCCAGGGAACGCGAGGCCGAGGAGAAGCAGGAGCGGCTCCAGGCCGAACAGGAGCAGCGGCAGCGGGAGCAGGAACAGCGGCAGATCCGTACGGAGTCCGAGTACCAGGCACGCCAGGAGGAGCAGCAGCAGGCGGCGCAGGAGCGGCAGGAGCGGCTGCAAGCCGAGCAGGACCGGCGGCAGCGGGAAGCGGAAAGCCGTGCCGAGCAGCAGCAGCGCGAGGCCCAGGAGCGCTACGACCGCCAGGCGGACCGCATCGGTGCCGGAGCGGGACTCCCGAGCGGTCCGATGCCGGGACCGGACGGCGCCACCACGACACTCAACCCCGACGGCTCGGTGACCCTGGACTACCCGGACGGAACCTCCCGGAGCATCGACCTCCCCAGCGGGGAGGTGGTGACCACGCGCCCCGACGGCTCCACGTCCACGGAGATCCTGAAGCCGGGGGAGTCGATCACCAACAGCGACGGAAGCACGACCACCCTGGGGCCGGACGGCCGGCTCACCACCTCGCTCCCCGACGGAAGCACCAGCGTCTTCGACCCCGACCTGGGCACGGTCACCACCCAGCGGCCCGACGGCACGACCGTCAGCACCCCCATCGACCCCGGCGAGACGCTGCCCACGGGACCCGGCACGGCCCCCGGCGCGGGAGCCGGCGGCGCCGGATCCTCCCTGTACTCGCCGTCGTACGGCGACCTCGGCTACGAGGAGGAGCTGTACGACGACCTGCTCGACTCCGCGGACGCCTCGGAACACGGCATGGGTGCCGGCAGCGGCGCGGGCGGCGGTATGCCGATGCTGCCCATGGGGACGCGCATCAACGGGGCGACCAGCGGCGGACCCGGCAGCGAGGGCGAGCGGGTCCGTGCCGTGGCCGACGACGGCCAGCCCGTCACCACGCGGCGCTCCGTGGGCCGGGGCGGACAGCAGGACGAGACGGTGACCGCGGCGAGCCGCAACAACGTCGCCACGATGGGCGGCGCCCCCTTCGCCCCTCCCATGGGCGGTGCGGGCGGACCCGGTCAGCAGCAGACGGAGAGCGGCGACCGCCAACGGGCGTCCTGGGCCGACGTGGACGAGGACGTGTGGGGCACCGACGAGGACGGCGCCCCGGCCGCGGCGATCGGCCGCTGAGACAAGCGCGGGAAGGCACGGGCATGACGGAACCGATCAAGGAAAGGCTGGCCAGGGCCATGGCCCAGCTGGAGGAGACCAGACAGGCGGTGGACCAAGCCCAGCAGCAGCTCAGGACGGCCACGGTGACGGTCCGCTCCAGGGACCGCAGCGTGGAGGTCACCGTGAACAGCCAGGGGCACCTCGGCGAGGTGAGGTTCCTGGGCGGCAAGTACCGCACCATGGGCGCCGCACAGCTGTCGGCGGCCGTCGCCGAGGCCGCCCACCAAGCCCAGGCCGACATGGCGCGGATGGTGCTGGAGGCGTTCCGCCCGCTGTCCGAGACCCCGGGGGTCCAGCCCCGCATCGAGGGCTCCGGCATCGAATGGGAGGACGTCTTCGGCCCCTTGCTGGACACCGTCGCCAAGGGCGCGGACGCCCGCCGGCGGGCGGACGACAGGCTGCGCGACGAGATCACCGAGGACGGGGAGAAGGGCTGACCCGATGACGTACGGATACGGCAAGGCCTTCGAGGCCGATCCCGCGCTGCTCTCCTCGTTCATCAGCGAGGCCCGCGCGCTCGGCAAGGACATCCGCGGCATGTCCGGCGACTTCGTGACCGCCACGCAGCCGACGTCCATGTGGTACGGGATCGACGACGACTTCGCCCGGGAGGCGGGACCGCAGGCCAAGAAGGACCTCGACTACGTGGTCAGCGCCCTCGACGCCATCGGTGACGCCTTCGTCGGCATCGTGGAGGGCCACCTCCAGGAGCTCCAGAGCATCAGGGGCGCCCAGGGCCAGGCGATGGACGACATCGTCCGGCTCAAGGGGCAGACCGGTGCCGTGGGCGACAAGGGCAGCGGAAAGCACTGACGTTGATCCGCGACAGCATCGAATTCCCCGACGAGGCCCGCTGGATCCTCTTCGTCCTGCTCGGCGAACTGCCGCTGCAGGGGTCCTCGGACATGGCGTTCGAGAGCGGTGACCCGTACGAGGACTACGGGAACCGGGTGCTGGACCTGCGCGATCGCATCACGGACCTGGTCCGCAAGGTGGATGGTGCCCTGCCGCCCGAGGTGGCGGACCGCTTCAAGGAGGCGATGGCCACCATCACCGACGCGCGCGGCTCGGACACCATGTCCGAGCTGTCCGCCCAGCTGCGGCAGGTCGCGGACAACCGCGTCAAGCACTCCAGGAACATCATGGAGTCCAAGTACGAGATCATCGCCGAGGCCTTCCTGCTCCTGGCCCATCTGGCGATCATCGCGGCGATGTCCGTGTTCACGGGCGGTCTGTCGTTCGGCCAGACCGCCCTGGCCAAGGCCCGCACCCGGCTGGCCGTGCTCACCGTCCTCTACCGCCTGCTCAACCAGACGCACCTCATGCCCGCCCTGAGCGAGGCGGTGCAGGAGGCGCTCACCACGTTCGCCGTGCGCCTGGCGATGATCGCCCTCAACGACGGCAAACGGCGCCCGGGCGGCTTCGACGTGAACGACATCCTCCGGTCCGCCGCGGTGGGTGCCTTCGCGGGTCTCTTCGGCTCGGTCATCTCCAAGTACATCGGGAACGTCTTCAAGCACCAGTTCAAGAACTTCGGTGACAACAAGTACGCGCAGTTCGGCGGCCAGGCGTTCCGCGGCGCCGCCAGCGAGGGGCCGAGCGAGGGCCTCGCCGAGTTCCTCGTGAACGGCCTCTTCGACGGCAAGTGGAAGTTCGACCCCATGGCCCTCGCGGGCGGCAGCGCCAGCGCCGTCAGCGAGATGATCATCAGTAGTGGGGTCGAGCGCTTCGGCAAGAGCCTGAACGACAAGTTCTTCGGCAACCGCACCGCATCCGGCATCCACAACCCGCTGCCCGGTCCGGGCTCCGTCCTCGGTCCGGCCGGGGGGACGCGGGGCGGGGCGTCCGGGGCTCCGAGGCCCACCGTCGATTCGGGCAACGCGGCCACCGGCACACCGACGCCGCCCCCGCGCACCGTCGTTCCCCCGGCCGTCACCGTCCCCGCGACGCACACCGGTACCTCGACGGGCGGGGCCCCGGACCTGGACGCCGGGATCGGCCCGTATCCGGACACGGACCCGTCCACGGTCCCCGGCATCGGCTCGGGCACGACCGGCACGCCCGGCGCGGACACGTACGCGGGGACGGGGCGCCCGTGGCCGGACGACCCGTCCGTGTCCACCCCCGGCCCGACGACGCCGATGCCGGTGCCGGCCCCGGTGCCGACGGCTTCCTCGCTCGGCGGTGCCGACACCACGCCGTCCGCCTCCGGCGGCCGTACGACCCCCTCCTCGTCCACGGCGCACACCCCTGCCTCCACGACACCGCTTCCGTCGCCGCGCGGTCGTGACACCACGTCGGACATCACGGCCGGCGGCACGGTGCACGAGACGCCGGACCTGGCACCGTCCCCGGCGGATCCGCTCCCGGAGCCGGGCGCCGGTGTCACGGACCGGACGCCCCGCACGGGCGGTCTGCCGCTCGGCACCGGGGCGCCGGTGCCGGACGCCACCCACCCCACGGCCGAGAGCGCCCCGCCCAGGCCGCGCACGGAGTCCGGGGCGGGCACCGATCGGGCCCCGGACGGAGCGACCACGCCGGACGTCCCGGCGCCGGCCCCCTCCGCGACCCCGGACACCACCCCCGGACGGGCCCCGGCGGCCACCGGCCAGGGCGGCACTCCCGCCGGCGACCACGACCCGGCCGCGCGCAACCGTCCCCGCGACCCCGCGGGCGCCGACGTCGGTGCCGCCGACGCGCGCACCGCCACCCCGCCCCCCGTCGACGGGACGGCGGCGGCACCGACGCCGGCACCGGCCGGTCACCCGGCGCACACCGAACCCGCCCGCCCCGAGCAGTGGCGGCCCCGGCAGGCCTCGGTCCCCCCGGTCACGCTGCGGGTGGACATGGCGGCCGCGGCCGACGACGCCCCGTCGGGCCGGCCCGACGAGGTGGGGGAGGAGCGGGCCGCCGGACGCACCACGGTGCAGCGCGTCCCCACCGACGACGGCGGATGGGTGCGGGTCCTCACCCTGGAGCTCCCGGTGACACCGGGACCCGGCGTCCCCCCCGACGTCCGCCAGGACTTCCAGGAGCGGATACGCGCCCTGCTGGACACCGGGATCAACAACGGCCCGCGCCTGCCGGAGTCCGGCGACCAACTCCACGTCGACGTGCGCCTCGTCGACCCCTCACCGGGCGCCGCCGCCGTGGAACTCTCCCTCACGGACACCCCCGCCGTATCCGGCCCGACGCACCTCCGTCTGCTTTCCGACGACGCGGCCCTGGCACCCGCCGAGCGCGAGCGGCGCCGTACCGCGAACGACACGGCGGCCCTGCGGCAGATCCTGCGCCACGCCGGAATCCGTCCCGGCCCGCTCGACGGTTTTGGGCCGGTTCTCCCGCCGGACACCCTCCGGGCCGTCGAGGACCTGACGGGGCCGGGCGTGAGCACCGCCCCCCTCACCACGGTCACCTCCTCCACCGGCACTCCCGCGAGCCCGACCGCCCGTCCGGCCGTCGTCTCGGCCGGCCCCGAGCCGACCCCCGCTCCCCGCAGGGACACCGTGTCGGACAGCACCCCCGCCCGGACCGCGGACGCCGCGGACACGCCGGCTCCCCGCCCGAGCACCGTCGCCTCACCCGCCCCGGCGGAGAGCAGGCCGGCCGCGCCACCGGCCGCGCCTCCCGCCGCGGGGACGGCGAGCGAGCGCGACCAGGCGCTGACGGACGTGCTGACCCGGGCGTTCGGCACCGGTATCACCGCCGACGCGCTGTTCCCGCAGCTGGTGAACACACTGGCCGTACTGGACGACGCCCGCGCGGGGGACCCGCGTTTCGGCGGCGGGGCGATGGACCTGGACGGCATCGTCCGGCGCCTGTTCCACGTGCCCGCCGGAACGGCCCTGGGACCCGCGGAGTACCGGGACGCCCTGATGGCCGTGGCCAGTGCCGCACGGCGGGGCAGGGCGACCGGCCTGGCGGCGATCGCCGCCTACACCTTCCACCGCTCCGGCAACCCGCAGCCCTCGACGACCCTGACCGGCCCCGACGGACGGCCCACGGGACGCAACTGGACCGGACGTACCGGATGGAACCTGGTGGTGGACCGGGTCGGGGCCCAGCGGAACGGCCGGATGACCGAGACCGCGGCACCGTGGGGGCCCCGCGCCCACGCGGTCGTCGTCGAACGGTCGGACACCGGCCCGCTGGTCCTCAAGCGCCCGGACGGCGTCGACGTGCTCGTCGACGACGAGGAGTTCGCCGAGCTCGTCACCCACGACCCCGCCCGGCGTCCGGGAGAGCCGGTGGTCCTGCTGGTCCAGGACACCGACCACCAGCGCATCGAGGCCCTGGCGCGGACGGTGGCCGACCGGACCGGCGCACGGGTGTGGTCCACCGACGGAGACCTGCGGCTGCAGCCGTCCGGTGCCCACCCCGGCCCGCGGGTGCCCAGCATCGCCGCCCCCGGCGGGGACGACAGGCCCACCGGCACCTGGATCCCCAGCGACCCGGGGCTCCTGCCGGACGACCCCCGGGCGCGGATCGCCGCCACCGACGGGACCCGGTTCCCGGACGAGGACGTGCACTCCTTCGCGCTGACCACCACCGACGGACAGCGGCTGACCGGACGCGCCTTCCTCGACCCCTCCGACATGCGACGCTTCGAGCGGGGCCTGCGCGAGGTGTCCGCGGTCCGGCACTACATCGACGTCCACGAGGGAACGCCGGGTCTCGACGCGTCCCGCGAGAGCGCCCCGAGGCCCCTGCCGCGAGGGCTCGCGGACTCCTACGTCGCCGTCGGCCACGGTGACCGGGGCCGCGTGGTCGTGCCGCGCCGCAGTACCGGCGCCAACCAGGTGGTCAGGCCGCAGGAGCTCGGCCGGATGCTGGCCCGCCGCAAGAGCCTCACCCGGCTGCCGTCCCACCAGCCGGTGTGGGTGCTGTGGTGCGAGACGGCCACGCGGCCCGCCCGGGCGGACCGGCTGGAGTACGTGCCGGCCGCCCAGGCGGTCGCCAACGAGACCCGGCGCACGGTCTTCTCCTCCGACGCCCAGCTCGGAGTGGACCCCGCGAAGGATCGAACACCGCCCCTGCTGGTCAAGTTCGACGATCCGGACCACCCCCGGTCCAACGTCGAGGAGTTCACCCCCGAGCCGCCGGCGGACCGGCTCGCCGACATCGCCCGCCTCGCCGGACTTCCCGAGTCGGTGCCCGATCGCGCCGAGCGGGCACTGCGCTGGGTGCGCGCGCTGCGGACGACGCACGGCGCGGACATCGACGGCGACCCGTCCCGCGCCGCGGAGTTCATCGCCCTCGTCCAGGGCTTCGGCGCGCTGGAGACGCTCCGGGTGAACACCCCGGGCAACACCGACACCGGCCCGCTGACCTGGCGGACCCTCGAACACCTCGTGGGGGAGTACGCCGCCCGGCAGGGCCGGGACCGGGAACTGACCGCCGACACCCTGGAACACCTGCTGCACCGGGCGCGGACGGGCGGCCTCACCGACCGGGACGTGACCGTCGACCCAGGCCAGCCCGTCGCCCCACCGGCTGCCCCGCCCGCCACCGGGAACGCCCCGGCCACCCCGCCCGCCACCGATCCGACCGATGTCCTGGTCCGGGCGTTCGGGGCCGGCATCACCGCCGACGCCGGGTTCCCGCGGCTGCGCGACGCCGTGACGGTGCTCGACACGGCACGTGCGGGGGACAGGAGCCTCGGCACCGGGCCGCTCGATCTCGACGGCATCGTCCGGCGGCTGTTCCACGTGCCCGCGGGCAGACCCCTGGGACAGGCGGAGTTCCGGGCCGCCCTGACGGCGGTGACCGATGCCGCACGGCACGGCAGGGCGACGAGCCTGGCGGCGATCGCCGCCCACGCCTTCCTCCCCTCCGGTCATCCGCGGTCCACGACCACCCTGACCGCTCCCGACGGACGGGCCACCGGACGCAACTGGACGGCGAACACCGGCCTTCAGGTGCTGGTGGACCGGGTGGCCGTCGCCAAGGGCGGCCGGATCATCGAGACCCCGGCGCCGTGGGGCACCCGGGCGCACGCGATCGTCGCCGAGCGGACGGACACCGGCCTGCTGATCCTGACGCACCCCGGCGGCGCGAGCGTGGCCGTCGACGACGAGGAGTTCCTCGAGCACGTCGTCCACGACCCGGCACGGCGCCCGGGTGAGCCGGTGGTCCTGCTGGTGCCCGACCCCGAAGGGCTGAGGAACGAGGAACTGGCGAGGAGGATCGCCGACCGTACCGGCGTACGGGTCTGGTCCACGGACGGCGACCTGAGCCTGCCTCCGCCGTCCGGCCGGTCCGGCTGGTCGCAGGCCACCCTCGTCGCCGCGACCCCGGGATCGACGGCCACGGGCACCTGGGTGCCGAGCGATCCCGGCCTCGTCCAGGGCGATCCCCAGGCACCGGTCACCGCGTCCGACGGCACCGTGTTCCCGGACGAGGACCTCCTGTCGTTCGCGCTGACCACCGTCGACGGGCAGCGGCTGACCGGGCGGGCCTTCCTCGACCCGTACGAGATGGTGGGCTTCGAGGAAGCCGCCCGCGAGGTGTCCGCGATACGGCACTACTTCGATCACCACGAAGGGACCCCGGGCGTCGACCCGCCCCGCAGCGGCGGCGAGCAGCCCCTGCCGCGGGCGCTCGCCGACTCCTACGTCACCATCGGCCACGGCAGCAGCACCGCGATGAGCCTGCCCCGCCGGAGCACGGCCGACTCGAGTCGCGTGGACGCCGAGGAGTTCGGCCGGATGCTGGCCCGCCGCAAGAGCCTCGGCCGGCTGCCGTTCGACCAGCCCGTGTGGCTCCTGTGGTGCCGGCAGGCCCTGCGGGCACCCGGCACGGACCCGCTGGAACAGCCAGCGGCCGCCCAGTCGGTCGCCAACCGGACCGCGCGTGTCGTGCACGCCGTCGACGGCGCGCTCTCCATCGCCGAAGCGGGCCCGGGGCATCCGGCGGCGCTGGTCAAGTTCGACGACCCGGCCCGTCCGGTGCACAGGTTCGAGGAGTTCCGGCCGGAGCCGCTGAGGTTGGCGCTCGCCGTCCTCGTCGACGTCTCCGGGCTTGCGAAGTCGGTCCGGCAGCCCCTGACGCGGGCGCTGCGCTGGGTCCGCGCGCTGCGCATGACGCACGGCGCGGACATCGACGTCGACTCGTCCCGCAGGGCGGAGTTCCACACCCTCGTCCAGGGCTTCGGCGCGCTGGAGACGCTCCGGGTGAACGCCCCGGGCAACACCGACACCGGCCCGCTGACCTGGCGGACCCTCGAACACCTCGTGGGGGAGTACGCCGCCCGCCAGGGCAGGGACCGGGCACTGACCGCGGAGAACCTCGAGAGCTTCCTCCAGCAGGCGCGGGCGGGAGGCCTCACCGACCAGGACGTCAGTGTCCCCGCCACGACCCCACCGGCCCCGCCCGCGACCGTCACCGGCGGCACCCCGGCGACGGGGACCGCCGGACGGCACCGCCCCCTGTCCACCGGGGCCCGGGCACGGCGCACCCTCACCGACGGAGGCGGCGACGGCGACACCGCCCGGCGCATCCCGCTGCGGGAGACCGAGGACGTCACCGCGCGGGGCCTCGTGGCGCGGCTGCTGTCGGTGCCGTCGGCGGATGAGCGGAGGGTGGTGCTGGGAGGTCTGTCGTCGGTCGAGCGGGAGGCGCTGGCGGCGGATCCGGCCGCGGTGGACGCGCTGCGCGACGGACTGCCGGCGGGGGAGTTCGCCGACGTCGCGGCGGCGTTGATGGTGCGGGTGCCGGAGGGTGTGGAGCAGCCGGTGTCCGCGCGGGGCACGGTGACGGCGCTGGTGGCGCGCGTGCTGCGTGATCCGGGGGTGACGGCGCGGCTGCTGAAGGGCGGCTCGCGCGTGGTGGTGGTGCCTCGGGGTGAGGCGTTGACGTCGCTGGGAGCGTTCCGGGACCTGGCGGGGCGCCGGACGGCCGACGGACGCTCGTGGGAGGGGGTGCGCGGTGTCGGGGGACGTGTCGCGGGTGTGCCGGAGGAGAACCTGCTGGGCGGGGTGACGTCCGTGGAGACGGACCACCCGTTCCAGCCGGACGGGTACTCGTCGACGCTGCACGAGGTGGCGCACACGGTCCACCAGTTCGGGCTGGACGAGTCGGACCAGCGGCTGGTGCGGGAGGCGTTCGAGGCGACGGGGGACGGCGCGTGGCCGGACGGCCCGTTGTTCGGGGTGGGCGCGGACGGCCGGCGTCGCGGGCCGAACTACTCGTCGCGGGACGAGCTGGAGTTCTTCGCCCAGCTGACCAACGTGTACCTGGGGGCGAACGCGGGCGTCGACCCGTTCACGGGTGAGCGGCGGAACAACGGCGGGCCGGCCTGGGTGGCGCGTTTCCAGCCGGCGCTGCTGCCGCTGTTGCGGCGGCTGTACGGGGCCGATCCGGGCGCGGTGTTCTCGGGCGCGGTCAATCCGGTGGAGGCGACGCGGGCCGAGGAGGAGGCGTTCGAGGGGTTCCGGGCGCTGTGGGACCGGACGGAGGGCACCTACCGGCCCGAGGCGCACGTACCGGCACCGGTGCCCGCTCCCCGTATACGGACCGCCGCCCCCGCCCCCGCGGGCGGTCCGGCCGCGCCGCCCGCGACGGGGATGACCCGGGAGCGTTACCAGGCGCTGTCGGACGTCCTGACCCGGGCGTTCGGCACCGGCATCACCACCGACCCCCGGCTGCCCCAACTGGTGGTCGCCCTGCGGGTGCTGGACGACGCCCGCGCGGGGGACCGGCGCTTCGGCGGCGGGGCGATGGACCTGGACGGCATCGTCCGGCGGCTGTTCCACCTGCCGGACGGCACCGCACCGGACCACGCCACCTACCTCGACGCCCTGGTGGCGGCGGCCGGTGCCGTACAGCAGGGCAGGGCGACCAGCCTCGCGGCGATCGCCGCGCACGTCTTCCAGCAGTCCGGGCACCCCAAGCCCTCCACGATCATGGCCGGCCCCGACGGGAGGCCCGTCGGACGGAACTGGACGGGCATCGCCGACCCGCGGGTGCTGGCCGACCGGGTGGGCCTGGACCAGGACGGCCGGGTCAGCGAGACACCGGCGCCGTGGGGACCGCAGGCCCATGTGGTGTTCGCCGTCCGGTCGGACACCGGCCTGATCGTCCTGAGGAACGCGGAGGGCGAGCAGCGGCTCGTCGACGACGCGGAGTTCGCCGAGATCGTCGCCCACGACCCCCTGCGGCGTCCCGGCGAGCCGGTGGTCCTGCTGGTCGCGGACCCCGAGGGGCAGCGGAACGAACTGCTGGCGCGGGCGGTGGCCGACAGGGTCGGCGGACGGGTGTGGTCCACCGACGGCCACCTGCGGCTGCGCCCCTCCGCCCGCCGGCCCGGCCGGCGGTTCCCCGCCCTCGTCGTCCCCGCCGGGGCCGACCGGCCCACCGGCACCTGGATCCCCAGCGACCCGGGACTCCTGCCGGAGGACCCCCAGGCACCGGTCACCGCCGCCGACGGGACCCGCGTCCCCGAGGACGACGTGTACTCCTTCGCGCTGACCACCGCCGACGGACAGCGGCTGACCGGACGCGCCTTCCTCGACCCCCGCGACATGGCGCAGGCCGAAGGGTCCTTCCGTACCGTGTCGGCGGTGCGGCACTACTACGACGCGCACATCGGATCCGACGGCGTCGTGTCCCGCAGGAGCGGCCTGATGCCGCTGCCCCGGGCCTTCAAGGACTCCTACATCGCGGCCGGTCACGGCGACGGCGGCAGTGTGGTCCTGCCGCGCCGCAGCACCGGCGCCAGCCAGGTGGTCGAGCCGCGGGAGCTCGGCCGGATGCTGGCCCGCCGCAAGAGCCTCTCCCGGCTGCCGTCCGACCAGCCGGTGTGGATGCTGTGGTGCGAGACCGCCATGCGGCCGACCGCACGGACGGACCGGCTCCGGTACCCGTCGTCCGCCCAGGTGATCGCCAACGAGACACGCCGCAGGGTCGTCTCCTCCGACGCGTCGCTCGCCCTGGAACTGGGCCTGCGGCAGGGCGGCCACCTCGTCAAGAACGACGACCCGGACCGGCCCGCCTACCGGATCGCCGAACTGCGCCCCGAACCGCTGCCGGAGGAGCTCGCCGAACTCGCCGGACTTCCCGAGTCGATGCCCGATCGCGCCGAGCGGGCGCTGCGCTGGGTGCGCGCGCTGCGGGTGACGCACGGCGTGGACATCGACGGCGAGCCGTCCCGCGCCGCGGAGTTCCAGCGGCTCCTGGAGGGCTTCAGGGCGCTGGAGACGCTGCGGGTGAGCGCCCCGGGCAACACCGACACCGGTCCGCTGACCTGGCGGACCCTCGAGCACCTCGTGGGGGAGTACGCCGCCCGGCAGGGCTGGGACCGGGCCCTGACCGCCGACACCCTGGAGCACCTGCTGCACCAGGCGCGGACGGGCGGCCTCACCGACCGGGACGTGACCGTCGACCCGGGCCCGCCCGCCGCCCCGCCGGCCGCCCCCGCCGCACCCGCCGCGTCCGGTGAACTGTCGGCGTACGCCCGCTCCTACGGTGCCGCGCACGACGGGCACGTGGACCTCGCGTGGTTCGAGGAGACCCCCGCCTCCGTCCTCGCCGGTCTGCACGCCCAGATCGTCGAGGCGCTCGGCGTACCGGCCGCCGACGCCGGTACGGTACTCGGCCGCCTCGGGGAGGTCCTGGGCGTCGAGGAGATCGACCTCCACCGCCCCTCCCTGCGCAGCAGCCGGGGCCACCGCGTCACCGTCCACCACGACGGCCGTGAACGCACCGTCGACGTACGGCTCACCCACCGCGACCCGGTGTTCTCGGCGAAGCACGAGGGAACCGCCGACACCTCACCCGGCCTGCGGGTGGAGAAGTCGGCCGAGGGGACACAGTCGTCCTCCGCCGGTGAGAACTCGGGCACCTTCCGCACCGGCGTCCTGCCCTGGACCCTGGCCCGGCTGGCCGACGGCAGGGGAGTCCTGCACCGGGGCGACATGTCGCTCACGATGTCCCTGACCCACAACCAGCTCACGGAGAGCGTCGGGGTCAGGGAGACGTTCCAGATCGTCAGCAGGCAGGGGTCGAAGGACCCGGCCCGGCCCCTGGACCTGGACACCCTCTGGCAGGTCCGCGCCGACACGCCCCGCGACGCCTCGGGCGGCTGGTCACCCGGACGGTCCCACGGCGTCCTCACGGTCTGGCTGCCCCAGCACCGGGTCCTGGACGACGGCACCGGCCCGGCCGTCCTGCCCCGGCCCGCGGCGCTGGACGACATCCCGCTGTGGGGCGTCGAGAGCGTCGCCGAACCGGGCCGCCTGCTCACCGAGGTGCTCGCCGACGTGCGGTTCGCACCCCTGACCGGGCTGAGCGCCGAGTCCGCCCAGGCCCTGGAGGAGTTCCTCTCCGAGCAGGTCCTGCGCGGCACCGCACAGCTCCAGGCCGGGGGCGGAGTGTTCTCGCCGGTGCTGACGGACACCGACGACCACGCCGTGGGCATGCTCCGCCTCACCGCCCGGATCGTCCCCGGGCAGCCGTTCGACCGCAGCCACGCCGACACGTTCTCCCTGGAGACCCAGCTGGCGCGCGGCGCGGCCCTGGACCACTCCGCGAAGTTCACCAGCGGGATCGGCGTCGAGGCGACGGGCGGACCGGGCTTCACCGCCGACCACACGCCGGGCCACCCCGCCTTCGGGTCCTCCCTCGGCGGCCGGGTCGTCGGCAGGCTCGGCACCAACTGGCAGGTCGACGAAGCACACAGCTCCGCCAGCTCGGCCACCCTGACGAGCAGCGTCTCCGACAAGGGCGAACACCTGCGCACACCCGCCACGGTCACCTACGAGCTGACGCTGTACCGCTCCGGCGGGGGCGAGGTACGCGGCACGTTCGGGCCCTGGGACGACGGGGTGCGCCTGATGGTGCCGGCGCGCGCCACCCTCGAAGGGCAGCGGCCCGGCCCCGCGGAGACCCGCGAGCTGCCCCCGCGCCTGGAGAACCTGGACAGTCTCGGCCCCTCCGAGACGGCGTTCAAGGCCGAGGGCGCCGACGTGCTCCTCGACCGCGCGGAACGGTGGCTGCGCCAGGAGGGCTTCCTGCCGCCCGCGGCCCACCGCGACCCCGCCCTGCCGATGCGGTTCGACGAACCGCTGCGCCAGGCACAGCTCACCAACCTCCGCAGGCTGGGACAGCTCCGCAACCGGCTCGGCCTCGCCACCGCCCTGGGGGAGGCCGTCGACGGCGGACACCCCCTGTGGTTCGAACTGCCCCGGACCGTGGCGGGCACCCGCCGGGTCCAACTGCGCCTGACCGCCGCCCGGGACACCGGCCGGGACACCGAGCACACGCGCCGGCTGCCCGACATCGGCCAGAGCGGATCCAGCCGGTACGAGGTGGCATCGGCACGCCAGCGCGGGACCGCGCTCGCCGCGGTGGCCGGCGGCGGCGGTGGCTTCGGCATCCCGCTCGGCGACGGCGAGGGACTGCTCGACATCGGTCCCGACTACACCGGTACCCGGCAGACGGGCACCGCCGTCACGACCGGCGGCGCCGTCGGGTTCGAGCAGTCCGCCGAGGCCGGTGACGGCAGCGACGTGTTCACCGTCCCGGCGACGTTCGCCCTGGACCTGTACGAGGGCGACGGGGACACCCCGCTCGTCCGGTTCGGCGACCACCCGCACGGCGTCCCCGGAACCGTCTCCCTGCTCGTCCCGCACTACCGCACCCGGCCACGCGGCACGGCCCAGGGCGCCCCCGGACCCCGCCCCGGTCACGTCATCCGGCGGATCGACCACGGCGGTTCCGGCGACGACCTCCGTCGGCTCGCCCCGGCCGACACCGACGGAACACCCCTGCCGGAACCGCTCCGGCTGCCCGACGGCGCCGTCGTGGACACCTTCCGCGGCACCGCCGCGCTGATGGAGGCCCTCCGGCAGATCGCCGCCGGGGCCCGGCCCGTCCACCCGGCCCCTCTCCCACCACGGCGCCCCGGCACCGGACTGCCCGGCGCCGTCACGTCCCCCGGCGAGGCGGAGCGGCAGGCCCCGGCCGCCGGCGCCGTCCCGAGCACATGGACACGGCACGCCAACCGGGCGGCGGCGTTCGCCGCCGGTCTGCTGCCGGCGCCGCTCGCCGCGGCGGCCCGACTGCCCTACACCTGGGGCGGCATCGTGTACAAGCGCGTGTCGGCCGCCGTCGCCGGCGCCCCCAGGAACGACGCGGGAACCCTGGCCGCGGAGGCGCAGTACACCGGGATCCGGCCCGCCCAGCTCATCGCCAGGGCGGCGCAGATCCTCGGCGGCCGGTACGTGCTGGAGGGGCTGAACCTGCCCGGCATGGCGGCCGACCAGGTCATGCTCGTGGAGATCGAGGGCTACCTCCACCACCCCCGCCACCTGGGCTCGGACTCCCTGACCACCGAACAGGGCACCACCGTGGCGGACACGGCGGGCGGGCAGCGCACCACCGGCCGCACCCACCAGGGGAGCGCCACCCTGTCGAGCCTCCAGCTGGGTCCCAGGGACCTCACGCGGTCGGGCCACCGGTTCAACCCCGGCGTCCGCCACAGCTACGCCCGCCGGGCCGACGACGAGCAGACGCTCACCTCCGCGACCAAGGTGTCCCGCTCCCTGTCGGCGGCCGGCACGCACCACCTCATCGGCGCCGACGTGACCCTCCTCGTGACGGTGCGGCGAGGCATGCGCAACGTGGCAGGAAACGCCGTCGGCTTCGGGGAGCACACCCCCGTCACGGTGGCGATCGACCTCCCGCGCGCCGTGACGTTCCTCGCCCCCGAGGAGGCGCTCGCCCGCCACCCGCGATGGTCCGGCCACCTCCCCGGGCCGGCCCTCCCCGCACCGCCCGCCCCTGACGTCCCCCTGCCCGACCGGTTCGCCCGCACCCAGGAACTCGGGTTCGGCACCGTCGTGTCCGTCACCCAGCTCGACGACCCGACGACCGGGGTGGAACGGCGCGACAGGCTGCGCCAGGAGCTCACCACCCTCGTGGAGAACGAGGCACCCGGCGTCACCCGGCCCGGACACGCCTCCTACCTGCCCGGAGTCGCCACCGAGATCGTCCGTCACACCGAGCCCAACGCCCTGCGTTCCCTGCCCGGGCGGGGGCGGCGGGCGACACGGTTCCAGTTCCTCCACCACGCCTACGGCGGCGCGCGGCTGGTCGAGGTCTCCCTCGTCGCGGAACCGGCCCTCCAGACGCCGGGCCTGCGCGCCGTGCGCGGACGCCCGGCGGCCGGCGGCCTGGGACTGACGCAGGCGCACACCCCCGAGGGCAGCGGCGGCACGAAGACGGTCGGCCGGACCCACCAGACCGCCGTCATGGCCATGTCCCGCTATCCCCGGCCCGGCGGCCCCCCGCGTACCGACCGGGTCGGCCCCTCCCTCGCGCTGACCACCACCAGCAGCCGCAGCCGGCGCACCGAGACCGCGAGCGAGGACCGCTCCACGACCCGGACGGACCACGCCGCCGACTTCGACGGGATCGACTACACCATCACCGCGTCGGTCCGCTCCGAACTGATCACGCAATGGCCGGCCAACCTCCCCGGCGGACTCCTCCAGGCCGGAATCCTCTCCTTCACCGGCCTGGACGGCGACGCGGCGACCCGGCTGAGCACCTGGGTCCGGCGCCTGCTCACCGGCCGCCCGCGGAGCACCGTCACCGTCCCCGTCGTGACCACCCTGCGGTTCGCGGCCTCGGAAGCGGTGCGGCCGGCCGAGCACCGCGGCCCCCGCCGGCCCGCCCTGCTCGACCGCGATCCCCGGCAGACGCAGCCGTCCGCCCTCGGCCCCGCGCTGGTGCCGTCCGGGAACACGCCGGTCCTGGACTTCAACGCCTTCCCCGAGCTGACACAGGCCCTCGAGCAGGTCGCCCCGGCGCCGGCCGCATCGTGGGGGCTGCCGGCCAACGCGTCCTCGGAAGCGGCCGCCACCCGCCTGGGCGAACTCGTCCGGGCCGGACGGATCACGCTGAACCCGCCCCGCACCGCGGCGGGCCTCACGCCCCGGATGCCGGGAACCTGGCCCCTCGCCACGCCCGGCCACACCCCCACCCTGTCGATCACGCTGCACGACCCCAGGCCCGTCACCAGCGCCGACGACATCGCGGTGGACCGGGGGCGCAAGCAGTCCCGCGGCAGCGTGTCCGGCTCCTCGGCGGCCGGCTCCCTCGCCCTGACCAACCGCAGCTTCCACGCCCTGCAGTCCGGCAGCCGCCACCTGCTGGGCATCGACGTCCCGGTGGTGGCCCAGCAACCGCACGCCTCCTCCGTGGGAGCCACGGCCACGGGCGCCGGCCAGAACCACCTCAAGGCCGGCCGGGCCGAGGACACCGACGAGCGGCGCGGCCCCCGCAGCCACGAAACCCTCGTCGACCTGGTCGTCACCGTCGAGGGCTCCGAAGGCGTACGGCACGTCACCGGAACCGCGACCGTCCGGCTGTCCGAGGAGGACCTGCTCGGCTTCGGCGTGACCTCCGCACGCCCCGACGCGGGCGTCTACGACCTCCCCGCCATGCTCGCCGGCCAGGACGCCGACGACCTCCGCGACTGGACCCGGCACCCCCTCACCGACCTCCCCGCGGTGCTGGCGGACGGCATCGACGAGCGGGACTCCTCCGCCCGCCTGTGCCTCGCGCCCGGCGCCGACCCCGACGGACGCCTGCTGGCCCGGGCCCTGCTCGTCGCCTCCCGCACGGCCGCCCTCGCCGGCAAACCGGTGGAACTGGTGCTGCGCACCCCCGAAGGCCCCCGGTACTGGCCCTTCGCCGCGGACGGCACCCTCGCCGACACCACCGACGCCACCCGCGAGACCTGGGCCGCGCTGTGGGCGACCGTCGACGCCTGGACCGAGGCGGCCGACGCCGAACGCGGGGCCGTCGCCGAGGAACGGGAACTGACCGAGGACCTGGCCGGCGCGGCCAGGGCACTGTCCCGGTCGCAGGAGGCCCACACGGCCGCCGTCGCCGCCCACCGGGCCGCGCGCGCGGCACTCGACGAAGCCGCCCGGCGGGACCGCGCCGTACGGGAGGGCGCCGACGCGTCCGTCCGCGACGCCGAGGCGGCACTGGCCCGCGCCGAACGGGCGGTCCTCGACGCGCAGGCCCTGCCGGCCGCCCGGCAGGAGGACGACGCACGGCAGGCGGGGCAGCGGGCGCAGGCCGAGGGGGAGGACACGCGACGGACGGCCGCCGCCGCCGAGCCGCAGCCCGGCCCCGGACCCGCCCCCACCGCGCGCCGGCACGGGGAGGACCCCCGAGCGCGCCACCAGGGCCGCGACGCCGCCCTCCGTACCGCGCACTCGGCGCTGACCGCCGCCCGCGACGCCGTCGAGACCGCACGCGAGCACCGCACCGCGCTCGTGCGCGAGAGCGGGGACGCGCTGTCCGCGGCCCGCCGCGCCGAGGACCGCGCGGCCCGTACCGCCGCCCGCAGAGCCCGTTTCCGTGACGACGACCGGACCCGGCTCGACGAGATCGAGCAGGCCCTGCGCCAGGTCCGCGACGACCGGCGCGACCGCACGGAGCGGCAGACGACCGCGCTGCGCGCCCTGCCCGCCCTGGCCTCCACGCTCGACACCACCCGCCGCGTGGAGGGCACCGGGGTGACCGCCGCCTTCCTCGGCCCCCTGGCCACCGCCCCCGCATCCGGGCCGCCCGCCACGCCCGTACGCCCGGGGACGGAAACGGAGGAAGCCGCACCGCAGGCCACGTCCCGGACAGCGGTCCTGCCCACCGCCCTGTCGAACCGTGCGGAACTGCTGCGCGCGGTCCGCCGGGTGGCCGCGCGGGAGCCGGACGGCGGCCGGTCGGCCGAGCGCTGCCTGCACCTGCTGACCGCCCTGCGCGACGCGCTGTACCCGCGCGGTGTGCGCCCCGCCGTCGCCCTCGACGACCTCTCGGCCGGCACCCGGACCTCGGCACGCGCCTCGCTCGCGCAGGGGCCCGGCTGGCGGAGCGTGCGCGACTGGGACACGATCGTGAAGGCCGTCGCGGCGGCGGGCCCCGGCGCCACGGCACTGGTCCTCGCGCAACGCCGGGGCACGCTGCTGGGCCACGCCTTCGCCGCCGTCCACCTCGGCGGACCCGGTGGCGGTGTGCTCTGGGTGGACGTGTCGGCCGGTACCGGCCGGGCCCTGTCCGCGATCGCCCCGCCGGTGGCGCCCTCCGACGCCCGCGCGGTGATCGTCGACCCGTCCGGGAAGGTCGTCGAGGACGGGCTGCCCGCCTTCGCCGCCTCGTCCTCCCTCACCCACACCCTCCTCGACCGGGCGACCACCGACCGCTACGGCGCCATCGGCATCGAGTCGGAGAACCAGCGGATCTTCGTCGTCGTGGGCATGCAGCTGGGGGAGCACGAGAACGCCGGCGACAAGGTGCTGGCCCACGGCAACGGCTTGAAGATCGTTCTGGACACCATGGGCTTCTTCCAGGTCGACGGGCGTCTCACCATCGCGCGACCGAAGACCGAGCCCGGAAAGCCCCAGCCCCGCATGATCAAGGCGCTGATCGGCGAGATCGTCACGGACCCCGCGGCGGTCCTCCCGGGGGAGCGCGGCCTGACCCCGGAGGAGGCGCTGGACCGGCTCGAACGGCTGCAGCGGGCGATGGAGACCACGGACCGGCAGCGCGCACCCCTTCCCCTGTCCGCGCTGCTGCCGCCCGGTGACGGCTGGAGCCCTACCGAGCTGGGTCTGAAGACCCAGGTCTTCCCCGCCCCCGACGACTACAGAGGCGCCTCCTACACGCAGCTCACCATCGGCAATCCCGCGCTGGGGCTCCGGGAGCTCCAGGAGGCGGCCGACCGGCGGCTGGAAGTGCCGCCGTTGCGGCCCCTGATCGCATCCGGCCGTTTCGCGGCGATGGACACCGCGGCGGTCTTCGCCCGCCGGTACCTCGGCCGCGACGAGGTGCCGCCGTACCTGTCCCCCTTCCTCATGGCGATTCCCGACATCGACGAGCTGATGGGGTACGCCTGGTTCGCCTACCAGAACGTCGCCGCCGGGCCCGCCGCCCAGGTCTTCGGCAACGACACGCTCATCAAGAACTTCCTGCTGGCCGCGTCCCGGCATCCCCTCGACCGGATCATGAGGGCCCTGCGGCCCCGCACCCGCCGGTTCCTGAGCACCGAGCACGACCGCGTCAGCGAGGTGTTCGAGGAGCGGGCCAAGAACACGTTCGACGCCTACCAGGAGCGGCTCGGGCCGTCCTCACGCCTCGACCCCGGCTTCTTCGACGAAGGCGACGACGACACGCCCGCGCCCCGTGAACACCTGACGGCGGTGCTGACGGGGCGTACCAGCCGGGGCGAGGTCATCACGCAGCGCCATGCGGTCGGCATGGACGACTACCCCGCGCTGGACACCGGCCAGGGCCGGCTCGACATGGGGCTGGTCCTGACCGAACTGCGCCACCTCGGATTCGGCGGCCAGTTCATGACGGCCCCGGAAGTCCGGCAGATGGTCACCGATTTCGCCGAACTGAGCCGCAAGGCCTACGCCTACGCGCGCGCGTTCGCCGCACCCCTGCCCGACGACGTCCTCACCGCCTCCCTGACCCGCGTCCTCGACGACCCGGTCGTCCGCGGCCTGGGCGGCTTCCTGACGACCGTGGCCTACGGCGTGCCACTGGCCGACGGCACGCGCCGGAGACTGATGTCCAACTGGGAAGCCCAGCAGGTGGCGTTCGCCCTCGGCCGGAGGGCCCTCGGGACACCGCTGCCCGCCGACGCCCCCGAGCAGCAGCTGCTGCGCACGGCCGTCGAGGCGGCGGCCGCGCTGCTGCCGCAGCTCCCGCCCTCGGAACGCGACAGGATCGCGGACCTGGTCGAGGCCGCGCGCGGATCCCTCGCGACGCTCGCCGACCCGGCGCGGACACCCCCCGTCCTGCCGTGGGCCCAGGAGGTCGTGGCCGTGGACGGCACCCGGGTGCTCATCGACCAGGTGTCGCTGGTCAGGCACCGGGATCCGCAGGGCGTGCCCGTCGGTGTCTCCTCCCGCCAGGCCGCCGACTGGAGCGCCCCCCACCGGCACCGGTACGGGCTGCTGCCCGAGACACGGGACTTCACCCTCGTACGCCGCCACGCCGACCTCGAGGAGAGCGCCCCGCAGCCGCTCCCCTTCCGGGCGGCCCACCTCGTCGGGCTGCGCGGTGACGGCACCGGTGCCGCGCTCGCCCTGTCCGACGGCACCGGCGTCTTCCTCGACCACGAGCGGGTCGTCGACTTCCTCTTCGCCGTCGACCCCCTCCTGAACGCCCTCCCGCCCGAGACGGTCGCGCTGTTCCTCGCGGCCGACCTGACCGGCCCGCCGCTGCGGGACCCGCTGGAGTGGCCGTCGGCCGGGCAGGTCCTGGCCAACGGCCTCGACCGCTGGGTGTGGACCACCGTCAGCGGCCACGAGCCGGTCCTCGCGCCCGGCGACGACGGGCTCGGCCCCCGGTTCCAGCTCCCGGAAGGCGACGGATGGGCCGGATTCCGGCCCGAGCCCGCCGCCCCGCGGCTCGCCCGCATCGCCGAAGAGGTGACGGGCGACCGGAAGCGTGCCGCCGACGTGCTCCGCTGGATCCGCGCGATCCGCCTGGTCTACGGCCCGGAGCTGGAGGACGACCGCGGCGCGTTCGAGGCGCTCCTGAAGGGTTTCTGGGCGCTGGAGCGCAGCCGCGCGGCCGGCGGCACGGCCGAGCCGCTGACGTGGTACGACCTGCGACGGGCGATCAGCTCCTACTTCGCCGACAGCCCCCTGGCCGAACCGGACCTGCCGGTGGCGCTGCCCTTCCTGCTCCTCGTGGCCGCCGGCGCGGTCGGCGCGGACCTGGAACTGTCCCGGTGGAACCTGACCCCCCGCCACCACAGCCCGCGCGCCTGGGGACAGACACCCGCACCGCAGCCGCCGGCCCCTTCGGCCTCCGAGGTCTCCGAACCCACGACCTTCGCCCCCTCCGCGCCCCCCGCCCCCGCGCCCTCCGCCCCCTCCGTGCGCGCCCTCCGGCCGCCCTCCGGCACCTTCACCGGCCCCGGCGACCCCCTGCTCGGCCCGGGCACCCTCCTGATCGGGCCCTCGGGCCGGCCCCAGGGCCGCAACTGGACCTCGAGGCCCGCGGACCGGGTGATCCCGGGCACCACGCTGGCCGTCGAGATCAGGCCGGGCGCCACCCGGCCCGCCGCCCGGCTCGAGCGCGCGCCGTGGCCCGACTCCGCGTACGTCGTCGGCGCCGACGGCACGGCCGGCCAGCTGTGGGCGCCCGACGGCCGGGTCCTGGACCCCGGCACCGTGGCCGACGTCCTCGCGGCCGACCCCGAACTGGCCCGGCTCCCCCTGGACGTACCGCTGGTCCTGGCCCTGCCGTTCGCCGCGAGCGGCTACATGACGGCCCTGCGGGCCCTGTCCGACCGGCTGGGACGGCCGGTGTGGGGTCCCTCCGGCGAGGGGACGCTGCTGCCCGGAGGGCCGAGCCCCGTCCTGACACCCGCCCTGCTCGACACGGACCCCGCTCTCCCCGTGGGCGGATGGGTCCGCGTCGATCCCTCGGGCACGACCGTGACGCACACGGACCGCGAATGGACCGCCCTCGACGGAACCCGGTTCCGGGACAGCGACGTCGAGACCCGGCCGCTGAGCGACACCGGCCACGAGCGGTTCGGCCGGATGGCCGTGCCGACCCATGACTCGGTCCGGCTGCGGGAGAACAACTTCCGCGGCTACCGCCGTATGCGCGAACTCGTCCAGATGGTCCCCGCCGGCGGCCGCTACCACGCGGCCGAGGCGGAGCCCGTCAGCCCGGACGCCGCCGTGTACGTGTACGCCGGCCACGGACTGCCCGGCCGGATGCATCTGCCGCTGCGGGACGGCCGCACGGTGTGGCTGGGCAAGCGGGACGCCGCCCGCTACATCGCCGGACTGGCCGACGTGCGGGAACTTCCGCCGGGACACCGCCTCCAGCTGGAGGTGTGCTGGAGCGCCACGGACGGCGACCCCGGACGCGAGTACGCGGCCCACGTGCCCGCTCCCAGGACCGACGACCCCCTGGAGGACGTGCCACAGGCCCAGTACGTGGCCAACGAGAGCCGCCGGGTCACCGACGCCCCGACCCGCTCGTCGGGCCTGACCAATCTCCGCCGGAGCGCCCTGGCGGCCGCCGACGGCGAGCGGGGCCGGATCGTCCGCCACCGCCCCGAACCCCTGGCGGCCGACCTCGACCGGCTGGCCCGCGACGCGGGACTGCACACCGGTACCGGCCCGGTGCCGTCCGAGACCCGGGCGACCGCGCTGCGGCTCGTGCGCGCCCTGCGCCGGGGCCTGGGCAGCGAGGTGGAGGACGACGCCGCACGGTACGCCCGCCTGTGGCAGGGGATCGCCGCACTGGAACAGCTGCGCGCCGCCGACCCGGCGGTGAACCGGCTGACCCCGTTCCGCATGGAGCTGTGGGAGTTCCTCACCGAGCAGCACACCGGCCGCCCCGCCGACCCGGCCGGCCTCGTGGCCCTGCTCGACCACGCCCGCACCGTACGGGCGCGGCGGCCGGACGCCCGGCTCACCGCGGAGTTCCCCTCACCCGCCGTCGACCTGGTCCTCGCGTACTTCCGGACCGCCGGCGAGGCCGTGGTCCGCCACGCGTACGGGCTGCCGGCCACCGCGGCGCCGACGCCCCGGCAGCGGGCCACCACCCTGTGGGCCGCCGTCAGGGCAGCCCACCTGTCGTCCCTGATGCCGCCGCACGAGCGGGAACGCAGGGGCCGCGCCATCCTGCACCTGGGCCCCGCCGACCCCTGGAACCGGGCGGCGCAGGAGACGCTGTGGGCCCTGACGGCCAAGGCGGCCGTCGCGGGACTGGACCTCACCGACACCGATGCGCTCGCCGCCTTCCACCTCGTGGAGAACGACGCCTTCGCCCCGGCCGTGCTGCTGCCCGGCGTCCAACTGGGCCCGGGGAGCACCCCGTTCTCCCAGGGCGTCAACTGGAGCGGGGCGCCGGCCCCGGCCGGAGTCGTCATCGACCACGTCCGGCAGGCGGTCCCCGGCCCGGCCGGCACGCCCCCGCGACCGGTCGTCCCGGCCTGGTCCGGGCCCGGCCTCCCGTACCCCCAGCTGCGCCTCGTCCACGCCGACACGCCCGGGAGCGTCGGCCTCCATCTGCCCGGCGGCCGCACGGTCCGCGTCTCCGACGCCGAGTTCCTCGCCCTGCTGGACCTCGACACCGCACTGGGCGCCGCGCCGCTCACCGTCCCCGTCGTCTTCCTGACCACCGGCCCCGGCACCCTCTCCGCCGATCTCGCCGACCGGTTCGCGCAGCGCACCGGCCGCCCGGCCTTCGCCTACAGCGCCCCCATGGCGCTGACCGGTGCGCCGGCCGCCCCGCTCACCGTGCACTGCCTGCCGGATCCCGGCACCGGCGCCCCGGGCCACTGGAACGCGGCGACACGGCGGACGGGCCCCGCCCAGCCGTCGCCCGCCGCCGGTGGCCTGACCGTGTTCGGCCCCGGGACGGCCTCGCGGCCACGCGCCGGCGACGAGGAGGAGGCGACCGCCCCGGACGTCCCGCCGCTGCCCCCGCACACCCTGATGAGGACCGCGTCGGGTGCCCCGGCCGGACGCAATCTGACGGCCCGAAGCGTGCTCCGGGTGCACCTCGGACGGGTCCGCACGATCGAGGAGCGGGCGGGCGGTCCGGACACGGAGACCGCGAACGAACCCGCACCGTGGGGCGATCGCGCCTACGCCGTGTGGGGCGACGGCGGGCCGGAGGGAGTCCTCACCGCCGACGGCACCGCGTGGGACGCCGACGACCTCGCCCGGCGGCTGGCGGCCGACCCCGAGCTGGCCGCACTGCCCCTGGACACGCCCCTCGTGATCCTCGTCCCCTTCGCCGCCAACGTGCGCGACCTCGCGGTCCTGCGCGAGGCGGCCCGGCGCACCGGGCGAACGGTGTGGGCGTCCAGCGGAGACGCCCGGCTCGTACGCGACCGGCACGGCAACCACGTCCCGGCGCTGATCGACCACGGTCCGGGGCAAGCCGTGGGCGCGTGGGTCGCGTTCGCGCCGCCGTCCGTGACGGAGCCCGTGACCGGTCCCGTGACGGCACCCGTCGCGGACCGGACGTGGACGGCGCTGGACGGCACCCCGTTCCGCGACAGCGACGTCGACACCCGCCCCCTCGTCTCCGACCGGAACGAGCGGTTCGGGACGATGGCGCACGCCGACGACGTACGGGACCGCGAACGCCTCCTGCGGACCTACCTCCGCGCCCGCAAGCTGGTCCACCTCATGCCCGCCGGCGGACGCACCGTCCTGGTCGGCGAGGAGACACGGACGGCGGACGACACCGCGGTCCACGTCTTCGCGGCCCATGGCCTGCCCGGCGGACTCCAGCTGCCCCTCAGGGACGGACGTACCGTGTGGCTGGGCGCCGCCGACGGCGGACGCTACATCGGCGGCCTGCCGCAGGTCGGCGAACTGCCCCCCGGGCACCGCATGGGGCTCGAGGTCTGCTGGTCCGCGTCGGCCGGCGATCCCATGCTGGCGCAGTTGGACAACCGTCCGGCGCCCACCACCCACGACCCCCTGGAGACCGTCCCGCTCGGCCAGCACACCGCGAACGCCTCCCGGCGGGTGACCAGGGCGTCCGTGATGAGCAGCGGCTTCGACACCGACGCGCGGATCCTCCTCGACCTCCCCGGGGGTGAGCCCGGCCGGGTGACGGAGTTCGTGCCCGAGCCGACGGACGAGGAGCTGGACGCCCTCGCCGTCACCGCCGGCCTGCACACCGGGGAGGGCCCGGCCCCGTCCGCCGTCCGCCACGTCACCCTGCGGCTGGTACGGGCGCTGCGCCAGGTGTTCGGACCGGAGGCCGAGACCGACCGGGCCGACTGGACGCGGCTGCTCCGAGGCATCGGCGCGATGGAGACCATGCGGGCCAACGACCCGCTGCTGAGCCGGTTCACCCCGTTCCGCATGGAGCTGTGGACGGCCGCCGCGGAGCGCGCCGCCGCGGGCGGCGCCGACCGGCGGGCCGCCCACCGCGCGGTACTCGACCTCGCCGCACGGCGGCTCGCCGGGAATCCGGACGCCCGGCTCTCCGAGGACATCGGCGACCCCTACCTCCGGCACGGGCTGACCCTGCTCGCCAGGCTCGGCGAGCAGCTCGTCCACGGTGTGCTGCGCCGGCCCCCCGCGGCGGGCCCGCTCACCGGCGACGACACCGCACGCGCCCTGTGGGCCGTGGTCTCCGCGGCCCGCAGGATCGGCGGCCTCGACGCCGCCGCCAAGGAGACACTGGGGCGCCGGGTGCTCCACCTGCCGCCCACCGAGCCGTGGACCCCGGCCCGGCAGCAGGAGCTGTGGATCCTCACCGCGCAGGTCGCCGCGGCCGGACTGGACGCGACGGACGACGCGCTCCTCGCCGCGTTCCACCTGGCGCTCAAGGGCGCGTTCGGGCCGCACCACCAGCTCACGGACGGCCGGGCGCAGCGCGGCTACAACTGGAGCGGCATCCCCGCACCCGGCGGCGTCGACCTGCGCGTCCTCGGCCGGCCCGAGGAAGAGCCCGGCGGCGGGACGCGCATCACGGAGGTGCCCGCCGACTGGACCGCCGACGGCGCGCCGGCGCAGGACCCCCTCGCGGTGTGGACCGCCGCGGACAGCGCGGGCCTCGTCGTCCTGCGGCTGTCCGGCATGCCCCCGATGCGGGTCTCCGACGCGGAGTTCCTCGCCCTGCTGGACCTGGCGCCGCTGCTGCGCGTCACACCGCTCGGCGCCCCCCTGGTGTTCCTGATGTCGAAGGGCGGCGCCCCGACCCGGCCCTCCCCCCTGCCGCAGCTGTTCTCCGACCGCACGGGACGCGACAGCTGGGCCTTCAGCGGCAAGCTGATCACGATGCCCGCCGCGCCGCGGGAGACCGCCCCCGGCACGGCACCGGCGGCGGGCGGGCCCGCGCCGCTGCGGCTGATCACCCCGCCCGACCCCGACACCGGGGCCCCGGGGGTCTGGAGGCGGACGGCACTGCGGGGACCGGCCGTGCCGGCCTCGTACAAGGTCTCCGCCCCGTCGGAGTCCGCGCGCCTGCGCACCCGGTCCGTCGCCGGCGCCACCGGCCCGTGGGCGCGGGAGATCCCCTGGCTGCCCGCCGCGTACGTGACCAACGCGCGGCCGCAGGTGCTGTACGTGACGAGCCACCGCCCGCCCGACAGCATGCTGGACGAGGGCGTGCCGGAACCCGAGCCCCATCTGTTCGCCTTCACCGACCCGCGGCAGGCCGTCACCCACGGGCGTCAGCCGGTCGGCATGCTCCGCATCGAGGTCGCGGCCTCCCTGGCCGTCGACGTCGAACAGACCTTCGCCGACGGGAACACGGCGGGCGCACCCCCCTTCGTCGCGGGCATGGTGCACACCGGCAACGCCGGGGGCGTCTTCGTGATCCCGGCGTCCTCGGTGCCCCGCGTCCCGGTGACGGGAACGGCGCGCGTGGACCGCTCGGGACGGGTCACGCACGTGCGTGACCACGACTCCCCGCTGAGGATGGTCATCGAGCACCCGCGGCAGCCCGTGCGCGGGCTGCCCGCCGACGTCCCGCGCTGGCCCTACACCGGGCAGCCGAGCGCGTACGCCTATCTCGTGCTCGGCCCCGGACAGGGTTCGCCGCACGACGGCATCACCGTCACCCGGGGAAGGCTCGGGCTCTCCGCCACGAAACCGCAGTCGCTGCCGGCCGGAGCGCGGCTGCTGCGCGTCTCGGTCATGGCGGGACAGGCGGTCGATCTGAACCAGGCGGTCGTCAAGTACCCCTTCCTCGACGGTCCCGACGGCGAGGTCAGGCGCGCCCTCACCGCGGGAACCGATCTGTGGCTGCCGCGCACCGGCCTGTCCTCGGCGGTCGTCGACAAGGTCTACACCGGCGGGGACGACGGGCAGCTCCAGGCCCGCCGGATCGAGGCAACCCCCCTCGACAGGCTGGAGCGCGTACGGTACTTCGAACCGCTCACCGCTCTCGGCGGCCCCCTCACGGCCGAGGAACTGTCCGCGCTCCCCGCCCACCAGGTCTGGCAGCGGACCGCGGCACGGGGCGGACTGAGGAGACCGGAGGACTTCGATCGCTGGATCTGGAGCGACCGGCCGGACTGGCGGCGCACCCCCCTGTGGCGCGTCGACGGGCGCACGCCCGACAGCGTCTTCGAACGCGGCATGACGCCTCGCCGGCCCCAGGCCGTCGACCTGCGCGAACACGTCATCAGCGCGATGGGCCTCGACGGATCGGCCTTCGTCTCCTGGTCCGAGACCCCCGGTCTGCTGCGCACCGACGGCAGGGGGGCTTCCTGGTCCGGCTACCTGTACGTCGGCTTCTTCCCGGGCGGGATCGACGCCGACCGGACCGTGGCGAACACGGGGCCCACCGGCAATCCGCACTGGCGGCAGCGGGAGGTCACCGCCTTCGGAGGCACGGCCGTCCGTCACATCGCCGGCGCCTTCCCCATCCTGGCCACCGGATCCGGGGTGTCGCTGGGAGGCTGGATCCCCAACGACGCCTTCGACCACTCGCTCGTGGACGAGGAGGTGTCTCCCCGGCAGACCGCCATGGCCGAGCTGCGCGACGAGCGGATCCTGTTCGAGACACCGTCCCCGGTCCTGACCGCGAGCGACGGGGCACACGGCTGGCCCGGGCACAACCTCCGCCACAGCCCCGAGGGGACGTTCCACTTCGCCGCCCTGACCCCGTCGGAGTCCGCCGGCTCCGCGCCCGCGGGACGGTCCGCCGCCTACCCGGACCCCGCGGACGTCAACACCGCACTCGCCCTCCGCCCGGCCGGCCGGCCGGAACCCGCCGTCACGGACGAGGACGGCCCGGCGGACCCCACCGACACGGCTCCCGGCTGGTCCGTGTCGTCCTGGCAGCCCGCGGGCGCCCCCACCACGGTCCGGTTCGCCCCGTTCTACCGGGACCGTGAGTGGCGCCGGCGCAGCACCGCCCTGGAGTTCGAGCTCGCCGGCCTGCTGAGCCGGGTGCCCATGGTCACCGAGGCCGCCCGGGAGGCCACCTTCCGCCTCCACGCCGAACTCTCCGCCCGCCACGGCGAGGACGCCGCCGCACGCGCCTTCTTCGACCCCGACAACCCGCCCGCCGACCCCGCCGCGGAGCTCGAACGCCTGCGCACGCTGGAGGCGGGCGTGCTCACCCTCGACGCGCTCATGACCGCCTTCACCCGGGCCGCCCACGCCGGCCCCGGACTGCCGCCGCCGCTCGCGGACACCCTGTCCCGCCCGGCCGGCGCCCGCGCCCGCCACACACCGGGCAGCGCCTACCGCACCGTGCACGACAGCCGGGGATTCCGCCGGGTCGGCGGCGAGACGGGCCCCGCGGTGCGGCTGCTGCAGACCTACAAGGCCCTCGGGCCGTCCTCGCCCGCCCAGGCGGCCATGTTCCGGGCCGCGCTGCTGTCCTGGCTCGTGCCGGCGGACCTGCAGTCCCTGTACG
Source organism: Streptomyces sp. NPDC018964 (assembly GCF_044390325.1). Classification (NCBI taxonomy): domain Bacteria; kingdom Bacillati; phylum Actinomycetota; class Actinomycetes; order Kitasatosporales; family Streptomycetaceae; genus Streptomyces; species Streptomyces sp. NPDC018964. The sequence continues at coordinate 48,797 of NZ_JBIRYZ010000016.1, forward strand.
AGATCGTCCTCGCCGATCACCGCACCGGCAGCACCGACGCCGACGAGCGCGCCATCGCCCTGCGCGACGGCGCGGGACTGCACATCTGGATCCTCCAGGCCTATCAGGGCCACGGCCTGACCCCGCCCCACCGGGAGCTGTACGGCGAGCGGATGACGTACGGCGGCGACGTCACCCCCCAGGCCATCGACATCCCGGGGGACCTGACCGCCCTGGTCGACGACGGTCTCGACGGCACCCTGCGGGTCACCGACCGCCGCAGCAGGGCGCTCGCCGAGTGGCTCGACCACCACGGCGACGCGGGACGGGAGGCCCTGGAGGACCTCACCCCCGGCCACCTGACGGCACTGCACCTCTACAGCGCCGCCGACTACCGGCTCATGAAGGCCCACCTCAACGGCGAACGCCTGGGAGCCGGCATGAGCCGCCGCCTGGTGCGCCTCCAGGCCTGGTCGGTCACCCGCAAGGCGGCCGAGTCCGGCGCACGGGAGTACCTGCCGATCGTCCTGCGCGGCCGGCCCGGTATGAACGCCCTCTTCGACCGGATGTGGGGCACGGACGATCTCGGCGCGACGACCCCCGAGGTCACGGCCCTGCGCAGCCGGCTGTACGAGATCGCCGACCAGGTGCACGCCGAACTGCCCCTGCACATCGACATGGCGATCGAGGCGCTCGAGATCCTGCCGCCGGTCCGGCGCGACGTCTGGTGGGGCGACCGGGGCGTGCCCGGACCCGTCGACGCACCCGAGCACGGACCCGTCTACGGACGGGACTCCATCACCGTGCCGTTCTTCCGCAGCACGTCGCTGCGGCGCGACACGGCCCTCGGCTTCATGTTCCGCAACAAGGGCCTCCCGCAGGACACGCACCGCGGTCTCGTGCACGTGCGGCGGTCGACGGCACGCGACGTCACCCCGTTCGTGGCCTACGTCAGCGAGGAGGAGGCCGCCTACCCGCCCGGAGTGTCGTTCCGCGCCGTACGGCACAGTCCCGTCGTCTTCGAACGCCGCGGCGTGCCGTACGAGCCCGTCTCCGCCGAGGAGATCCCCGCCCCGCACCCGGCGACCGTCATGCCCCCGCTGCGGCGCGTCGGCGCCCCCGACGACCTGCTCCGCGCCGCCGCGGACGGCGCACACGACGAGGACCGCGACCGGTACGTGGTGCTGCGCGAGATCCGCGCCCGCGACGGACGCCTGCTCGGCGTCGCCTCCTTCGACAACGAGGACTGGGCGCGGCGCCGGGCCGCGTACGCGCACTTGGACGCCGCGACCGGTTTCGTGCAGTGGCGGCGCGACGCCTCGGGGACCCCCGTGCCGGCGCACCGCTCCCTGCCGGACGCCTCCGGCGGCACCTTCTTCTTCGCCTCGCACGGCGGCCCCGCGGGACTGGCCCTCGTCCTCGAGGGCGGCCGCGTCCGCCGGGACGACGGCTCCCACGTCGGGCAGCTGCTGCGGCCCCTGCTCGGCCGCCGGTACACCAGCGTGACGGTGCTGGCCTGCGGTCCCGCCGGCACCGTCACCGACCTGGCCGAGGCCCGCGCGCGGGCCCGGCGGCTGGCCGACACGTCCGGGCTGACGGTCCACCTGGCGGCCGGCCGCGCCGCGGTCTCCGGCGGGCTGCCGCACCTGCTGGAGGACGCCGACGGACTGGCCACCACCTGGGTGACCGAACACCCCGGCGGGCAGCCCCCGTCCACCGCCACGACGCCCGGGGACGCCCCCGGCACCCCGGCCGCGCTCTCCTACCCGGGCGCCGGGCAGATCAACGCTGACCCGGCGACGGGCCCGCACGGCACGCGGGGGACGGACGGGCCCGGCGACGACTCCGACCGCATGAGCCTCGCGGAGTCCGACGACGCGGACAGTTCCGACGACCCCTCGGACTCCGAGGACGAAGCCGGCCTCTCCGAGTCCGAGGACGAGGACTCCGCCCCCGGCGGAGCCACCCGCACCGGCCCGCCCCCGCAGATCTCCTCCTGGCAGATCACCGGCGCCCCCGACACCCCCCGCTTCACCGGTCTGTACGGCACGGCGCCGTGGCGGCAGCGCAGCCTGCACTTCGAGTTCGCCCTCGCCCAGTCGCTGACGGCGCACCCCGGCGTGTACGCCGCCGCCCGGCAGACCCTCGGCAGGGCCCACCGCTTCCTCACCCACCGCTACGGCGCCGACGCCGCCACCCGGGCCCTGGTACCGCCGCACGACCCCGCCTGGCAGCAGCCGGGCGGCCCCCTCGCACACCTCCTGGGCCCCACCGCCCGGCCCGACCTCGCGCGGGTGCTCCAGGCGTACGCGAACGCGGTCTACGCGGCCGGCCGGGAAGCGGCCACGATCGCACGGGCCCTGCCCGACCGCATCGGCCACCGGGGGCAGACGGTCGTGCCCCCGGACCGCACCCACACCGCCGCCTGGAACACGTACGACGCCCGCGGCTTCCGCGGGACGCGCGGCGCCGACGGACCGGCCCTGTGGCTGCTGCGCGCCGCACGCGAGATCGGCGCCACCCCCGCCGAACTGCCGCCGCTGCGTTCGGCGCTGATCGCCTGGACCGTCCCGGCCGGACTGCACTCGCTGCGGGAGGTGTTGCTCGCCTCCCACCGGATCGGCATGGGCTCGCCCGAGGAACGCCGCGCCGTCACCCTGGACGCCGGCCGCATGCACAACTGGGCGCGCGACCACCTCGTGCCCTGGGACCTCATCGGGACCACCCCGCAGGCCGCCGCCTTCGCCCAGGCGTTGCGCGCGCCCCACGAGGCCCTCTACAGCGACACCGCGCGCTACCCCGCGGACGTCGTCACCGGGGACATCGCCGTCCCGGACGACCTGCGGACCATGGTCGGCGAACTGCTCGCCCCCGGCTCGACCCGCTACGACGACCAGGAGCGCCTGGCGGTGGCGCGGGACTGGCTCACGCGGTACGGCGACGCCGGACGGCGCGCCCTGCTCCGCATCGCCCCGGGCCACATGAGCGCCCTGTTCGTCTACAGCCTGGCGGACTACGAACTGATCAAGGCGTATCTGAACGGCGAGCGGTTCGGAAAGGGCGCGAGCCGCTGGCTGATGCGCACCGTCGCCTGGCGGGCCGTCAGGAGGAACGTGGTGGGTGAGGGCGACGACCTCCCCCTCACCCTCACCACCCAACCGGGCTTCGACCACGTCATCGCCGGCCTGCGCGCCCTCCCCGACCTCGGACCGGGCCCCGAGCGGGACCGGCTGCGGCGCCGGCTCGACGCCCTCGTCGACCGCATGTACCCGCAGGTGCGCCTGCACATCGAGATGGCCGCCGAGGCCCTCGAACTGCTGCCCCCGGTCGGGCGGACCGTGTGGTGGGGCGACCGCGGTGTGCCCGGCACGCTGCGGCGCCCGCGCACGGACTCGCCCCTGTACGGCCCCGAGCGGATCACGATGCCGTTCTTCCGCAGCACCACCCTCCAGCACTCCAGCGCCCTGGACTTCGCCGTCCACCGGCGGACCCCGCCGTCGGGCACCCACCGCGCCCTGGTCAAGGTCCCCGCCTCCAGCGCCCGCGAGACCGCCATGTTCTCGGCCTTCGTCGACGAGGCCGAGGCCCTGTACCCGCCGGGCACCGAGTTCCGCACCGTCGGCCGCGGCGTCCGCCGCTACGGGGAGGGCCCCCTGCGGTACGCGCTCGTCAAGGTCAGGGAGGCCGGGTACATGCCGCCGCCCGCGCCGGCGCGGCGCCCCGCCGCGGAGCCCGGACTCGGCGCCCTGTACGCCGACCCGCGCTGGTGGGCCCTGTCCGCGCGGTACGAGACGGCCCTGGGACGCCTCCTCGCGCACGAGGAGGCCGTACGGGACGCCGCCCGCGCGGCGGCCGGCACCCTGTACGCCTATCTGGCGCACCACGTCGGCCCGCACTCGGCGGCCGCCGCCTTCCTCCCCGGCCCGCCCGCCGGGGACGACCCGCGCCGGCGGCTCTCCGGCCTGCTGGACGAGGACACCCCCACCTCGCTGGAGGCCCTCGTCGCCGCGTTCACCGCCGCGGCCCACGACCCCTCGGACGACCCGGACCGGACCTCGCTGCGGCGGCTGTGGAGGGCCCGGCCCGAGCTGAACACCGCCGGCCTCGACACCCGGGCCGGACACGCGGCGCCGGATGCCCACGATCCGGCGGGCGCCTGGTACCGGGACCGGCACGACCGGCGCGGCCACCGCGCCGGACACGGCCACGACACGCTGCTGGAATGGCTGCTGCGGGCGTTCGCCGCGCTTCCCGGCGGCGACCGCGCCGGCCTGCTCGGCCTGCGCACGGCACTGCTCGCCGACCACCTGCGGTCCGGCACCCACTCGCTCGCCGAGGTCCTGGAGGCGTCCCACCGTGCCGGCGTGCGCGACGAGGGCGAACCGGCGCCCGCGGACGTCGACGCGGCCCGCCTCCACGCATGGGCCGACGCCGCCTTCGCCCCCCGCGCCCGCCTCGCCTCCGTACCCGCGCTGCGCCGGGCACTCGCCGGCCCCGACGGCGACACCCTGCGCGACCACCTCCACCTCCCGCACCGGCGCCTCTACCAGCAGCGCAGCGGCTGGCTCACCCCCTGGATCACCGCCGGGGCGGCGGAACCGGCCGCGATCACCGAACTCGCCGGCCTGGAGGGCGGCACCTGGAGCGAGGAGGACCTGGCACACCTGCCCCGGCCCGCCGGCGCACCGGCCCGGGAACGCCGCTCCGCCCTGCGCTCCTGGCTCCGGCGGCACGAGAACCAGGCCCTGCTGCGCAACGTCACCGCCACCCACGTCCCCGCCCTCTACCTGGTCAGCGGGCCGGACGCCGCCCTGGTCCGCCACGTCACGGCGCGGCCGCCCGGCGAGCACGACGGCCTGGACGACATGCTGTCCGGGCTGGCCCAGAGCCTCGTCACCCGGGGCGCCGCCGAGCAGGACGTACCGCTGCTCCTGCTGCGTGATCCGCGGCTGCGGTCCCTGCTGCGGCAGGCCGCCCGCCACCCCGCCCCGGACCCCGGCAGGCCCGCGGCCCTTGAGGCCCTCGGGCGCCAGGCCGCCGCCCGCGCCGCCGAACTGGCCCCCGGGATCCGCGACGAACTCACCGTCCTCACCCACATGGCCGCCGAGGCCCTCACCCTGCTCCCCCCGCTGCACACCACGGCCTACTGGGCCGCCTGGGAACCCGGCCCGCAGCCGTCGGCCCGCACCTCCCCGTCCTCCCCGGACACCGTCCGGCCCGCCTTCCACACCGTCGTCACCTCCCGCACGGCCGCCCTGCGCCCCTTCCGGGCCCCCACCGCCCCGGAGGGCCGCCACCCCGTGCTGTACGAGGTACGGCGCTCCACCGCACGGGACGTGGCGCCCTTCGCACGCACCCCCGGACAGCGCAGGGCCCTGTACCCGCGGACGGTCCGCTTCCAGGAGGTGTCGCGGGAGGTCCGCTACGACGAGGCACTGCGCCGCTCCCACACGCACGTGGTGCTACGGGAGGTCCCCGACCGGCCCGGGACCGCCGACTGGGAGCGGGAGATCCTCACCCGGCCGGTCGTCGCGCCCGACGGAACCTGGTCCGGCCTCACCGCCCACACCGCCCAGGAGTGGTTCGCGCGGCACCGCACCCTCGCCACCCTGCCGGAAACGGCCCACTTCACGTCGTACGACGACGAGACCGGGCAGTGGACGGACGACCGGACACCGGTGCCCTGGCGGCACGGCGCGCTCTTCCCCGCCGCGCCGGGGGACGGACCGCTCCTGTGGGCGGGCACCCCCCACGGCTCCGCCCTCGTCACCGCGCGGGAGGCCACCGCCTTCCTGCGGCGGCTGTCGGCCGCCTCCGGCACGCCCCACCGCGCCCCCCTCGTGATCCTCGACGCCCCCGGCACCGGGCCGGCGGCCCCGCGCCCGGCCGGCAGGCCCGACGCGGGGCCGTACGACCCTGCCGTCGACGCCGAACGCCTGGCCGCCCTGTACGCCGACCCCCGCTGGCCGGAGGCGAGCCGCGCCTACGAGCGGGCGGTGGGACACGCCCTGGCCGGCGACCCGCGGGTCCTCGACGCCGCACGCCGGGCACTGCGCACGCTCCACCGGCACCACGCCGCCCGGACCGGCGACCCGGCGGCCGCCGCCGCGCCGCTGTTCGAACCCGGCCGGTCCGGCGCCGACCACCCGGCCGCGCTGCGGCGGCTGCTCGACCCCCGGGCGGGCGCCACGCTCCCCGAACTGATGGACGCCTTCGCCCGTGGCGCGGAACTGACCGCCTGGTTCGACCCGCCCGCGGCACCGGACCGCGACAGCGCCTGGTACCGCGAACTCCACCACGAGCGCGGACATCCCGTGGCCCACGGCTTCGCCCGGGCGGCGCACGACGCCCTCGCCCGGTACGGGCTGCTGCCCGGCGTGTCCCGGGCCGACGTGCTCGCCTTCAGGGAAGCCGTCCTCGCCCGGCTGCTGCCCGACGGCCGCCACTCCCTGATCGAGATCCTGCTCGCCTCCCACGCCGCGGGAGTCGGCGACGTGGCCGAACGGGCCGCGGCCACGGCGGACGCGGCACGGCTCCACCGCTGGGCCGAGACCGTCCTGCGCCCCGCCACCCGCCCCGGCGCCCCGGACCCCGGCGCGCTGCGGCTGCCCCACCGCGCCCTGTACGGCACCGGCGCGGGCCGGCTGTCCGGCGACGTCACCGGCACCCTCTCCGTACCGGATGGACTCGCCGCCGCCCTGCGCCACCACGGGCAGGACCCCACGGACCGGGCCGACGCCCGCGCACAGGCCCTGACGGCGTGGCACCGCCGGCACGGCACCTCCCCCCTCCACGCACTGGACACCGCCCACCTTTCCGCCCTGCACCTCCTCGGCGGGCCCGACGCCGCCCTCCTCGCCGCCCCGGCCGCCCACCCGGCGGCACTGAACGCGATCTCCGCCGCGCTCGCCGACGGCGGCCCGGACTTCCCCACGCTGCTGATGGCACGCCCGGACTTCCGGGCCGTGGCCGAGCGCGCCCGGTCCGTGCCCCCGTCCGGCCCCGACCGCGCGCGGCGCCTCGCCGCCCTCCTGCCGGAACTGCGGAAGGCGGTCGCGGCACGGCCGGCGGACCTCCAGGCGGAGGTGGACCAGCACAGCGCGCTCGCCGACGAGGCCCTCGCCCTGCTACCGCCGCTCGACGGCCCCGTCTGGTGGGCCGCCTGGCTGCCCGCCGACCTGCTGCCCGCACCCGACGGCAGCGGACCGGCCACACCGCTGCACACCGTGTCCACCCCCCGCTTCCACGTCGCCCACCACACCCGGCAGGCGGCCCTGTCCCGGCTGACGTCCACTGAACCGCCCGCGGGCCGGCTCCCCGCGCTGTTCGAGGTGGAACGCTCCTCCGCCCGTGACGTCGCCGTCTTCGCCAGGAACCCGGAGCACGCGGCGGCCGTCCACCGCACCCCCACCGACCACACCGTCGTCGCCCGCCGGACCCTGACCGACCCGGCCAGCGGCCTGCGCTACGAGCACATCCTGCTCAGGGAGGACGGCGGGGAGGACGCCGCACCGGCACCGTCCCTCCCGGCTCCCGCTCCGGCCCTGGCCCCGGCCCCGGTCGCACCGTCGTATCCGGAACCCGACTACTGGAACGCGCCGTGGACCGGCCACGGGCCCGCACCGGCGCAGGGCGCCCTCGTCGTCCGGGACATCCGGCACGGCGGCCGCCCGGTGGGCAAGGCGTCGTTCACCGCACGGGACTGGGCCCTGCGCGGCCCCTTCTACGACGGCCTGCACGAGGCGACGCACTACACCGAGTGGCACCGGGGCCCCGGCGGGGAACGCGTCGCCGCGCGCCGCCCCCTGCCCGCCACCGGGGCGGGCGGCACCTTCTTCTGGACGTCGCACGGCGGGAGCGACGGGTTCACCCTCGTCCGCGACGACGACCTCCCCGTCGGCGCCACCGCCGAGACGGTGGGGCGGATCCTCGGCCCCGGACCGGCCGCCGCCGGCTTCACCAGCGTCACGGTGCTCGCCTGCGCCACGGACCCCGGCACCGGCCGGGACGACACCGCGGCCGTCGCCCGACGGGCCGCGGCCATCGCCGACGCCACCGGCCTGGACGTGTACATCAACACCGGCCCGGCCGCCGTCACCCCCGACGACGGCACCGGCAGCGGCGCGCCGGGCATCCACCTGCTGGAATCCGCCGACGGCGGCCCCACCCGATGGCTGCGCGTACGGCCGCACGGCAGGACCGGCGCGCCGCCCGGCCCCCTGCCCGCCGTCCAGGTCCCGCCCGCCCCGGACCAAGAGCGCCCCGACGGCCGTACGAACCCGTGGTCCGTGCCGGGCTGGCAGGTCGCCGGGACCGCCGAGAAGGTGCGCTTCGCCGCGCTGTACGCACACCCGCAGTGGCGGCAGCTCAGCGCCCGCTTCGAGTTCACGGTCGCGGCGAAGCTCGCCTCCGACCCCGAGAACCTGCGCCAGGTCCGCGACCTCGCCCTCCGGCTCCACACCTGGCTGTCCCGCCGGCACGGTGCCGAGGCGGCCGACCGGACGTTCTTCCCCGCCGCCCCCGGACAGCCGTCCCCCGCCCCCGGCGCCGTCGCCCGGTTCCTCCGGGACGAGCCCGGCCTGGAGCCGCTGATGCGGGCGCTCGGCGCCGCCGTGTACGGCCCGGAACCCACGGCCCTGTGGCGCACCCTGCCCGACCGCGTCAACTCCCCCCACCCGCCGCACCCCCGCGGAAGCCGGCGGGGCGCCTACCGGATGGCGCACGACGGGCGCGGCTTCCGCTACGTCGGCGGCAGCGTGGGACCGGCCCTGTGGCTGCTGCAGGCCCACCGGGCGCTCGGCGCGGACGGCACCGGACTCCCGGCCTTCCGCAGGGCCGTCATCGCCTGGTCCATCCTCACCGGCGCCCACTCCCTGGCCGAGGTGCTGCGCGCCTCCCACCTGGTGGGCATGGGCGACACGGCGGAACACGCCGCCGTCACCCACGACGGGGCACGCCTGCACCGGTGGGCCCGGCAGGCCTTCGCGGTGCACACCGCGCTGCCCCACCACCAGGTGTACGAACGCCGGGGCCGTTTCACCACGCACCACGGCGTCGCCGTACCCCAGGACATCCGTCTCTCGCTGCACGCGGCCCTGACCGGGGGCCACGCCCCCCGGCACGTCGCGGAACGCACCGAGAGCGCCGTGCAATGGCTGGCGCGTTTCGGCGAGGAGGGCCGGCGGGCGCTGCACGCCCTGAGCGACGGCCACCTGATCGCGCTGCACCTCTACACCGGCCTCGACCACAAGCTGTTCAAGACCTACCTGACGGGCACCCGCCTCGGCGAGTCCGTCAACCGCTGGCTGATCCGCCACAAGGTGTGGTCCATCGTCCGCGACGAGGCCTTCGGCGAGGAGTCGGCCCTGCCCGAACTCCTGCGCGCCGACCCGGAACTGGACGACGTTCTCAATGACCTCATCGAAGCGGACCCGGACGCGCCGGCGGCGGCCCTCGCCGGGTTCCGGCGCCGCACGGACCGTATCGCCGACCGCGTCCTCGAGGCGCTGGCCCTGCACGTCGACATGGCGGTCGAGGCGCTGGAGATCCTGCCGGCGGTGAACGGCCCCGTGTGGTGGGGCGGCTGGCTGCCCGGCCCCCTGGACGGCCCCGCACCCGGCACACCCCTCGTGGACGGGGCCACGCTCTACCTGCCGCGCTTCCGCAGCACCACCGAGGACCGGGCCCTGGCGGTCAACTTCATGCGCGACGACCTGGACGACGCGCAGGACCGGCACGCCATGATCGCCTCCGTCGGGTACTCGACGGCCCGCGTCGTCTCGCCCTTCTCGGCGTGGATCGAGGAGGACGAGATCCTCTACCCGCCCGGTACGGCGGTCCGCATCACGCGCCGCGAGATCGCGACCGACGAGGAGTACGGGCAGGAGTACGCCGTCTACTCGCTGGAGGAGATGCCCGCCTACCCGGAACGGGCCTACCACAACACCGCCCGCCCGACGGACACCGAGGAGAGCACCGCCCCCCACCCGGACCGCCCGGCCGACCTCGCCGACCCCGCGGGCTTGCAGGCCCCGGACCGCCCGGCCGACCCCGTCGACTCCGCGGGTCCGCAGGCCCCGGACCGCACGGCCGACCCCGTCGACTCCGCGGGTCCGCAGGCCCCGGACCGCACGGCCGACCTCGCCGACCCCGCGGGTCCGCAGGCCCCGGCTCGCGGTGGCTACCGCCGCACCGGCCCCGGCACCGCCGTACTCGACGGCGTCGTCCACACCCTGCACCCCTCACCGGGGCACGCGGGCCCGCACCTGGTCACCGCCCTCCTGACGGCCCTGAGCCACACGGCGGCCAGCCTGCCGGCGGCCACGGGCGCGGACCCGGTCGCCGCCTTCGGCGACTGGCTGGGCCGCACCGTCACCGACGACGACCTCGCCGGTGTGCCGCTTCCCCCGCTGGAGGCGACGCGCGATCTGCCGCTGTCCCTCCTGGACCGGCTCGGCGTCGCGCTCACCGCCTCCCAGCGCGCCCAGGGGGCGCTGCTCGGGGACGTGCTGCCCGCGGCCGAGGTGACGCCGACTCCCGCACAGCACCTCCGGCTGCTCGTCGAGGAGCCGGCGGACCCGGCGGCGGAACCGCCCTGGGAACCCCTGGTGACCGCACTCGCACGAGCCCTCGGCGTGACGGTGGCCGTGGCCGGCCCGGACGGGACCGTCACGGTGCACGGCGATCCGTCCCCGAACCCGGACACCCCGCCGGCGCTCCTCGTCCGCGACGGGGAACGCTGGACCGCGGGACGGCCGGACCCCCGGCAGGCGGCCGAGGACCCGGCCACGGCACGGCTGCGCGAGGTGGCCCGGGCGGTGACCACCGCGCCCCCCGCCGTCCGGCGCCGGCTGCGGGACATGGCGGCCCGGCACACCCCCCGGGGCACCGCGCGCGTCCCGGACTGGGTCCGGGCGCGCCTGCGCTACCGGGAGGAGGCGGAGCGCTTCGAGGAGCGGCTGGGCTGGTACCTCGGCGAGCACCCGGCGGTCAACGACCAGATCGGCGTGATGGTGCGCGAGGTGTGGGAACGGGTCGTCGCCGCGGACCGCCGGCGGGAGCTGGGCTCCGCCGACCCCACGCTCGACGGGGCGGTCGGCGTGGAACCCGAGCGGATCCGGGCCGTCGTCGAATCAGGCAACCTCAGGGAGCGGATGTTCCTGCTGTGGACGGCCGAGACGGTGATCTCCGACCTGCTCGGCATCTCCCGCCGCAACCCCCCGCACGTCCAGGAGGAACGCGCTTTCCGGCTTCCCTCGCAGCCCTTCAGCGCCTGGGCCGCGCTGCGGGCGCAGGAACCGGCCCTGAGCCCCGGACAGCGGGCCCAGCTCGCCGCACTGGAACGGACGCTGCGCGTGACGACCACCCGGGACCAGGTACGTCCGCCGCTCAGCGACGCCGAACGCGCCCTGATGCCCGACGACGGCCTGCCGTGGATCCCCGGGGCCGGCCGCTGGGACATCGCCATGGGCACACCCCTGCCGTTCGCCGCCGAGGCCACGGGCGCCCTGGTGCGGTCCGGGACCTCGGGCACCACGTATCGGCTGATGCGGCAGGCCGTGGCGATGCGCGAGCAGTGGGGCCTGGACATCGACCTGGGCCTCGTCCGGCTCGCGCTGATGGCCGAGATGCTCCCGGTCCGCCACCACTCGCTGCACGAGATCATGCGGGCCGCGCAACCGGTCCTGGACGAGCTGCGCGCGCGGGGCGTTCCGGAGTCCACCGACCTCGACTACGGCGACGACTGGGGCCGTTACTGGCGCATCGCGCCGCTGACGGAGGCCGAACTGCGCACCCATGTCGCCGTCGGGGGCCGGTTCCCCGACGAACACGCCCTGGACGCCATGGACTGGCCGGTCGGCGGCCGGCTGCCGGACGGATCGCCGGTCCCCGAGGACACCGGCGAGGCGGAATGGTTCCTGGCCCACCGGGCAACCGTGGAGGACGTCCTGGACCTCCTGGTGGCGCTCGGCCCCGCCGTCGTCCCCGACGGTACGGACGAGCCGCTCACCGTGGAGGACCTGCGGCGTCTGATCACCGCATGGTTCCGCGCGCGAGGGCTCGAACCCTCCCCGTCCGTGGAGCAGAACATCCGCCGGACAGTGAACGAACGCACCTGACCACCCGAGGACACATGAACAGCGACGACACCGTCACCGACGAAGCCGAGGCACGGGAGGACGCCGGTCCCCCCGTCCCCGACGAGATCAAGGAGGCCGCGCGCCAGGCTCCCGACCACTGGCTGGGCATGGTCGATCCGGCGTGGGCCGGTGAGGGCGAGCCACCGAACTGGGCGCTGGTCGGCCAGTGGCGGTCCGGGCTGGACGGCGAGATCGAGGAATGGCGTCCGAACGAGGAGTACCGGCCCTCGCCCCAGGCCCTGGGATGGCCGGCACCGACGGACCCGGTGGACGAGGCGGTCCAGCTGGCGGCCACCGGCTACGGCCCCGGGGACGCGGTCCCGCGGGCGCTGGCCGGGGCGGAGGTGGCCGTACTGCTGGCCCCCGGGGGCGGTCCGCTGTCCGCGACCTCACCCGACGGGGAGGCCGTCGTCCCCGTGTTCACCTCGCCCACCCATCTGCACGTCGGCGGCCGCTACGGCTATGCGCTCATGTCCGTACCGCACCTGCTGGAGCGCATGCCGGACGGCCATGTGCTCTACCTCAACCCCTCGGGGCCGGTCGGCATGACGGTGGACACCGACGCGCTGCGCACCGCCGTCCAGGAGACGTCCGTACAGCGGGAGGAGACGGCGGCGGCACCGCAGGATCCGCCGCCCGCTCCCGTACGCCCGGCCACGACCGGCGGCGACGTGCCGGCCCGGTCCGCACAGCCGAGCGAGACCGCCGAGACAGAGGCCGAGACCGGGGCCGAGGCCACGGCTACGGCTACGGCCGGATGAGCCCCGACGTGTCAGAGATCCCGTACGCACAGCAGGAGTTGCCCACATGACCAGCCCCACCGCATCACCGGGCGACGAGCCCACGGCCGTCCGGCCCGTCCCCACGGAGTCGGGCCCCGCCCCCGCGGACCGGCCCGGTTCCGCGCCCGAGGACGGTTCCGCGCCCGAGGACGGCTCCGCGCCCGAGGACGGCTCCGCCGTGCAGGGCGGTCCCACGGCCGTCCTGAAGGGGCAGGAGGGGTTCCGGGAGCCGCCCGAGGACTTCGTGGACGCCGCCCGGCTGGCCCCCGACCACTGGCTGTCGGTGATCGACCGGCACTGGAGCGGCGTCGACGGCGAGCTGCCGCCCGCCTGGGCGATTCTCGGCCGCTGGCGCAGTGATCTGCGGGGCGAGATCGTCGAGTGGGAGGGGAACCCCGACTACCGGCCCTCCCCGGACGCCTACGGCTGGGAACCGCCCGTCAGCACCGCGGACGCCGCGGCCCGCATCGTGGCCACGGGCTACGACCGGGAGGGACTGCTCGCCCTCGCCCTCGCGGGCACCGAGGTGGCCGTGTGCGTCGACGGCGCCGGCGAGCCGGCCCTGTCCGAGGCACCCGACGGAACGCCCGCCGTGCCGGTCTTCTCCCCCGCACCGCACCTGGCCCAGGACGGGCTGCCGCCGCACGAGGTGATGCCGGTGACCGACCTGCTGGACCGGCTGCCCGACGGCAGCGAGGTGCTGTTCCTGAGCTCCTCCGCCCCGGTGGCCCAGCTCGTCACGGGGGACGCGCTGCGGGCCGCCACGGCCGCGGTGCGGTGGGCCGACGAGGAGGGCGACGAGGAGTGGGTCCCGTCCGCACCGGGCCTGCGCCCCGCCGGACTCGACGACCTGCGGCGCCTGGAGGAGCCGCTGGGCCGGGACGCCGCCGTGGCATCGGCGGTAGGCACGGGAGCGGGCACGCCGGACACGAGGTGAGGACACCGCGGGGCCCGGCCGGCCGGGCCCCGCGGGACGGAACCGAGGGATCAGGGGCGGGCGATCGCCCACTCGTGGTTGTTCTGGTTCTCCGGGGCGCACGGTGTGATCACCAGGTCGCGCCGCTCGTCATCGACGCCGTAGGAGTCCAGGCACATGTTGTTGCCGGCGGCGTTGCGGATCCAGAACTTCCCGTCGGGCTGCTTGTCCAGCCACCACAGCTGGTTGTCGCCCTTGGTGCCGTCGCACGGGAACTCCGTCACCTTCGTCTCGCTGCCGACACTTCCGTAGCCGGGCAGGTCCAGGCACATGCTGTCCATCACGTTGCGGATCTGGAACAGGGGCACGCCCCCCGGCCCGGCACCGGAGTACCGCTTCTCCAGGTTCCACAGCTGGTTGTCGTCCGGCGCGCCGTTGCAGTCGGCGTGGATGATCGGGCCGTCGACGGTACCGCTGGCGAAGTTGGGGATGTCCACGCACGTGCCGTTCGTGTTGTTCCTGATCAGAACCTTCGTCAGGACGGCCGGCAGGGACGACGGCGCCTTCTTGCCCGCGCTCTTCTCGCTCTTCTCGCTCTTCGTGCCCGCCGTGCCGGAGGCCGGGGGCGCGGAGGGCGGTTCCGCGACGGAGGGCTCCCCGGCCGCCTTCGGCTTCTCCTTCGGCTTCTCCTCGGTCTTCTCCTTCGGCTCCTTCTTCTTCACCGGGGACGGCGACTCGGCCACGAAGGCGCCCGCCGGGGAGCCCCCGCCGTCGATGACGGTGTCGGAGACGCTGTCGGTGCTGACCTTCTTCTCGTCGTCCTCGTCGCCGCCGGTCGCCATCATCAGCAGGGGGACGGCGATGAGGAGCGCGCCCGCCATGGCGGCACCGGCCAGCATGGGCTTCCTGGGCCGGCCGGGGTCGCCCTCGTCGGGGTCCGAGGGGGCGCCGCCCGAGCCCGCCGACGCGGACGCCGCCGCCCCCTCGGTACGGCCGTCGGGGGCACCGGCCGCCCGGCCGGCGGCGGAGGACGCCCTCGAACCCGCTCCGGTTCCTTCCGCACGCGCCGGAGCCGCAACCGCGGTCTCACCTTCCGCGGTGCCGGACTCCTCACCCGCCCGCGCCCGCGTCCGCGGACGGGACGGCACCGGCGCGGTCGAGGTCGCGGTGTCACCGTCCCGCGCGCGCGGGACGGACGTGGACGTGTCGCCGGGCCGGGTGCGCCCGCTCCCGGCCCCCTCCTCCTCCCTCGAGGCCGGAGCCGAACTCGTGGTAGCGGCGCGGGTGTTCCCGCTGCCGGTGAGCCGGGCCGCCACGGACCCGGCATCGGGGGAGCGGGCGGCGCCCTCCCCGGGGGCGGACGTCCCGCCCGGACTCTGCTGCTGATCGGACATGTAATTCCCCTCTGGCCCCGTGCGCGTCCTTCGAGGCGGTGGCAGGTGGTGCGGCGGATACGGTCGTTTCAGTCACGGTGGTCGGGTTTCGAACGGCGGGCCGGCGGCGAGACCATGACCGGCGCCATCGGCCCCGCCGCCTTCAGATGGCCCGCGAGGCGCACCGGGTCGCTGTCCGGCCGGCCGGACAGCGCACGGGCGACAGCGGTGTGCAGCAACTGCCGGGAGGACGGGGCCAGCGCGCCGAGCAGTACATCGGCGACGAGTTCGGGCACCCGGTAGTGCCCGTCCGCCGCCGATTCCTGATCGGCGTGCCAGACGAGCAGCCTGGCCGTCACCGCGTCGTCGATCAGCGGCAGCAGCCGTTCACGCTCGACGCCCTGGATGTCCGCGGCGAGTTCCACATCAAGGCGTCCACCGTCGGCGGCGGCGTGCGCGAGCATCGACCTGGCCGGGGCGGGAAGCGGGGACAACCGGGCCTGGATGATGCTGCGGACGGCCGCCGGCACCGTCGCCGACGGCCCCGTCCGCTGCCAGGGCGGCAGCTTCAGCAGCTCGTTCAGCACGAAGGGGTTGCCCGCGCTGCGCCGGTGCAGCGCCGCCGCCGGTTCCGGACCGGCGTCCTCCTCGCGGGCCGAGAGCAGCTCGGCCACGTCCTCGCTGTCCAGGGGGCCGAGGTGCAGCCACGTGGTGTCGAGGCGGGCCAGCTCCGCGAGCAGGGCGCTGACCGGGGGGAGTTGTGTGTCGGCCACGGCGCAGACGACGGCGAGGGGAGCGTCCCGCAGTGCCGGGGCGAACCGGCGCAGCATGTCGTGGACGGCGGGCGTCGCCCGGTCGAGGTCGTCGACCACGCACAGCACCGGTGCCCGTCCGGTCTCCTCTTCGGGAGCGGACGGCGGCCGCCCGTCGGCGGCGTCCCCGGCCACGGCGTCCGCACCGGGCGCGTACAGGGATTCCAGCAGCCGTACGACCGGGGACCGGAGGGCCGTGCCGTCGCCGGCCGGCTCCTGGGCGTGGTCGGCCCTGACCACGGTGAGCCCGGACCGGGCGGCCTGCGCGGCGACCTCGTCCAGCAGCCTGGACTTGCCGGTGCCCTGCTCGCCGGAGACGACGGCCCACCGGGTGCGGTGCGCCGCGGCGCTCTCCAGCAGCCCCCGCAGCTCGGAGAGTTCCCGGGCCCGCCCCACCAGGGGCATCGGGGCGGGCGGGTGCGCGGGCGACGACGCGGTGACGGTCCCGGCCAGCCGGGGGGTGCCGAGGACGCCGGTGTCGTGCCGCAGGATGGCGGTGTGCAGGTCCCGCAGGCCGGGGGAGGGGTCGAGGCCCAGTTCCCGGGCCAGCATGGTCCGAAAGTGTTCGTACTGACGGAGCGAGTCCACGGGCCGTCCGGCCGTGTACAGGGCGCGCATGAGGAGGGACCAGGAGGCCTCCCGGAGGGGCGCCGTGGCCACGAGCTCCTCGGCCGCCTGGACCGCCCGCTCCTTGTCACCCTGGTGGATCAGGATAGTGGTCCGCAGTTCCCTCGCGTCCTGGCGGGCCGAGCCGAGGCGGGTCCTCTCCCGCTGCGCGAAGGCGTGGTCGGCGGCTTCCCCGAGAGCGGTACCGCGCCACAGGGCGAGCCCCGTCTCTATCTCGCGGCGCGCCTGGGCGAGCCGCCCCTGCCCGAGGGCTTCCCGCGCCCTGCTCACCGCCTCGTCGAACTCGGTGGTGTCCCGGGCCTCCTGCGGCACGTGCAGGGAGTAACCCGCCGGACCGCTGACGAGCACCGTCGGCCTCACCCTGCGGACCGGTTCCAGCACCGAGCGCAGCCGGCTGACGTGGGCGCGGATGGAGGACACCGCCGCCATCGGCCGGTCACCCTGCCACAGGGACTTGGCCAGCTCCGTCAGGGAGACGGGCCTGCCGTTCTCGATCAGGAGCCGGATGAGCAGCACTCTGCGCTGACGGGGCCCCAGGTCGAGGAGTTCCCCGTCGCGTCGTACCTCGAGGGGGCCGAGCACGCTGTAGCACGTGTCCTGCCCATGACGTGCGTTCACTTGCGTCCGTTCGCCTTCCACCTGCATCGCCGGGACACGTCCCGGCGACCCGCAACACGGTAGCTGTGACGTTATTACTTGGCAGTGCCAATATATGGGCCGCGATCGGCCCTGACAAGCCCTGAACCCGGCCGCGGCGAGCGGACATTTGTGACGTCCGATGGCACATCACCCGCCGAATTGTTTTTTCTTGTCGTGTACAAGCCCGTCGACCGGTTTTCCTTGTCCGATGCTTGCTCAGCGTGTTGTCCACGGCCGGCCCGCGGCGGCGGCGGCCTCGCAACGCGCCGAAATGTCCGCCGGCCGGGGTGAACCGATGCGCGGTGCGCGGCGTTGTGCGGGTGTGGGCCCGCGCCGTCCGTGTTTCCCGGGCGGCCGGATGGCGTTGACTGCCCAGTCGTTCCCTCCGCGGCCGGCGGTCACGCGCACGCCCTCATCGGCCTTTGTTCCGGGAGACGAAGGCCGAGCAGGTCAGGGCCCGGTGCTGAGCGGTCCCGGGTCCTGGCCGCTCGGAAGGGTGCCGGAGAGTTCGGACGGAGCCGTGTCCGCGGCACGCCCCCCGACTCCCGCGGAGACGGTCCTCGCGCGGCATGGACCCATTTCCTCCGCACGAGGAAGGGGCCGACGAATACCCCACTCCTTCGTCCGTGATCCAGCGGAAAACATGACGGGTCCGGCACACTCGGCGCGTGTGCCGGACCCGTCCGTCGGATCAGCTGCCGGTCACTCCCCGGCGGCCGCCTTCTTCTCGCGCGGGAAGAACATCGCGGCGCCGCCCGCGGCCACCAGGGCCACCGCGATGCCCGCGATGACCGTATGCGCGTGGCGACTGCTCCACGACGGACCGCGGGGTCCGGTTCACGGTGCGGGCTGTGACGAACGACGGATTCCCGTGGGACCCGGCCGGCCGGGGCACTCCGTACGATGTGGGGGCACGGCAGTGCCGTCCCCCTCCCGTCCCCCGTAGCCGCGCCGCTCGCGCAAGGAGATCCAGTGCCCGCCGCAGACCCGCCCCCGTCCGACGACGCGTTCTG
This sequence comes from Streptomyces sp. NPDC018964, assembly GCF_044390325.1. Classification (NCBI taxonomy): domain Bacteria; kingdom Bacillati; phylum Actinomycetota; class Actinomycetes; order Kitasatosporales; family Streptomycetaceae; genus Streptomyces; species Streptomyces sp. NPDC018964. Next base: position 67,078 of record NZ_JBIRYZ010000016.1, read on the forward strand.
GCAGGAGCGCCGCATCTGCTTCCTGACCACCCTGCGCCCCGACGGCACCCCGCATCAGGTCCCGGTCGGTGTCACCTACGATCCCGGGACCCGGGTCGCCCGGGTGATCAGCAGCGTGCACAGCAAGAAGGTCCGCAACGTCGTCGCCGCGGGCCCGGGCGCCCGCGTGTCCGTCAGCCAGGTCGACGGCCGCCGTTGGTGCACCCTGGAGGGCACGGCCGTGGTCCGCGACGACGCGGAGTCGGTCGCCGAGGCCGAACGACGGTACGCCGAGCGCTACCGGCAGCCGCGGGTCAATCCCGAGCGTGTGGTCATCGAGATCGCCGTCGACCGGGTCATGGGCACGGTGAAGCCCCCGGGCTGGTGAGCCACGGGCCCTGGGCTGGTGAGTCACGGACCCCGGCCGGGGGCGGTCACGGCCCGCACCACCACTCCGGCGACGGCCGGACCGGTGGTGCGGGAGGCGCGTGCCGACGGGGTGCGGGACCTACCAGCCCTCGGTCAGGTACGGCCGGGTCCACAGGGCGACCTGGAGGGTGACGGACTTGAACCACGCCTGGTACATGGCCTCCACCTCCTCCTCGCTGTGGCCGGCGGCGGCCAGGAACGGCCGTATGGTGGCGGTGATGGGGTAGATGAAGGCCACCATGTAGCGCATCGACACGTTGGGCACCGAGCGCACGTGGTCGGTGCGGTTCTTCTTCGCCGGTGTGTGCCGCACGGCGATCTCCTGCTGGTACGCGAGCCACTCGGCGTCGTAGGGCCGCGTGCAGGTGTCCTCGATCCACTTGCCGAAGCGGTGACGCACCGCGGCGAGGTACTCGCCGACGGGCTCTCCCTCCGGAGTGGAGAAGTACGCCACGAGGTGCTTGTTCGCCCCGACGAATCCGTACCAGACGTCGAGCACCTCCTCGACCCGGTCCTTCAGCACGTCCCAGGCCTGCCGCAGCGCGGCCTCGTCGGCCTCGCCGAACAGCACCGCCGCCTTCAGCTTGTCGAGTTCCTCTACGGACACCGGCGATGCCGGAAGTGTGGAGTCACCGTAGCGGTATCCGGGAACGGTCGCTTCGCTCATTCACTGCTCCTGGTGTTGCCTGGATCCCGCGACGAGGCTTCGCGTTCCGGGCAGGCCTCGGCCCGCCTCCGCACCTCCACGGGGGTCGCTTTCCGCGACCAGTTAGTGGCAGTGCCAACAATATGGGCTCGCGGCGAGGCCTGCAAGAGATGCGGACGGGATGCACGGGGGCGGGGCGTGCGCGGCCATGGCACGCCGCGCGCGCACCGGCCGCGGGAGACGACGGTGCGCGCGGGAAAGTGAGGTGGGGGGAGCGGGACGACCCGCCGTCAGGCGGTGCAGTGCGGGCAGAGGCCCCGGTACGTCAACTCGACGTCGAGGACCGTGTAACCGAAGCGTTCCCGCTCCGGCGGCTCCGCGGGGAGGCCGCGTGCGGGCGGCACGTCGCGCATCGCGCCGCAGCGGACGCAGACCAGATGGTGATGGGGGCGGTGCGCGTTGGGGTCGTAGCGCTTGGCCCGGTCGCTGGTCGAGACCTCCAGGAGCTCGCCCCGGCTCACCAGTTCGCCCAGGATGCTGTAGACCGTCGCCCGGGAGATCTCGGGCAGCCGCTCCACCGCGCGCGCATGCACCTCGTGGGCCGTCAGGTGGATGTGGTCCCCGTCGAGAACCTCGGCCACGACGCGCCGCTGCGCGGTCAGCCGCCAACCGCCTTGCCGGAGCCGCCTCAGGAGATCACTCACGCGGCCGAGCGTAACAGCGACGGCCATCCGCACAAGAAGCAATCTTTGTCTGGATGTTGCTTTGGCTTAGATCAGGTCCAATGTACTGTGTGGGCTGATGCGAGCGGCGGGGCAGCCCGCGCGGACACTCGGCCGGCCAGGACCGCCGGGCCCTCGAACGCAACTGAAGAACCGTCACCGAGGAGCATGCCTTGCCCGAGAACAACCAGAAGCCGTTGACCACGGTCGCCGGTGCACCGGTGCCCGACAACCAGAATTCCATGACGTCCGGTCCGCGCGGCCCGATGCTCCTGCAGGACGTGTGGTTCCTGGAGAAGCTCGCGCACTTCGACCGTGAGGTGATCCCGGAGCGTCGCATGCACGCCAAGGGTTCGGGTGCGTTCGGCACCTTCACGGTGACCCATGACATCACGCGGTACACGAGCGCGAAGATCTTCTCGGAGATCGGCAAGCGGACCGAGCTGTTCGTGCGGTTCTCCACCGTCGCCGGCGAGCGCGGCGCGGCCGACGCCGAGCGCGACATCCGCGGCTTCGCCGTGAAGTTCTACACGGAGGAGGGCAACTGGGACCTCGTGGGGAACAACACCCCGGTGTTCTTCTTCCGCGACCCGCTGAAGTTCCCGGACCTCAACCACGCGGTGAAGCGCGACCCGCGCACCAACCTGCGCGACGCCGAGAACAACTGGGACTTCTGGACCAACCTCCCCGAGGCCCTGCACCAGGTCACGATCGTGATGTCGGACCGCGGCATCCCCGCGTCGTACCGGCACATGCACGGCTTCGGCTCGCACACCTACAGCCTGGTCAACGCCGAGGGCGAGCGGTTCTGGGTCAAGTTCCACCACCGCACCCAGCAGGGCATCAAGAACCTCACCGACGCCGAGGCCGGGGCGCTCATCGGCAAGGACCGCGAGTCGCACCAGCGCGACCTCTTCGACGCGATCGAGAGGGGCGACTTCCCGAAGTGGAAGCTGTTCATCCAGGTCATGCCGGAGGTCGACGCGGAGAACTACCGCTTCCACCCCTTCGACCTCACCAAGGTCTGGTCGAAGAAGGACTACCCGCTGATCGAGGTCGGTGAGTGGGAGCTCAACCGCAACCCCGACAACTACTTCGCGGACGTGGAGCAGGCCGCCTTCACCCCGGCGAACGTGGTTCCGGGCATCGGCTTCTCCCCCGACCGGATGCTGCAGGGCCGGTTGTTCTCCTACGGTGACGCCCAGCGCTACCGCCTCGGTGTCAACCACCACCAGATCCCCGTCAACCGGCCGAGGAACCCGGTCAACTCCTACCACCGCGACGGCTCCATGCGCGTCGACGGCAACCAGGGAGCCACCCCGGGCATCGAGCCCAACTCCTACGGGCGCTGGCAGGAGCAGCCGGCCTACCGCGAGCCGAGCCAGGCCGTGGGCGCCGTCGCCGACCGCTTCGACTTCCGCGCGGACGACGACAACTACTTCGAGCAGCCCGGCGACCTGTTCCGCCTGATGAGCCCCGAGCAGCAGCAGGTGCTCTTCGAGAACACGGCGCGCGCCATCGACGGGGCGTCGCAGCGGACCGTCGAGCGGCACATCGCCAACTGCACCCAGGCGGACCCGGCCTACGGCGAGGGCGTCCGCAAGGCGATCGAGGCACTGGCCGCCGGCACCCTCTGAGCCAGGCCGTCCGGGCGGACTCGATACGCCCGTACCACCCCCGCGCGGGCACGGTCGCGTGCCCGCGCGGGGCATCGAGCAGCACGACCGCATGAGAGCAGGAGGTACGCGTGAACGGCGGTGGACTGACTCCCGAGCAGACGGAACGCGTCGTGGCCATCGCGATGGACCTGGCCCGCGAGGGCAGCACCAAGCAGCTGCTGGAGTTCGTGGAGCACGGCCTGCCGGTGGACACGCGCGATCCGGCCGGCAACACCCTCCTCATGCTTGCCGCCTACCACGGCCACGCCGACACGGTACGGGCCCTGATCCGGCTCGGCGCCGACCCGGACCTGCGCAACGCCCGGGACCAGGCTCCCATCGCGGGCGCCCTGTTCAAGGGCGCGGACGACGTGGTGACGGTACTGCGGCTGGCCGGCGCGGACCTGGACTCCGGCACACCGACCGCACGGGCCGCGGCGTCCATGTTCGGCCGCGACCACCTGCTGGCGGGCTGATCCGCCCACGGCCCGAGTCGCGGACCGGTCAGGGACCGGTGGCCGATGGCCGGTGACCGGCGGCCACGGTCGGTGATCGGCGTACGGCTCCGCGGCCGCACCGGGAATCGGGGGCCGCGGGCCGCACGAGCCGCGGCCGCCGCGGAGCGGCGCCGGCTTCCGCCGAGGCCGTGCCCGTCGACGGCGCGGTGCGCCGTGGGGACATGAGCGTGCACCTCGGCATCGCGGGCTGCGACGGGAGAGGGCCGCCGCCGTACCCTCGCCCCTGGCCGGGCTCGGCACGGCGCCGCACGCGTCGCCCGAACCGGGTCACCCCCCGGAACCGGGGACCTGGACGCCCGGAGCCGCCGCCCGGTTCGACTCCCGTCCGGCCGACCGGATGCGCGAGGCCGGCTTCCTGCGGCGGGCGGCCTTCCCGGACCTGTCCATGCCGCTCGCCGGTGTCACCGGCCGCACCGCACTGCCCGGCTCCACCCTCGCCGAGGCCCTGGACCTGCTCGACAGGCCGCCCGACGAGCAGTTGGTGGACGCGGCCGCTCGATTTCACCCGCCGCGCCCCGCCGTACGGCACCGGCCCGGCCTCGCCGCCGTCGGCCGAGCGGCTCGCCCCGCGGACGACGGCGCTCGCCCACCCGGTCGGGCTGCGCATCAGCCGCTGCCCGGCGCGCGGCGCGTACACCACGAGTGAGCCGGCCCGGGTGACCGGTACGACGGCTCCGGAGATCTCCCGGCACCCGGACGTGCTGAGGAAGGCCGGCCTGATCACCCCCCGCCGGAGCCCTCGTGAGCGACCGCGCCGGGACCTTCGCCGGCCACGCCGCTGCCCGCGGTACAGGTCCGGGCACGCGACCGAACCGGACGACCCGTCAAGTCCCCTGGTTCCCCCACGGGTTCATCCGTAGAACATAAGCCGCATACGTGCCGGACGGTCATCTTCGCCGCAAGCGCAACGTTGCGGGGGTGCCCCCGCCGGATTAGATTGGCAGTGCCAACTTTTTGTGAGTCCGTGGTGCGGCCGCATGCTGCGCGACGGCCGCCACGCGAAGTCAACCGAGGGGAACAGATGCCTGACTCACCCGGGCCCACGACCCGTGACGTGATCACCGTGGCCGCGACCTTCACCGTCGAACCGCTGCTGCCGCTGCTGCGCGACGCGCTGGAGCACACAGGTGCCCCGCACCTCGTGGAGGCCGCGCCGTACGGTCAGCTCGCCGAACAACTGCTCTCCCCGTCCAGCCACTTCGCCCGCGACACCGGCGGCCTCAACGTCGGGCTGATCAGGACCGCGGACTGGGCGGGAGGCACCGCCGACGGTGCGGACGAAGCGGCCACCCCGGCCGGTCAGGCCGACGCGTTCGTCGCGGCGGCGAAGGAGTTCGCCGCCAGGCACGGAACACCCACGGTCTTCGTCGTGTGCCCCGGACCACCCGGACCCCAGCCCGCCGATGCCGCTGATCCCGCCGACCCTGCCGCCTCCCGGCTGCTCACCGGTCTCGCCCGGGTGCCGGGCCTCGCGGTGATCGACGCCGAGGAGTGGTTCGCCGCCCACGACGGCCTGGACGTGCACGACACCGAGTCCGCCGACATCGCCCACATCCCGTACACGGAGGAGGCGTTCGCCGCACTGGCGATCGGCCTGACCCGGGTGGCGCACTCCCTCCTCGCCCGCCCCCGCAAGGTGATCGCCGTCGACTGCGACGACACCCTGTGGGGCGGCGCCTGCGGTGACCGCGAGCCCGCCGACCTGGAGATCACCCCCCGGTTCCTGGGCGTCCAGCGCTTCCTGCGGCGCAAGCACGACGAGGGCTTCGTCCTCGCCCTGTGCAGCCGCAACGACCCGGACAGCGTGGAGCGGGTCTTCGCCGAGCGGGCCGACGACCTGGCGATCGCCCGCCGGCACTTCGTCGCCGCGCGGATCAACTGGGAGCCGAAGTCGCGGAACCTCGTCTCCCTCGCCGAGGAACTGCGGCTCGGGGTCGACAGCTTCGTCCTCGTCGACGACAACCCGTACGTGTGCGCCGAGGTCGCCGAGTCCCTGCCCGGCGTCACCGTGCTGCACGTGGACCCCGGATCCGACCCGCAAGCCGTGCTGGGCGGCTGCTGGGAGCTGGACCGGTTCTTCTCCACCGCCGAGGACCGCACCCGCAACGACGGCTACCGGGCCGACGCCCTGCGCCGGGAGGCGGCCGCCGGCCTGGCGGACACCTCCCGACTCAACGAACGACTCGGCACCGTCGTCGTGGCCCGCCGCGCGGACCCGGCCGAACTGCCGCGCATCACCCAACTGCTGTCCCGCACCAACCAGTTCACCTCGGCCACGGTGCCGAGCGGGGACGTTTCCGCCCTGCTGGCCCGCGGCGGAACCGACGCCTGGACGGCCACCCTGCGCGACCGGTTCGGCGACTACGGCACCATCGCCACCGCCGTCACCACCAGGACGGACGACGGCGGGGTCCGCGTGGAGTCCTTCGCGATGAGCTGCCGGGCCCTGGAACGGGGCGTGACCGAGGCCCTGTTCGCGGAGATCGCCGAGGACGGCGACGTCGACGCGCTCCGCGTGAGGTTCCGCCGGACCGGACGCAACGGGCCCGCCCTGGACTTCCTGCGCACACACGGCCGGACCGGCTCCACGGACGCCGCCGACGCCGACGACGTGTTCACGGAAGAGGTCTACGTCGTCCCGGCGGCCGCGTTCACCCCGTCACCCTCCGAAGGAGGCACACCATGACGTACTCCCGCACCTCCTCCCCCCTCACCCCGCAGGGCCTGATCGACCGCACCCGCACCCGCGCGCTCCACACGGCGCGCACCGCCGACCGGATCGAGGAGTTCCTGCGCCTGCAGAACGGCGTCCACGCCGCCGAGGTCCGGGCCGCCCCCGAGGACGGCCGGCTGCGGGCCACCGTATGGGTCGAGGACAACCCGTACGGGCTGCCGCACCGGACCCTGCCCGACGGCACACCCCTCTACGAGCTGAACACCTATGAGACGGACTACCTCCTGAAGGAGATCTTCGAGGACCGCGTCTACGCCGCCGGCGGGTTCCGGATGCCGGAGCGGCCCCTGATCATCGACATCGGTGCGAACATCGGCCTGTGCTCGCTGTACATGGCGCGCACCCACCCCGGGGCGACCGTCTACGCCTTCGAGCCGTCCCCCGACGCCTTCACCGCCCTGGCCGCCAACGTCACCGGACTCGGTCTGCCCGTCGTGGTGCTGCCCTGGGCCGTCGGCGGCGCCGACGGCACCGCGACCATGACGGTGTACCCGGGCGCGACGGTCTACTCCGGCCTGTACGCGGACGGCACCGGCGACCACGCCGCCATCAGCGCGGCCATCGACGCCGCCGCCGGCACCGGAACCGAGGCCGGCACCCGGCTCGCCGGGGAGATCGCCGTCACCCGGATGCGCGGTGCCCGTCCGGCCCGCGTGACGGTGACCGCACTGCACGAGGTGCTGGCACGCCTCGGTGGCGCCACGGTGGACCTGCTGAAGCTGGACGCCGAAGGCGCGGAGGCGGACATCCTCGGCTCGCTGGACGGGAGCGACTGGAGGCGCATCCGGCAGATCGTCATGGAGGTCCACCACGAGGCCGACGTGACGGCCCTGGTCGCCCTGCTGACGGCGGCCGGTTACGACTGCCGGGTGGAGAGCGTGCCCGCGCTGCGCGGCACCGGATACCGCAACGTGTACGCGGTCCGGCGGGACGGACCCGCCGGGCGGACCCCGCCGGGACCGGACGCCGCGCACCCCGCGCCGCTGGTGTCCGTACCGCCTCCGGGCCCCGACGAACGGCTGCGGCAGGCCCTGGACGCCTTCCTCGGCGACGACCGGCCGCGGGTCGAGCTGGAGGTACGGCGCGGCGCGCCCGCCGCCGGCACACCCGCGGGCACGGACGGCTCGACGACCCCGCCCGGTGCCGGTACCGCGGACCCCTCGCCCGCCGACCCGGAGACACTCGCCGCCGTCACCGCCCTGTGGACGGACCTGCTGGGCCGGCCGGCGGGCCCCGGGGACGACTTCTTCGCCGTCGGCGGCACCTCACTGGCGGCCGTACGGATGCTCGCGCGCCTGCGCGAGCGGTTCGGCGGCGGACTGGGCCTGGCGGACCTGCTGGAGGACCCGACCCCTTCGGGCCTCGCCACCCGCCTCACCGCCCGCCTCACCTGACCCTTCACCCGAAAGGACAACTGACACCATGATCGTCAACACCCCCGCCGAGTACACCGACTCGCTGGAACCGCTGCCGGAGAAGTACCGGAAGGTCTTCTCGGGCGAGGCCCAGCTGACCGACCTCTTCCCCTCCGAGGAGCAGCACACCTCCAGCGTGCTGCTGGTCCGCTTCGAGGAGGGCGTCCGCAACCACTGGCACCGGCACACCGGGGGCCAGCTGCTCTACATCACCGAGGGTGAGGGCCACGTGCAGGTGCGCGGGCAGGAGCCGGTGCTGGTGCGGGCCGGCGACGTGGTGGCGTGCCCGCCCGGCGAGGAGCACTGGCACGGCGCCACCGAGAACAGCTCGATGACGCACCTGGCCGTGACCCTCGGCGACATCATCTGGCTGGAGCCGTCCGACGGATGACCTCCCCGAGGAGGCCGGCCAGCCCGGGCAGGCACTCCTCCACCAGGAAGTGGCCGCCGTCCAGGGTGTGCCGGCTGAAGCCGCCCGCCGTGTACGCGGCCCAGCCGGCCACCGCCTCGGGCGGAGCCTCCTCGTCGCGCAGTCCGGCCACCGCGGTGACGGGGCAGGCGGGGGGAGGGCCGGGGGCGGGCCGGTGCAGCGCGGCGGCCCGCAGGTCGGCCCGCAGGACCGGCAGTGCCAGGGCCCGGATCTCGGGATCGGCGAACGGCTCGGCCGGAGCCCCCAGCCGGACCAGCCCGGCAACCAGGTCCTCGTCGGTGCGGTCCGCCCAGGGCCGTACCCCCTCGGGCAGGGGCGCGCCAGGCGGCCGGGAGCCGGAGACGACCAGTTCGGCGGGGGCGCTGGGCAGTGCGGCGGCCACGGCGTGGGCGAGCAGGGCACCCATGCTGTGCCCGTACAGCACGAGGGGTCCGGGCAGGTGCGCCACGGCCGCGGCCAGCGGCCCGGCGAGGGCGTGCAGGGACGGCGCGAAGGGTTCGCGGACGCGCCGCCCGCGGCCCGGCAGCTGGGCGGCGACCACGGTGACGGGCAGCCGGTCCGCGGCCAGCGTCCGGGCCAGCGGGAGGAACGCCGTCGGGGCGGCACCGGCGTAGGGGCAGCACACGAGCGTCACGCGGCCACCCGCACCGAGCGGCCCCTCGCCCAGGGGAACGAGCCAGAGATCGTCAAGAACATCCATAAAAACAACCCATTCAACCACAAAACGCATCAACTCCTGCCCTCTGGCGGCGAGTTGACGTCTCTCGAAGGGAAGCACCATGTCCGAAGCCGGCATCCCGGTGGCCTTCATCGGCCTCGGCACCATGGGCCGTCCGATGGCGGAGCGGCTGATCGCGGCGGGGTACCGCCTCGCCGTGTACGACCGGCTGCCCGAGGCGGTCGACGCCCTCGTCGCCGTCGGCGCGCAAGCCGCCCCCTCCGCACGGAAGGCGGCGGTCGGGGCCCAGGTGGTGATCACGATGCTGCCCGACGGCCCGCACGTCCGCGAGGCCCTCACCGGCCCCGAGGGCGCCCTCGAGGAGATGCCCCCCGGAAGCACGCTGATCGACATGAGCACCATCGACCCGCCGACCAGCAGGGAGCTGGCCGGTCTGGCCGCGCGGCACGGCGTGCGCATGCTGGACGCGCCGGTCAGCGGCTCCAGCGCCGGAGCCGTCGACGGCACCCTCACCGTGATGGTGGGCGGCGACGCCGGCACCCTGGCCGAACTGGAGCCGCTGCTCGCCGTACTGGGACACACCATCGTGCACTGCGGTGACCACGGCGCGGGCGTGTCCGTGAAGCTGGCCAACCAGATCATCGCGGGCGCCTCGATGGTCGCCGTCGCCGAGAGCTACGCGCTCGCCCGGAGCCTCGGCGTCGACCCCAGGCTGCTCTTCGACGTGGTGAGCGCGAGTTCGGGCGACTGCTGGGCGCTGCGCACCCGGCCGCCGGTGCCGGGAGTGGTGGGGACCAGCCCGGCGGAGAACGGTTTCCGGCCGGGCTTCAGGGGCGCGCTGATGCGCAAGGACCTCGACCTCGCGCTCGCCACGGCCGCGGCCCACGCGGTGCCCCTGCCGGTGACCTCCAGGGCCCGGGAACTGTACGCGCGGATGACCGAGGAAGGGCTCGGCGACCAGGACTTCTCGGCGGTGTTCACCCTGCTCACCACGGCCGACTGAACCCCGCCCCGCCTCGCGCCTGCCCCGCCTTGCTCCGCGCCTGCCCTGCGCTGCCTCGTGCCTGCCCGGACGCGGCAGCCGGCACTCGTCCCGGCCGGAGCCGTGACTCTCCGGGACGGTCTGCCGGACGGCCGTGAACTCGTCAGGGCCGCTCGGCCGTGGGCCCGGCACCGATCGAACGATGCGGACGCGTCACGGCCGGGGCACTACCGGCCGGCCGGCGTTACCTCCCCGGAATGGCCCTTCTGGGAGCGGGGGGTCTTCGCGCCGACCCTGCCGGGCTCGATGGTCCGGGGGTCGACGGCTTCTCCCGGGGCCCCCACTTCATAGGGGCCGGTGGGGTTGTTGGGGCGGTCGTGAGGCAGGAGGAAGAAGGTACGACGGGCGAAGAGGCCGCTGTCGGGGTCACGGTCGGCGTCCGTGGTGAGATTGGTGTAACCGACGATGCGGCCGTCGCGTTCATAACGGGGCTTGCCGCGCCGGGTGTTGACCTTGTCCAGGGCCTGGCGGACGTAGTCGAGCTCGTCAGGGCTCTCCAACCACACGACTTCTGCTTCACCGGTGAGCTGGCTGTCGCTCAGCAACGAGCTCATGGCCGCGGACCCTCCTGGTTCTCTTCAGCCGGCCTCCGGCCTGCGGGTGCGTGGTGCGCACCGCTCGTCTTGTACCACGTCCCGCTCGGTATGAGGCCGTGGTGTCCATGGTAAGGCCCGCTGACCGGATGCCACAGGCTACTCTGCGTCATCATGCGGTTCTGTTCTGGTCCGTCGCGGGGGCCGCTGCCCCCGTTTCCTGCTGGTCGGCGTCGGCGAGCAGCGCCAGGCCGGGATAGAGCTTCCTGTCGTTGTTCTTGATCATCTCGGCCGGGGAGGACAGGCCGAGCTCCTGCCGGACGCGACTGGCGAAGGCACGGCTGGTGGCCGGGCGGATGCCCTCGTCCGAACACCAGCGGCCGTAGGTCTCGTACAGCAGTTTCTGTTCGACGCGCAGGTCGGGGTTGGGGTGGCCGTCGCCTCCCCGGGTGCAGCGTTCGCCGATGAAACGGCCGATGTGGTCCTCGGTCTTCTCGTAGGCCTCGGTGGCCAGGCGCACGGAGGCGGGTCCGGTGAGGGAGTCGCGGGTGGCCAGGTAACGGCATGCGCCTTCGATCAGCCAGTGCAGGATGCCCGGCCCTTCGTCGCGGACCAGTTCGGCGGCCAGATTGTCGATCTTGCGCTCGTCGGGGACCTTGCGCTCGAAGGGGATCAGACGCATGCGGCGCCAGAAGGCGTAGCCGCCCGTCCCGACCTCGGGACGGTGGTTGCCCAGGAGCCAGAGTTTGTGGGTGGGCGTGAAGGTGAAGAAATCCTGCCGCATGCGCCGGGCGGTGATCTTGTCGCCGCCGGTGAGGAGCTTCACGCGGGCCTCGTTGAACTTGTCGTTGGGCTTGAGTTCGCTGCACACCACGATGCGACGGCCGTGCAGCTCGGTCAGCTCGGTCGAGTGCTCGGTGAACTTGCCCTTCTCCATCAGGAAACCCGGCGGGGCAGCGTTCGCGTAGTCGCCCAGGACCTGCATCATCACATCCAGCAGGACGCTTTTGCCGTTGGCCCCGGAGCCGTAGAGGAAGGGCAGGACCTGCGCGCCGACGTCACCGGTGACGGAGTAGCCCAGGAGCAGGTGCAGGAAGTCGGTGGCCTCCTTGCCCTTGTCGTCGTCGCCGAAGGTGTCGCGCAAGAACGCCTCCCACCTCGGGATCGGCATGGGCTGCGGACCCACGGTGGTGGCGCGCGCGTGCATGTCGGTGAGCGGGTCGGGTTTGCGCAGCTCGCCGTTCCTGAGGTCGACGACGCCGCTGGGAGTGCACAGGGCGTAGATGTCGCCGTCCAGCACGTCCGGATCCAGGCTCAGTCCGGGGGCGGCCTGAGCCTGCTGCAGCAGGGCCTTCATGCCCGCGGTGGACTGGGTGCGCCTGCGGTGGGCGGCCAGGTCCCGGTCACTGAACAGGCCGCTCGGGTCGGTGCGGGGCATCTGCTCGGCCATGTCGCCGGCCGCCCACACCGCCGCTTTCTGCCCTCCGGTGCGCCGCCAGCGGTACTGGTCCCAGGAGAACCAGCCCAGCCCTTCGACGTGGCGGAACCGGTCGCTGTACAGGCGCGCGAACAGCTTCGCGTTGCCCCGGTCGGTGAGCTCGTCGGGGAGGAGCCCGGACGTCCGCCCGCCGGGCGGCACGGCGGCGGTGGCCTGGGTCGGGACCACCCCTTGACCGGCTGTCGGGCCGAGGTGGGAACTCTGCTGCCGGCGGATCTGTTCGGCTGCGGCCACGGCGTCGAAGCGTGCGGGCTCGGCGCTGCTCATGAGGGTCCTCGAGGAGGGAACGGGCGCGGGGCGCCAGTGGACGGAGCGGACTCGATGATCGCCGCGTCGCGGCGCTGCTGGTGCGGACGCGCGGCCTCGGCTGCCTCAAGCAGCGGTTCCCGTGCTTCCCCTTCACCGAGGTGTCCACCGGGCAGGAGTCCTCCGGCGGTGAAGGCGGCGCGGTCGAGCTCGGGGTCCCGGGCCGGCCGGCGGGGGAGGGCCGCGGGCTGCCGGGCCGGGGCCGCCTCGGGGCTGGAGCCGGTGGAGGAGCGGTAGCGGATTTCCGGGTTCGGGTCGTGGTACCGGACGTGTGGTCCTCCGGACGGGGTACGCACGCGCAGCGTCCGCTCGTCGTCGGCCGGACCGGGCTGCCCGTGCGGGTCGGACCACCATGTCTCGATGCGTTCACTCGAAACGGTGGCAGCATGGAAACCGTGGCACCACTTTTCCGCTGGGACACACGGACACGTTCCGGGAGCAAGGGGGTGAACGGGCCACCCGTCGCGCACGCGCCGGAGGGCCGCAGCGCGACTGTCCGCGGGCTCCGCGGTGGCCGTAGAGCGAGTCGGAACCGGGCCGGGCACTGGACGTCCTTCGGGTTCTTCGAGCCTTCCTGCTCAGCCTTCGGCAGCTGCTCCAGCCTGGCCGGTCCGTGGCTGACGGGACTGACGGGACTGAGGATCTCACTTACGGCACAGAGACTAGCGTACGGAACAACAGCGCACAGGGCTCGCCCACGGCACATTCGGCCTCGCGCATCAAAAGTTCGGATCCCGCTGGTCCCGTGGAGAACAGGACGCGGCAGGGCGGACGAGGACGGGCGGTTCCGGTCCCGCGCCGTGGGCGTTCCCCGCTCGGTCCCGCATTCCATAAGCCCAGGTCAGATGGCTGATACCGGCAAGCGACGGGACTGACGGGACCGAAGGTACCGTATATGAGCCAATCAGCGGTGGTCCTACGCTTCGCTGTCCGCGCGCACAGGCGCGCGCCTGATGGAGACAACTGGACGTCACAGTCCCGTCAGTCCCGTGCCCTTTCCTGAAATGCCGCCTGACCTGGGCTTGTGGGCTGCGGGACCGACGGGACCGAAAGGGTGGCGGCCAGCGGGGGAACCAGCCCCGTCAGGTGCGGTCGGACGCCGACTGTCCTCCTGTCCACGCACGGCCCGGGGCCGTACGGGTGTGCCGCGAGAAAAGCTGTGACGAACAACACTGCATCATGGCGATACGATGAAGACAGTGTCACTGGCGGGACGGGCTGACACATACGGTGTCAGAGGCGCGGTCCGCTCCCGCCCTCGCGGAGACCGGGGTCCCCTTCCGGTACGCGCTGTCACAAACAGGGTGAGCGCCTTGTCTTCTCGGGTGTAGAGCAGGACCGGCCGGCGTCGGTGGGAAGTCGTGGGCCGCACCTCGCGCACGAGCGTCTCCGAGGACAGTGACGAAGGCCATGACACCGAACAGAACAGGGCCTGCCGGGCCGCGACCGATGAGTGGAACCGACGGGTACGGCGGCACCGCCGTGGCGGCCCCCGGGTCCCGGTCGGCCGCCGAACGCCGGGGCCGGGGCCGGAGCCGCAGCGGTGCGTAGCGCGGGTGCCCGGGCCCGCAACGAGCCGGCGCGCCTTCCGGCCGTGACGGGCCGAAGCCGCCCGGACCTCGGGCCCCGCTCCTCCGTCCGCCGTCCCCTCGGCTTCCGACCACTTCGGAGACATTCCATGAGCCCATCCGACGAAACACTCCCGATCCGCGTCCCACATGCGCGCGGCCGTCTTGTGGAAGAGGCCGTGGAAGCCTTCCTCGTGTGCTCCGACAAGGCGACGTCCCCCCTCACGGCCCGCTTCCTCTACGACTGCTCCGACCCCTACGCGGTACGGGTCCGGTTTCCCGCGGTGCACAGCGGACACGCCCCCACCACGTGGACCTTCGCGCGGAGCCTGCTGGAGGAGGGCCGACGCGTCACGTCCGGCGAAGGCGATGTCAGAATCATTCCGTGCGGCTCGGACTACGTGGGCATGGAGCTCCGCAACGACTCGGGGCAGGCACTGATCCTGCTGACCACGAAGAGCCTCTGCCGTTTCCTGTCGGAGACCTACCGGAGGGTCCCGGCCGGTCACGAACACCATCGACTCGACCTCGACGACGTCCTCACGAGGCTCCTCGGCAGGACCCGCTGACGGACGACGGCCCAGCTCGCCGAGACGACCGGGTCCCCCGTGCGGCATCTGCCACGGCGTCCTGAGGACAGGACGCTTCCGCACGCGCGAACACGGCAGGCCCTTCACTGTCGTACGATCACCACCTGGCGGGGTGGCACGGATGCCGCTCGTCACCCGACCAGGGCCAAGGCGTTCCCGGACACCACGGCGTTCGCCGTCGACCCGCTGTCAGCCGCCCGTTCCTGAGGACACCGGCGCGTCGGCGACACGGTCCGGAACACCACTTCCCCCTTTGTTCTTGTAGCCACCGATCCGACAGGAGTCCGATATGAGCGAGACATGGCTGCCCAGCCTGCGTACCGACACACCGCAGGAAGGATGGGAACTCGCTGTCAAAATGTCACGTGTCGGTGTCAAGGCGACACAGCCGTCGGCAGAGGTCCGCGATCGGTTGCGCGGGGACTACGCCGAGAAGGCGGACAGCCTCATCGCCGCCTCGCAGGTCATCGCGGTCAACTTCCAGACGGTCGCGGCGGCCAACCAGTACTGGACGGCCGACTGACGTCCGGCACGGAGACGCCAGGGGCCCTCCACACCGTACGGCGCGGAGGGCCCCTGACGATTTCCCGGCCGTACCGTCATGGTCCCGGCCGGCGTGACCGCTGCGCCCGCGGTCCACCGGGACACCGGCCGCACGATGGCCTCCGGGACGTCATGTCATCCGCGGACAAACGGTGCTGGCACCACAACTCACCCGACATATATGGTCTGTTGGTCTCCAGGAGCGCTGAACGAGTTCAGCGCGCACACCGGCGCCACGCCGCCGGAAAGGTGAGACACGTTCACCACCCTTCTCGGCGCCGCCGGTACGGCGCCTCCCGGAGAGGAAAAACGTGGAGAAGAGCAGCAAGTCCTTACCGCGTCGGCGTGCCTGCCTGTTCAGCACCGTACTGACGGCCGGAGTCGTCGCCCTCACGACGATGAGCGCCTCGCCCGCGGCGGCGGCGCCGTCCCCGGCACGCACTCCCGACTACGTGGCGCTCGGCGACTCCTACGCGTCCGCACCCGGAGTTCCCACCCAGGTCGATGCCGCATGCGCCCGTTCCAGCAACAACTATCCCTCCCTCGTCGCCGCGTCCCGGGGAGCCCGGCTGACCGATGTGAGCTGCGCCGGAGCCACCACGGCGGACCTGAGCACCGGTCAGAACGGTGGTGCTCCGCAGTTCGACGCGCTCGACGGGGACACGGACCTGGTCACCGTCAGCATCGGCGGCAACGACGTGGGCTTCACCACGGTACTGGGGACCTGCGCCCAGCTGACCCCCACCGACCCGACCGGTGCGCCGTGCCGCACCCACTTCACCGGCGGCGGCACCGACGAACTCCAGGAGGTCATCGACGCCACCGGCCCCAAGGTCACCCAGGTGCTGAAGGAGGTACGCGAGCGGGCTCCCCGGGCGAAGGTCGTCGTCGTCGGCTACCCCTCGCTCTTCCCGGACAGCGGGGTCGGCTGCACGAGTGCGTCCGTGCCCTTCGCCGCGGGTGACTTCGCCTACCTGCGGGACACGAACAAGGCGCTCAACGCCATGCTGAAGCAGCGCGCCAAGCGCGGTGGGGCGGCCTACGCCGACACCTACACCCCGACCGTCGGACACGACATGTGCGCTCCGGCCGGCGAACAGTGGATCGAAAGCCTCGTCCCTCAGACCCCCGCGGCCCCGGCCCACCCCAACGCCCGGGGCGAGAGCGCCATGGCCGAGGCCGTCCAGCGAGTTCTGTCCCCCTGCGGCCCGACACGCCGCTGAGACGGCGCCGCCCGGCCGGGCACCACGCCCCGGCCGGGCGGCACCGCACGGAGCGCGTGCCCAAGGCAGGCACCGCCCACCGGCGCGTGGGCACGCCGGCCACCCGGCCGGTCCTTTCGATACCGATGGGACGCGTCCGCCGCAGCCGTGAACCCGATGCTCCGCTTTTCCGGAACCCGCTGCCGCGGTCACGGACACCGTCGGACCGGTCCGTCCTCAGGCCCGTCCGCCCACCGGCGGGTCCGGGGAACACCGCGCGGATGACGCAAAAGCGCCCTGACCCCACCCTTCACACCATTGTTATGGTGACACGAGGCCATGTCGTGGCCACACCGCACGGACCACCCCGGCAGCCGACGGCACGACGCACAGTGTGACACCGCCTTCACGGAAGTGGCGTCCTTCGTCGGCACGACGTTCCCGTCAACCACCGAGGAGACCTATGCCCCTGCCGGCAACCACGCCCGCTCCCGGACCTTTCACGCTCGGGCAGGACGTCTTCGACGACCCCCACCGTCTCGCCGCCGCTCTCCGGCAGGAGTCTCCGGTCCGGGAGGTGACCACACCGCGGGGCGTCACCGGCTGGCTCGTCACCCGGTACGAGGACTGCCGCGCCGCGCTCACCGACCCCCGGCTGCTCAAGGACGCGAAGGCCGCCACAGAGGCACTGGGCCGGCAGATGGATTCCGCCTCCCCCTATCTGCACGCCGGCGCCAGGCTGCTGGAATCCCACATGCTCAACACGGACCCGCCGGATCACACCCGTCTGCGCGCCCTTGTGAACAAGGCGTTCACCCCCAGGACCGTGGCCCGGCTGCGCCCCCGGATCGAGGAGATCACCGACGGCCTGCTGGACGCCATGGCCGAGCTGCCGGCCGACTCGGACGTGGACCTCGTCAAGGCGCTGGCACAACCGCTTCCCATCGCCGTGATCTGCGAGATGCTCGGTATCGACGCGGCGGACAGACACCTGCTGCTGGAGTGGACCCGTGTCATCGTCTCGTCCGCTCCCGGAGCAGACCTGGTCAGGGCCTCCGACGGCATCGTCGCGTACCTCGACGGGCTGATCGAACGCAAGCGGGCCGATCCCGCCGACGACCTGATGAGCGCGCTGGCGCAGGTGTCGGACCAGGGCGACCGCCTCTCCCGCGACGAGCTGATCGCCATGGGGGTGCTGATGGTCATCGCGGGGCACGACACCACGGTGAACCTGATCGGCAACGGCGTGTTCGCCCTGCTGTCCGCCCCCGAGCAGCTCGGTCGGCTGCGCGCCGATCCGTCACTGCTGCCCGGGGCGATCGAGGAACTGCTGCGCTACGACGGCCCCGTGCACGTCGCCACCCACCGGGTGGCCGCCGAACCGCTGGAACTCGGCGGAGCGCGGATCCCGCGGGGCGCACTGGTGATGGTCTCGCTCCTGGCCGCCAACCGGGACGGGGAGCGCTTCGCGGACCCCGACCGGCTCGACATCACCCGCGAGACCAGGGGGCATCTGGCCTTCGGCCACGGCATCCACTACTGCCTGGGCGCGCCCCTGGCCCGGACGGAGGCTCGGATCGCGCTGGAACGGCTGCTCGCCCGCTTCCCGGGACTGCGCCTCGGCGAGGGGGCCGGGAAACCGGCGTGGCACCCCAGCCTGCTCATCCACGGCCTCGTCACCCTTCCCGTGCGACTCGGCTGACCGCCGTCGCACCCGCCGGGAGCGTACCGCTCCCGCCGTTCCGGGTGCTCCCCGTCCGTGTGCGTCTCCCGGTGAGGACGTGGCGAGCAGCGAGCGGCCGTCATGAGACACCCGTCATGTTCACCGGGACCGCCCCGGTCCCGCTGGACACGGGCGGTCCCGGGCCGCCGCTCCCCGGTGTCCTTCCGGCCGGGAAGCGGCGACGGGGTCGGCGTCGCCGGCGCACGAGGGAACAGCCGGCCGGCCGCAGTACGAAGTCACGTACCGGAAGACGGTGTCCGTCGGCCGGCGGGACTGAAAAGCGCCCCGTGCCTCGTACCGCGATCACGTTCCCGGGTGGAGAGCGACGAGAGACGACCGCCGGCGGCACGGAAGGCTCAGCCGACCTCGGCCTCCTTCCAGTGCTGCTCCAGGGCGGCGGCGACCTCGGCCGGCCGCTGCAGGACGGTCCAGTGGTTGCAGTCGAGCCTGAGAACGCGGGCGCCGATCGCCGCGCCCAGGCTGTCCGCGAACTCGATCTGGCAGGCCGGATCCAGCGCGCCCCAGAAGACCAGACCGGGAGCGGTGGCCTTCGCCAGATCCGCTTCCCACTCGGCTCCGACGGTGACGGCGGAGCGGTAGAGCCTGAGGATGCTGTCCTTCATCCCGGTGTCCACGTGGCGGGCCATCTCCGCGGCCGCGGCGGCGGGGACGTCGAAGCCCGCGGCCAGATCGGCGGCGAAGGACTCCGCCTCGAGCCCGGCCATGAACCGGTCGCCCTCTTCCGGGTCCTGCCAGATCCTGGCCAGGGGATGCCAGACGTAGCGGGAGCTGATCGGCCCGTTGCCGCCCGCCCAGGTCCGGACCAGGTCCGGCCGCAGGGAGGCCACCCGGGCGGTCAGGATGCAGCCCCAGTCGTGACCGACCAGGTCCACCGGCTCGCCGACCCGCTCGAGGCGTGCGATGAGCCAGCGCACGTACTCCTCTTTGGAGGAATCGAAGCCGTCGGGTCGGGCCGTGCCGAAACCGGGCAGGTCCCATGCCTCCACATCACTGCGGGACAGATGCGCGCGGACACCGTCCCACACACGGTGGGTGTCCGGAACGCCGTGGATCAGGATTGCGGGCATGAATGCAGGTCCTTCGTGCGGAGAACATGCCTGCCGGGAGACGGACTTGCGTACGGCCCGGCCGAAACCGTCTGGGATGGTGTGACACCAGTGAATGTACGTCACGGCACGTCCGGTTACCAGGGGAACGCCGACGCGTGGTGGGGGAGGCCGGACGAACCGCTCGCCGACCACGAGCACGGACACGCCCGCTTCGGCCGGTCCGATCGCCGCTCACAGGCCGGCCCCGCCGGTTCCTCCCACGGGAACCGAGTGGCGGACCGCCGTTCCGCAGTGGCCACCCGTCGTTCCTGTCGCCGCGGACTCACCGACAAGGAACAGGGGAAACGAGGACGTGTGACACGGTGGGCCCTGTCCGAGAAGCACGGTCACGCACGCGCGCGGTCCGGCGGCCCGTGGTAACAGTGTTCCGCTCCTCGCGGTCCGGGCGGGCACGTCGTCCGACGGTCGGGGACGAAAAACCGGGCGACGTGTGTCACATGTTCCTTCCGTCTCCGGTCATCTTCTGTGGAATCGCTTTCGAGCCTCCGTCCTCACGAGTGGTGACGCCCCCCGGTACGGACCGGGCAGGCGGTCGGCATGCCGCCGGACGGCCCACGAGGGCGGCCGGACACCCGTCGGTCCGTCCGGTGATGCGCCGACCGCCGGACGCAATACGTCCATATTCACGCACAGGAGTCTCCGTCATGAGCAAACCGGTTCTCGAGCAGGCGGCACAGGAATTCGCCGACGCCACCTCGCAGCCCCCCTTCCTGTACGAACTCGGCCCGGAGGGCGCCCGCAGGGTGCTCGACGAAGCGCAGGCCGGGCCGGTCGACAAGCCCGACGTGGACGAGGAGTGGGTGACCGTGCCCGCCGAGGTCGGTGACGTCCGCGTCAGGATCGTCAGGCCCGTCGGCGCCGACGGCGACCTGCCGGTGGTCCTGTACGTGCACGGGGGCGGCTGGGTGCTGGGCGACGCCGCCACCCACGACCGCCTCGTCCGCGAACTCGCCACGGGTGCCGGCGTCGCCGTCGCCTTCGTCGAGTACGACCGTTCGCCGGAGGCCCGCTACCCCGTGGCCGTCGAGCAGGCGTACGCCACCGCCCGGTGGATCACGCGGGAGGGTGCCGGGCACGGACTCGACAGCTCGCGCATGGCGGTGGCGGGCGACTCGGTGGGCGGCAACATGGCCGCCGCGCTGGCCATCATGGCCAAGCAGCGGGGGGACGTCACGTTCGTCCACCAGTCCCTGTACTACCCGGTGACCGACGCGGCCCAGGACACCGAGAGCTACCGCGTCTTCGCCGACGGGCCCTTCCTGACGGCGAAGGCCATGGCGTGGTTCTGGGACTGCTACACGACCGATCCGGCCCAGCGGGCGGAGATCACCGCGTCCCCGCTGCGCGCCACCGTGGAGGACCTCGCGGGACTGCCCCCGGCGCTGGTCATCGTCGACGAGAACGACGTGCTGCGCGACGAGGGCGAGGCGTACGCCCGTAAGCTCACCGAGGCCGGCGTGCCCACCACGAGCGTGCGCTACAACGGCATCCTGCACGACTTCATGATGCTCAACACCGTACGCGGCACCCGCGCGGCCACAGCCGCGATCGAGCAGGCCGTGCAGACCCTGCGCAAGGCTCTCAAAACCGCCTGACCCAGGGCTCCGTCCCGTCACCGGCGAGTCGGCCGGCCCGTCGTCGCGGCGGCCGGCCCGCCGCGCGTGTCACCCCGCCCGTCGCTTTCCGTCGTCGGCACGTCGCGTCCCGGGGACCGCCCGCGGACGGCACCGGCGCGAGCGCCATGCCCTCGCACGGCCCGTGAGGCGTATGCGTCGCAGGGGGCCGGGGATCAGTCGGCCGATCGTCCCCGGGGACGGGAACGCGGCGCCCCGCACGTGTTCCGGATCGGCGGAGCCCGGGGCCACAGCGGTCCGCTCTCGGCGACCGGTCCCGGACACGGCCCTCCTGCCCGGCACGGCGCGCCCTCGGGCCGCTTCACGACGATCACATGTGCTTTCCGGCGGGTCGTGTGCGCGTTCCGTGGCCGGGGAGCACGGAACGTACCGGGCGCGGGGCCATGGTGGTGCCGGTCCGGCTCAGGATCCGCGCCGTGCCCGGCCCGCGCCGCGGTAGTCGCTGGGCGAGACGCCGGTCACCCTCTTGAAGGCCGTGCTCAGCGCGCTCTCGGACCCGTAGCCGACCCTGCGGGCGATCGTCGCGAGCGGTTCCCTTCCCTGCCTGAGATCGCGGGACGCCAGTTCGATGCGCCAGCGGGTCAGGTAGTCGAGCGGGGGCCGGCCGACCACGTCCTTGAACCGCGCGGCCAGCGCGGAACGGCTCACCCGCGCGACAGCGGCGAGTTCGGCGACGGTCCACGGGTGGGCCGGGCGGTCGTGCACGGCCGAGAGCACCGGCGCCACCACCGGGTCCGCCAGCCCGGCCGGCCAGCCCGGCCCGGCAGCGGTCTCCCGGGTCAGGTGCAGCCTCAGCACGTGTACGAGCATGACCACGGCCAGGTGCTCTACCACCAGGCGGGATCCCGGGGAACGGTGGTTCAGCTCACGCGCGATCTGCGTCAGCGCCCATCGCACGGCGTCGGCCTGGGGAGTGTCGGCGGGGATGTGGATGAGCGGGGGCAGGAAGTCCAGCAGCAGCGTCCGCGCCCGGTCCCCGAACGAGAAGCCTCCGCCCACCAGCACGGTGTCGTCACCGCTCCCCACCCGCACCGTGGTGTCCCCGGCAGCCGTGAACAACGGTTCCGCGTCCACCGGTGTCCTGTCCCAGGCGCTGCCGAGCACGAAGGACACCGGCCGGGTGAGCAGGAAGCAGTCGCCCTCGGCGAGGGGGACACGGACCGATTCCCCGACCGTCAGACAACACCGTCCTTTCCGGACGGTGTTGAACTTCACCCCGGACGGCGGAGCGAATCCCACCGCCCAGTCCCCGCCCGCCACGAAGCCCGCGGACACGTGACCACGGACGTCGAGGAGATCGAGCACGTCCTCCAGCGGGTCCATGACCCACCTCCCCTCCCTGTCCCGGCGGCTCCCCTCGAACCTGGCACATCTTGGACGATCGAGCAAGAAAACTGGAGTTTGCATTATAGGAAAGGTGGATCGGCGGTCGTAGCGTGGCTCGTACGTTGTTCCCCCGACCCCTCGACGAGGTGGATCCATGCACGACTCGGCCCTCCTGAGCACCCCCTTCCACTCCCACGCCACCGCCACCGAGGTCCTCGCCGGTGTCGACCTCTCCGGCCGACGCGCCGTCGTCACCGGCGGCGCCTCGGGAATCGGCCTGGAGACGACCCGGGCACTGGCCGCCGCCGGGGCGGAGGTCACCGCCGCCGTACGTGACCCGCGGGCGGCGCAGGAGGCCCTCCGCGGCCTCTCCCTCGGGTCCGGTTCCGGTCCCGTCGAGGTCCGGTTCCTGGATCTGGCGGACCTCGGCTCCGTCGACGCCTTCGCGAAAGCCTGGCAGGGTCCCCTGGACATCCTCGTGGCCAACGCGGGTGTGATGGCGCTCCCGACCCGCCAGGTCACCGCCCAGGGCTGGGAGATGCAGCTGGCCGTCAACCACCTGGGGCACTTCGCCCTGGCCACCGCCCTCCACGGTGCGCTGCGCGCCTCCGGTGCCGCCCGTCTGGTGGTCGTCAGTTCCGGCGCGCACCGGGGCACGCCGTTCGACTTCGAGGACCCGCAGTTCGAGCGGCGTCCCTACGACCGCTGGGCGGCCTACGGGCAGTCGAAGACGGCGGACGTGCTGCTGGCCGTGGGTGCCCGCCGCTGGGCCGGGGACGGCATCACCGCCAACGCCCTCAACCCCGGCTGGATCAGCACCAACCTCCAGCGCCACGTCGACGACGCCACCATGCGCGCGTTGGGGGCCATCGACGAGAACGGCGACATCATTCCGCAGCCCTACTACAAGAACCCCGGGCAGGGAGCCGCCACGTCCGTCCTGCTCGCCGCGTCGCCGCTGGTGGAGGGGGTGACCGGCCGCTACTTCGAGGACAACCAGGAGGCCCCGGTCGTGACCGCCGACGACGAACGCCCCGGCGGGGTGGCCGACCACGCCGTGGACACCGAAGCGGCCGACCGGCTGTGGGACCACGCCACCGCCGCGGTACGCGGATGAGGCGTCCCCTTCCCCGGCGGCGTCCCCCACTTCGCCGGCGGATCTCGTGGACGGCGTCGGTGACCGCGGAGCACGTGTGCCCCGCGCTCCCGACCCCACCGGGCGTCTGCGGGCCGTGCCACGGCCACCGGGCGTGCGACACATGACGGACGGACGTCAACACCATTCCGGAAATCGAGTAACACTGTCTGAGTGGACCCACCGGGAAACCCACGGGACCGCCGACCGGCGGTCCCGCCCGAGTCTCCGCGGAGCCGAGGCCCCGACTCCGCGGATCCGGTCCGTGTCGCCCGCCCTCATCCACCCTTCGGCGGGCGGCACGGATCTCCCGTCCGGACCTTTCCCCGGTGGACGTGGCCGACAAGAGAATGTGAAATCGGATCACACCGTTGTACTCTGGTGCCGCTCTCCCGTGGAGCCCTCACTTTCCAGTACGCGGAGGACCCGACCATGGCCGTCCCCGAGAACCGCCCCGGTCCGCACACCGGCCCCCTTCCCGGATACGCGCTGCTGAGGTCGCTGGGCAAACGGGTGCTCCGGCCCGGGGGAGCGGAACTCACCCGCACCATGCTCACCGCTCTCGGCGACCTGTCCGGACTCGACGTGGTGGAGATCGCGCCGGGCACCGGGACCACCGCCTCGGCGATCGTGGCGCAGGGACCGCGTTCCTACACGGGTGTGGAGCGGGACGCCCTCACGACGAGCACTCTGGAGCGTGTTCTGCGGGGGCGGGGGAGCGTACGCGTCGCGGACGCGGCCGCCACAGGCCTCGACGCCGGGAGCGCCGACGTGGTCGTCGGCGAGGCGATGCTGACCATGCGGAGCGACACGGCGAAGGACGCCGTCGTCGCGGAGGTCCACCGGGTGCTGCGCACCGGGGGGAGGTACGCCGTGCACGAAGTCGCTCTTCTCCCGGACGACTTGGCGGACGGGGTGAAGCAGGACATCCGCCGGTCGCTGGCCCGGCCGCTGAAGGTCAACGCCCGCCCCCTGACGGTGCGTGAGTGGACGGCACTGCTGTCCCGCCACGGGCTGACGGTCGAGCGGGCCGAGACCGCGCCCATGGCCCTGCTGGAACCCCGGCGGGTGGTGGCCGACGAGGGTCCGCTGGGAGCGGCCCGACTCGCCCGGAACATCATCTCCGACCCCGCCGCACGCGACCGCGTCCGGGAGATGCGCAGGGTCTTCCGCGCCCATCGCGACTCCCTGGCCGCGGTCGCCCTGATCGCCCGCAGGACAGCCTCCTCCTGACAGGTGCTCCCGGCCGGGAACCCGGGGTCATCCCGGCCGGGGACGATCCGGCGGGCGGGTAACGGTCGTGACGCCCGCCGGATCCGTCCGAACGGCTCCGCGGCCACTCGTGGGACAGTCGCGGAGCCGGGTTCGGACAGTGGTCCGCGGGCGGACGCTCCCTGCCGCCCGCGGACCCGCCGCGGCACCGGCTCCGCGACGGCTGGTGGAGAACGACGCGGAGCCGGTGTCAGCGTGCGACCTGGAAGAAGAGACAGCTCACCCCTCCCAGGGCGGCCCCGCAGATCAGCTGGACCACCGTGTGCGCCTTCAGCACCAGCCGGGACCACCCCACCACGACGACGAGCGCGGCCAGGGGCAGCATCCGCCAGCCGTGGCACAGCAGGAGGACGGTCACCGTGCCCGCCGCGACGGCGCTGTGCACGGAGACCTGCCACCAGAACGTGACCGTCAGGACACTGACCAGGCCCGCGAGCATCGCGATCACGACGGCGGACACGTCGCCCGGTGCCCCGAGCACGGCGAGCAGCGCCAGGCCGGCCAGTACCGACACCAGCCCGGCGCTCAGGGGCATCACGCGCTGGCTGCGGACGCGTACGTGCTTGTCCGTGAGCGTGCCGCGCCGCACGCCCGCCCGGATGATCCCGAGGGGCACGAACCCGCAGAACACCGCCGCCAGCAGACCCCACCCGAGGCCGGCCGGGCCACCGGTGCTGCTCCAGCCGACGGCGAGGAGCAGAGCGATCACCAGGTGACCGGGGCTGAGGAGGTCGCTGACGAGCTTGGCCGCCCTGGTCCTCGTGTCGGCTTCGGCGTAGGTGGGCGTCGGGGGCGCGATGAAGGCACTCAAGGTCCGGATCCTGGAGAATTGGGGCACCGTATGGCCGGTGCGAACATAACAGTGTGTGCCGGTGGGCCGGATCCTCCCCGTCCCGCCGGTGAGCGGAACGCGCGCCTCAGGCGATCGGGACGTCCCCGAGCCAGGAGCGCGAGTGCGAACCGGCCGACGCGTCGGCCGGACCGGTACCGTCGGCCGTTCCAACCGTGTGCACAGTGTAGACAGTGAGGAACCGCGTCCGCCCGGGACCGGTGAGGACATCACCGGTCCCGGGCGGACGCGGTCCGCCGGCGCCGGGAACCGGCAGCGTTGTCCGGTGCCGGCGAACCAGCGGTACGCCGGACGGCTCTTCGGCCCACTGCGGCCGGTACGGTCACCGGTCGGCAGCACCGCGAGCCCGTTCCGGGCGAGTGCCTCACCGAGCGGCCCGGTGACCTGGGCGGACGACGCCTCCGGACGCTCGAGCACGCGCGCCGGGCGGGAAGAGGCCGGGCGCGGTGCCTACTGGCCGGCGGGACGCACGCGGTAACTCGCCACCGCCCAGGGGAAGTCCCCCGTGCCCAGGGTTCCGACGCGGTAGTACAGGTCGCCGTCCTCGCCGGGTGCCCCCGTGCGGCAGCCGGGGCGGAAGAAGAGGTCGACGTCGTTCTCCGCGAGGACGTCGTACGACCACGCCGGGGCCGGCAGCGCCCGGCAGACGCCGGGGTCGGAGTAATCGATGTCCATCACGGTGCCGGACCGACCGGACCCCGTGTACAGGCGGCCGGACGGGAACGTGTCGGCGGCCGCCTGCGGCCCGGTCACGAGGGTGAGCAGGGCCGCCGCGGCGGCCGCGGGCGGGAGGATCCGGCGTGAACGGAGAAGGCGCACGTCACACTCCTGGCAGTGGGGGAGCACGGTGGTCCGCTGCGGACCCACCATGTCAGTTCCCGTTCAACGTTTGCACTTTCAAGGAGACTTGACAACCCCGGCAGGCGCGGCATGAACGGACCGACGCTCTCCGGCCATGGCCGGAACCACTATCCTGTGTGCGACAGTGGGGCGTTTTCCCACGTTGCCGTGTCGCCACGCAACCAGCGGCACGGTGCGCACCGTGTGCGTCGCACCAGGGGAAAGGCAGATCGTCATGCTCTCGAAGCAGCTCCGCAAGCTGGGTTTCCTCACCATCGGGCTGTTCGACGAGGCGGATCCCCGCCAGGGCCACGAATCGACCCTGCGGCTCATCGAGCTGGGCGAGCGGCTCGGTTTCGACAGCGCGTGGGTACGCAACCGCCACCTGCAGTTCGGCATCTCCTCCCCCGTCGCGGTGCTCGCGGCGGCCTCCCAGCGCACCACCCGCATCGAGCTGGGCATCGCGGTCATCCCGCTGGCATGGGAGAACCCTCTGCGCCTGGCCGAGGACCTGGCCACCGTGGACCTGCTGTCCGGTGGTCGTCTGCATCCCGGAGTGAGCGCCGGCCGGCCGGCGCAGTACGAGCGGGTCAAGAACGCGCTGCACCCCGACACCGCGGACGCCGAACGGTTCGGCTACGAGCGCGTGCGCCGGCTGCTGGACTGCGTGCGCGGCGAACCGGTCACCGATTTCCGCGGCACCGAGGGCCTCGAGTCCTACTCCGGCCGCGTCCAGCCGCACTCTCCCGGCCTCGGTCGGCGCATGTGGTACGGCGGCGGCAGCCTCGGCTCGGCCCGATGGGCGGGACGGCACGCGATGAACTTCCTCACCGGCAGCGTCGTCAAGGCCGACGCGGACCCGGTACCGGGCCGCCCGGAGCCGGACTTCGCCGCCATCCAGCTCTCCCACGTCCGCGAGTTCCGCGCCCACCACCCCGACGGTGACCGGGCGCGGGTCTCCCAGAGCATGGTCGTCATCCCGACCGACACCGCCACCGGGGAGCAGCGCGCGAAGTACGAGGCGTACGCCCGCATCCGGCTGCCGCGGACCGCCGCCCCGCAGGGACCCGAACGCCTGCTGTTCGCGCCCGACCTGGTCGGGCCCAGCCAGCTGGTCGCCGAACGGCTCCACGCCCACCCCGTCTACCGTGAGGTGAACGAGGTCGCGTTCGCCCTGCCCTTCACCTTCGACCACGAGGACCACGCACAGATCCTCACCGACATCGCCGAACGCCTCGGCCCCGCCCTCGGCTGGCGGCCGGCCGGGTGATCCCGGGAGCCCGCCCCGAAGCGGCCGACGCGTGCCCGCCGGGCGAGCGGCCCGGACCGGACCGTTACGAGATGTCCGTGTCGAGCAAACAGTGTTCACCCGCAGGCGGCAAGGACAGTGTCGTCCGGGCGGGGACGTAGGAGCACCCACTGTCCGAACAGGTCCTGGCGCATGCGACGGATCTCGTAGGCGACCGGCTCGCCTCCGCCCCGCGGCAGCCGGTGCGCCTCCAGCCGGGCGCGCCGCAGGGCCTCGTCCGCGGCGGCCGCGGCATCGGCGGCCCGGTCGATGAGGTAGTAGTGCCACACGAGGCCGTCATGGACGGACGTCCCCAGCCCCACCAGCCATTTTCCGTCAGGATTCGGGTGTGCTGCCGCAGTGTCGGCCGACGTGTCGAAGTGCGCGGGCACGGCTGCTCCCTCTTCGCCTCGTCCGGACTTCGGCGAGGTCCGCCGCATCCCGGAAGTTTTTGTTCAGCGTCACATCCATGGACCGGACGGAACATGCCACTGTGACACCATCCGTCGCGGAACCGGGGAAGAGACGCACACCACACTCTTTAAATATGAATCCAAAAAGCAAGTTAGCTACGATGTGACCGTGCGACTGACCAAGTACACGGATCTGGCGCTCCGTGCGGTGATGCGCCTCGCCGTCGTCGACGACGGCGAGCTGCTGACCACCCGGGAGATCGCCGAAGCCATGCGGGTGCCCTACACGCACATGGCGAAGGCCATCGCGCACCTCCAGCACCTCGGTGTGGTCGAGGCCCGCCGAGGACGCAACGGCGGTCTGACCCTGACCGGGACGGGCCGGCACATCGGAGTGGGCCGCCTGGTCCGGGCCCTGGAAGGGGGCCGCGAGACGGTCACGTGCGAGGGCGACGCCCCCTGCCCGCTGGCCGGGGGGTGCCGGCTGCGGCGGGCCCTGCGCGAGGCTCAGGAGGCCTTCTACACCTCACTGGACCGACTCGTCGTGAACGACCTCGTCACCTCCCCCACCGGCCCCGTCCTCCTGTCCCTCGGCGTCCCGAACAGCTGAAAACCGTGGCACACCACCTGGTCGCGTTTCACACTGTCGATCACCATCAGCTTCTCCCTTTAATTGGCATCTTGGATGCGAGATAGGAGCTCCTCATGCTCTCCGCGCAGTCGACCCCCGTCGTCCGGGCCACGCTCCCGGCCGTGGGCGCTCACCTGAGCACGATCACCGAGCTGTTCTACCGCCACATGTTCGAAGAGCGCCCGGAACTGCTGCGGACCCTGTTCAACCGCGCCAACCAGGCCAGCGGAGCCCAGCGCGAGGCCCTCGCCGGCGCGGTCGCGGCCTTCGCCACCGTCCTGGTGGAACGCCCCGATGAGCGCCCGGACGCGATCCTCGGCCGCATCGCCCACAAGCACGCGTCGCTGGGCATCACCCCCGATCAGTACACGCTCGTCGGCCGCCACCTCCTCGGCGCCGTCGCCGAGGTGCTCGGCGACGCCGTCACCCCCGAGGTGGCCGCCGCCTGGGACGAGGTCTACTGGCTGATGGCCAACGCCCTCATCGCGATGGAGGCGCGCCTGTACGCCGAGGCGCAGGTCGGCAACGGCGACGTCTGGCGCGAGATGGAGATCGCCGAGCGCACCGAGGAGTCCGCCGACTCCGCCTCCTTCGTCCTGCGCCGCCCCGACGGCCTGCCCACCCGGCCCTTCCTGCCCGGGCAGTACGTCAGCGTCCAGGTGGAACTCCCCGACGGAGCCCGGCAGATACGCCAGTACAGCCTCTCCACCGCTCCCGACCGCAAGACCTGGCGCATCACCGTGAAGCGGGAACGCGCCGCCGACGGTTCGGCCCCCGACGGCGAGGTCTCCACCTGGCTCCACACCCATGCCCGTGCCGGCGACGTCCTGCGGGTCTCCCTCCCCTTCGGCGACCTGGTCCTCCCCGACGGCGACGGCCCGGTCGTGCTGGCCTCCGCCGGCATCGGCATCACTCCCATGCTCTCCATGCTCGACCACCTGGCCCGCTCCTCCTCTTCCCGCCAGGTCACCGTCGTCCACGCGGACCGTTCGCCCGCCCACCACGCCCACCGCGTCGAGCACACCGAACTGGCCTCCCGTCTTCCCGGCGCCTCGCTGCACCTGTGGTACGAGTCCGGGGCCGCGGAGTCGGCCCTCCCGCACGTCCGCGGCGGCCGCGCCGACCTCACCGACCTCGCTCTGCCCGAGGACGCCACCGCCTACCTCTGCGGCCCCCTGCCCTTCATGCGGGCCGTCCGGGGCAGCCTCCTCGACAAGGGCCTGCACCCCGCCGGCATCCACTACGAGGTCTTCGGCCCCGACCTCTGGCTCAGCAAGTAACCGTCACCGCACGGGCGGGCGGCGGCCGTGCCGCCCGCCCGGCGGATCATCGCAGGCCGGACGCCTCCACCGTCCCGCCCGCACGTGCTGTACGTCGTCGGCGAAGTGCTCAAGCTCGCCGCGCTCGTGTTCGGAGGACTGTCATGACCGGTGCCGAACAGCCGGGCTCCGGCCCGGCGGCCGCACCCGCCCCCGACGACATCCGCACCCGCGAGGACATCGACTCCCTGGTGCGCGCCTTCTACGGCCGGGTGGTCGCCGACCCCCTCATCGGCCCGCTCTTCACCCGGGCGGTCGACATCGACTGGCCCGGTCACCTCCGGATCATGACCGACTTCTGGGAGAGTTCCCTGCTCACCCCCGGTGTGTACCGAAGGAACGCCCTGCGGCCCCACCGTGCGCTGCACGCGGTCTCCCCTTTCCGCCAGGAGCACTTCGACCGCTGGCTGTCGCTGTGGACCGCGACCGTGGGGCGGATGTACGCCGGCCCCGTCGCCGACCGCGCCGTGACCAAGGCACACACCGTGGCCCAGGCCCTGGCCCGCAACACGATGGGCGCCACACGCCCCGGCACGGCCCACGGCCCGGTCGCCGTGACGATCGGCACGCACCCGAAGGACTGAACCACCGGCCCGTCCGCCTTCGCCGGGCGGCCGTGAGCGTCCGCCCGAGAAAACCGGTCCGGGGCATGACTCGCCCCGGACCGCCCGGACCGATCGACCTGACCCGATCGATCCGGGAGCGGAATTCTCCATCCACATCGTTTCGCCCGCCGCTCACCCCCTCGTGCGGTGAACGCCGGGCATCCGAGCGAGCGGAGGTCTCCTTGCCCGAGCACACGGACCACGACGACTCCGTGCCCCCCGGGGAGCGGTTCCGGCGCCGGCGCGCGGCGGACGTGTCCCGGGCCTGGTGGAACGACCCCGCGAACACGGAGAAGAAGAAGGTGCGCCGACAACGCATCTCGGAGGGCAACCGGGCCTGGTGGAGCGATCCGGCGAACGCCGCGAAGAGACTCCGGCAGAAGCAGCGGGTGTCGGAGGCCAACCGGGCGCGCTGGAACGATCACCAGAAGGTGGCACACCGCCGCTTCTGGATACTGAGCTGGGCCCTCAGCGGCGAGCAGGCGATCACGTTCGCCAAGCGCGAGGGGCTGTCCGCGCTGCCCGCCTGGATCAGGGCGGCCTCCAGCATCGACGGTCTCACCGCGGAGGAGAGGCGGCTGGTGTCCAGGGCGCACGCGGCGTCCCGGCGGTCCCGCGGAGGGTTCGACGCCTCCTTCACGGAGGCCGAACTCGGACTGCTGCGGACGGGGCGGGAGAACGCCGCGAAGGCGATGGAGCCGCCCTCCTCGTGAGAACTCCGGCATCGGGAGTCGAGCACTCCATGAGTGTATGACGCCGAACACAAGGTTGTCATGACTCCTGCCCGACTCGGCCCGGCAAGGGGCGGACGATGCACGTAAAAGCTCCCATTACGACAACGCGTCGTCGACGGGAAGGGTACAACACGTCGGAAGCATGATAAAGATGCCGAAGCAACAGTGGCATCCATCGGCTCACGCGGAGGAACAGGCGAACGTGATACTCAAGGCCGTCACGCCGGATCCCCTGGTGCCGGGTCCGGGCTCCCCGTGCGTCCCTCGCGGCTCGGGCACGTACCGCGTCCGGAGGATCCCGTGCGCCGGGTGCCTCGTCGGAGACCCATGACGCCCGCCGCGCTTTCGGATCCCATTGCGTTTCACAGCAAGCGGTGCCGACAATGACCGGTATGGAGTGTCAGCCGAGCCGCGTTTCCCGGAGTCATGAGGGTCCGGCTGCGCGGCATCCCCTACCGGATCCGCCACGATCTCGGGCAAAGTGCGGATCTCACTGTGCAGCAACCACGCACGTGTGTCACGCTGCCCATCGGTTGTGTACCGACCGCCGTACTAATCTATATCCCGGATGAGCTACTGCGTATTGTGCACAAGGTTCACTTCTGTGGCTGAACGGGCGCGGAAACGAAGCGTGCGGATGCGCGGTAGGAAGGGTTCAGGATGAGAGGGACACATGGTCGCGGTAACCCACAAGACACGGAACATTGAGATCACCGCGGAGAACCTGCAGGAGGAACTGCACCGTCTGGAGGCCCAGCGGCAGGCTCTCGAACGCGAGTTGGCCGCGGTGACGGCGCATCTGGGGTCGGTGCAGCAGGCCTTGGCGGCGCTGCAGGGACTGATGGAGACGGCTCTCCCCGCGACATCCCGCCCCGCGGCGTCCGGCCCCGTGGTGGACGCACCCGTGGCCGAGCCGGCCGGCTCGGCTGAACCCGCCTCCCCGGCGGCCGCACCGGCCGTGGCCGATGACCGGACAGGGGCACACGAAGGCGCACCGGAACGTGTGCGTCCCGTCCGGCGCGGGTCCGAGAGGACCGCACAGGAACAGGGGAAGTACGGCAGGCTCACCGAACAGATCATGGAGTTCTTCGCGGGCACCGGCGGAACTGCCGTCCGGGCGCGTGACGTCGCCGCCGCACTCGGCCGGGACACCGACGCCGGGAGCATCAACGCCGTGCGCAGCACGCTCGACCGGCTGGTCGGCACCTCGCGCATCCAGCGGGCGGGACGTGGCCTGTACCGCGCACACTCTTCTTGACGGATCACTGGACGCACCCCCCTCGGTGGATCGCATGTCCGGAGGCGGACAAGGTATTGTCCGCCTCCGGACATGCGTTTCCCCTCACTGCGCAAGGCACCTCAAGACGCGCTCGGCACTGGTCTCGTGGCATGACGTACTGTGACATCCTCTAGATACATGTTATGTATGCCGTCCCTCGCCGTGTCAACACACTGGCGGTTCTACGTTCTCGGTGGTTGGAGGGAGTGTCGCCCTCGGACAAACACCGACGGTCCGGCCCCTGGAACGACGGACGTGATCGGAAGCGAGGCGGGGTCCGGGGACGTCGGACCGGAGGGCGGCGAAGTCGGCGTGGGCCTGTTCGCCGGCTTCGGGGTACGCCTCGTGCTTGGCGTGCCCGGTGAGCGCGCGGTGGATGCCGGCGGCCGAGGGGTTCTGTCCCTTGCGCTTGCCGGTGGGGGTGATCAGGCCGGGCTGAATCCGCTCGACGGACTCGCCGTTCGCCCGTCGCCGGAGCACGGTGTGGAGCATGTCGTCGATGATGGCGGGTGGCCGGCCGCCGTGCTTGCTCCCGCGGGCCGCGGTGTCGAGACCTTCGAGGGCCGACTCGCGGATGTTCGCCATCCAGCGTGTGGAAGGGAGAGAACCTACGAGCCGGGCGCCGGTTCGCGTGTCTCGGCCGACTCTTTCCGCGATGCCGCGGGGATTCCGCGGTGCGGCCGGCCCGACCGGGGGACCCGTGTGCCGGGCTCGTGCCGTGTCGTCCGTCAGGGCGTTTCTTCCGCGGCCTCGGGGAGCGTGAGGGCGTTCAACAGCGCCTCACCTCTCGCGTAGCGGTGAACTTGCCGGCTCAGGAAGGCGGCCGAGGCGGCGTCGAAGGCGTCCGTGAAAGCCGCGGTGTGCGGTGTCACCAGGGCGCCGGGCAGTCCCCAAAGGGGGTGACCGGACGGCAAGGGCTCCGGTGCCGTGACGTCCAGCCCGGCCCGCAGCCGCCCCGTCGCGACCTCTTCGACGAGGGCCGGGGTGTCCACGATTTCGCCGCGGGCCACATTGACGACGACGGCGCCGTCGGGCAGCAGGGACAGTTCGGTGGAACCGAGCAGGCCGCGGGTCCCCGCCGCCAGCGGAACACACACCACGACGGCGTCCGCCTCGGGAAGCAGGTCGTGGAGTTCGGCGATCGCGTGGACGCGGCCCTCCGAAGTGTCCCGCGCGGAACGCGCCACACGTACGACGTGGCACCCGAACGGGGCCAGCCGACTCGCGACGGCACCCCCCACCGCCCCCTGCCCCAGCACCAGGACGGTCTTCCCGAGAAGGGTGGAGAAGCGGGAAGGCCGCCACTCACCCCGCTGCTGCCGGCGCTGGAAGACGTCCAGGCCGCGCGTCATCGCCAGCAGCAGTGCCGTGGCGTGCTCGGCCGTGGCCTGGCCGTGCACGCCCCGTCCGGTCGCCACCCGGGCGCCCGCAGGCAGCAGGGGAAGGAAGGGGCGCAGGTACTCGTAACCGGAACTGAGCAGTTGCAGGACTTCGATTCCGCCGACGCGCGGAAGTATGCGCTTCAGGACGGTTCGCTCCCGGCCGGGCTCGAGCGGAGGAGCGAGGAAGCCCACCTTCGCCGGATCGGAGGGGAACACGTCGCCGCCGTCCCAGTAATGGACGTCGAGGGACCCGCCGAACGATTCGTCGTCGACCTTCCGTGGCAGCCAGACGACACGGCTGTCGGTCATGTGCAGTCGTTCTTTCCATATAGGGAGAAAATAGTGGTATGCCGCTATCCAGCGTCAATCACCATGACACACGGTATCTCGATCCAACAGTGACACTGTTGCGCCGCCCAGGGTAAACACTTTGGAGGAGCACCGTCGGGCCCGTCACGACACCTTCTTGATCCGGAACGACTTGACGCGCCTCCGCGCCACTCGTTCCTGGTCCGCGGTTTCCCCGTCCGCTGTGACATTCTCCCCGGCGGCCGTCTCCGTGACCGGCCGGGCCCGGGTCCCCTCCCCGCCGGGCATCCCGCACACATGGCCACCGCGGAGAGGGACGAACGCCGGGAGGCAGTCGGCCTCTCCCGGCATGACGCCGGCAGCCACGAAACCGTGCCGGGGCGTTCGTCGAGGAGATCGCCCTGCCGGAGGCCGAAAGGTTCCCGGGGCTAGGATCGCGGTAAGCGGGCCGTTCCTGAGCGAGCCGGACGTTCCCGCTGCTCGCACTGTGAGGCTGCTATTCGCGGAGGCATCGGCATCATGGACACGCCCTACCAGCCGACCGATGACTCACTTGCCCTGGCGACGACCGAGTTCCTCCGTCACAAGCCGCGGATGTTCGGCATCGCCTACCGCATCCTGGGCAGCGTGTCCGAGGCGGAAGACGTCGTCCAGGAGGCTTGGCTGCGCTGGCAGGGCACCGACCGAAGCGTGGTGACCGATCCGGGGAAGTTCCTCGGAACGGTCGCCGCCCGCCTGGCGATCAACGTGGCACAGTCCGCACGGGTCCGCCGTGAGGCGTACATCGGCCCGTGGCTGCCCGAACCGGTCGACACCGGGGTGGACCCCCAGGTCGGGGCCGAGCGGGGGCAGGCCGTCGAGCTGGCCGTGCTGCTCCTGCTGGAGAAGCTGAAGCCGGTGGAGCGGGCCGCGTACGTACTGCGGGAGGCGTTCGACTATCCGTACGACCAGATCGCGGACGTACTCCATCTGAAGCAGGACAACGTCCGTCAGATCGTCAGCCGGTCCAGGAAGCGGTTGGCGGCGGAGCGCAGGGAGACGCAGCCGGTCGACGAGAAGGTGCACCGGCGGCTGCTGGAGGCCTTCGTCACCGCCGCCCAGACGGGCGACATCGCCACGCTGGAGAAGCTGCTCTCGGCCGATGCCGCCTCCTACTCCGACGGCAACGGGATGCGGGGGGTGGCACAGATCGTGGTGACGGGTGTGCACCGCGTCGCACAGATCGCGGCCTTCTCCGAGAAGTTCGTCCCCGGGGCCGAGTACCGGTACGCCGAGGCGAACGGCCGGCCGGTGGTACTGGTCTTCCAGGGCGGGACTCTTCGCGCGCTCGTGTCCCTCACGGTGAGCGGCGACCGTGTCAAGGACCTGTACTACGTGCTGGCACCGGACAAGCTCCGGGCGTTCGAGCGTTCGGCCGACCGCGTCGCTCCCTCACTTCCCTAGCGGCCGGTGCCGGGCCCGTCCACAGAGGCAGCGTTGTCCCGGACTGTCGCATCGCGCTGGACGGCGGGCCGCCCTCCGAACGTTCGGTTCTGTAGCCCTTCACCCGTGCTTCCAGGGTGCGCGGATCGACGACTTCGGCCGGCGCGCTCCTGGCGTACAGCCGTCCGGCCGACTGCCGCGGTCATGAGGCGGGAGCCGGAGGACACGGCGTCTGAAGTACCCGAGCCGGGGGAGGGCGGGCTCGATGGTCGTGAGGCTCTGGCCTCGCGCGGCCCGAGCGGGTCGCGATGCCGTCCGTCGCCGCGCTGCCCGGAGAAGCTCGCCGGGTTATCCGGAGCAGGGTCCGGCCGCGCACGGCTGGGTGGAGGACCAGGTGTGGACCGCGGCGCGGGTGGCCATGCCGACCGGCCGGAAGTTCCACGTCTCCTACGGCGTCCCGTGCGTGACGAGGCTGATGCACCGGCTCGGCTTCAGCCCGCAGGTCCCCGCACGCGGGGTTGTCGAGCGCGACGAGCGGGCCGTCACCGTGTGGAAGGAGGCGGCCCGGGCGGAGGTAAAAGAACTCGGGCGGCCTGCGGGGGATACATCCGCTTCGAGGACGGAACCGGGTTCATCCACCGGCCGCCCGGTCGAGGTGTCCACGATCAAGGTGGAGGGCCTCGCTGCCGCGTGACCTGGATCATGGGCATGGGAAGGCATGGATGTCCTGCGACGAGCGATGTTCTCTTGGCGGCATGAACGAAAGCGTCAAGACTCCATTCCCGGATCCGTCCCACTGGATCGACGGCCGCGCTGTCCGCGGGTCCGGGCCGTTGATCGACGTGGTGAACCCCGCAGACGAATCGGTGATCGCCCAGGTGTACGAGGGCACGGTCGAGGACGTGAACATGGCGGTGGACGCCGCGCTCGCCGCCTACCCCGGGTGGGCGGCGACGCCCCCACGGCACCGCGCGGACGTGATGCGGAACCTGGCCGAGGGCTTGCAGAAGCGGAGCGAGGAACTGGCGGCCACCATCACCCTGGAGATGGGCGCCCCGATAACCTTCTCCCGGCAGGCGCAGGTGGGATTCCCGGTCGCGTCGACCTTGGCGGCGGTCGCATCGGCCGAGCGGTTCGAGTGGACGGAAGTGATCGAGAACTCGCTCGTCGTCCGCGAGCCCATCGGCGTGGTGGGGGCCATCACCCCGTGGAACTTCCCGCTGCAGCAGCTGGTGACGAAGGTGGTCCCCGCGATGCTGGCGGGCAACAGTGTCGTCCTCAAGCCCTCGGAGATCTCTCCCCTCAGCGCCCGGATGTTCGCCGAGATCGTCACTGAGGCGGGTGTCCCGGACGGTGTGTTCAATGTGGTACAGGGGACCGGCCCGGTAGTCGGCGAGGCTCTCTCCCGTCATCCGAAGATCGACATGATCTCCTTCACCGGGTCCACCCGCGCCGGCAGGAGCGTTTCCGTCGCCGCCTCCGGAACGGTGAAGCGGGTCGCACTCGAACTGGGGGGCAAGGCGGCCCACATCGTCCTGCCCGAGGCCGACCTCGACTCCGCCGTGACTCGCGGGCTGGCCGTCGCCTGGGCCAACGCCGGTCAGGCCTGTGGCGCCTACGTGCGCATGCTCGTGCCCAGGAGTCTTCAGGAGACGGTGGTCGACAAACTGCGGACGGCGGCCCAGGAGTACGTGGTCGGCGATCCCGCCGACGAGGCCACGCGGATCGGCCC
Source organism: Streptomyces sp. NPDC018964 (assembly GCF_044390325.1). Classification (NCBI taxonomy): domain Bacteria; kingdom Bacillati; phylum Actinomycetota; class Actinomycetes; order Kitasatosporales; family Streptomycetaceae; genus Streptomyces; species Streptomyces sp. NPDC018964. The sequence goes on from NZ_JBIRYZ010000016.1 coordinate 104,594, forward strand.
GCTCGCCTCGGAGACCCAGCGCCGGCGCGTCGACGACTACATCCGGCGTGGCATCGCCGACGGCGCCATGCTCGTGGCAGGCGGCCCCGGCCGCCCGGAGGGCTTCGGGACGGGCGCCTACGTCAAACCCACGATCTTCTCCGACGTCGACCCCGAGTCGGCCATCGCCCAGGAGGAGATCTTCGGCCCCGTCCTCGTCGTCATCCCCTACGACGACGACGATGACGCCGTCGAGATCGCCAACGGCACGATCTACGGGCTCAACGCCGCGGTGACCGGCGACGAGGACCATGCCGTGGCAATCGCCCGGCGTCTGCGCGTCGGTCAAGTCGACGTCAACGGTGGACGGCACAACTTCCAGGCCCCGTTCGGCGGGTACAAGCAGTCCGGCAACGGCCGGGAGATGGGCCGCGCCGGTCTTGAAGAGTTCCTCGAGACCAAGGCGATCACCCGCTGACGCGACACGTCGGCATCACATCGAAGAACACACTGTTCGCGGGGAATGAGGGAGCCTGGTCGTAACGTTCACGACGTTGACTCACTGAGCGGCATCCGTGGTCGCGGCGGAGTGCGCGTCGCGGAAGCCCTCTCCGTGCGCAGGCCGGTCCCGGACGATCGCGCTCCGGCGCGTCCCGTCCGGGACGGCGGGTTCTCGCGAAAGGACGACCATGGCAGACCGGGCAGTGCTGGCCGCCTTCCTGCGGGCCCGCCGCGAGGCCCTCCGGCCTGAGGACGTCGAGTTGCCCCGCGGACGCCGCAGACGTACCAGAGGGCTGCGCCGAGAGGAGGTCGCGGCACTCTGCGACGTATCGGTTGATCACTACAGGCGGCTGGAACAGCCGCGAGGCCCCAACCCCTCGGAGCAGATGCTCGCCGCCATCGCCCGCGGACTGCGCCTGTCGCTGGAGGAACGCGATCTGCTCTTCCAGCTCGCCGGTCATGCGCTGCCACGCCGTGCACGGCGCGGCGACCACATCACTCCGGGAATGACGCGCATCCTCGACCGGCTCGCGGACACTCCGGCCCAGGTGATGAACGGCCTGGGCGAGACAATGAGGCAGACGCGCCCTGCGGTGGCGCTGCTGGGTGACCAGACGGCCTACACCGGACTGGCGCGCAGTTCCCACTACCGCTGGTTCACGGAACCGGATGCCCGCCTCGTCCACCCCGAGGGCGACCACGCCGAGCAGAGCCGCCTGATGGTGGCGGACCTCCACAGCACCTACTCCCGCGACGGGCGTGACTCGCGTGCCGCCGAGCTCGTGGACGCACTGAACAGGGAGAGCCCCGAGTTCGCCGCCATCTGGCGTGAACGCCCCGTGCTGGGGCCGTACTGCGCCTCCAAACGCTTCCGGCACCCGGAAGCCGGGACGCTCGAACTGCACTGCCAGACGCTGGTGGACCCCGACCAGTCCCAGCGGCTCGTGGTCTACACCGCGACACCGGGAACCGAGAGTCACACCGGCCTCCGATCGCTGTCCCTCCTGCCGGTCGTCTGAAGGCACCGCCTCGGACCGATGGCGTCGACACCGAGGCCGGCCATCGTGGCCAGGCAGGCGTCCCGGAGCCGCTGGTACCAGCCGTCCAGGTGACGGCCGTTCTCATACCGGACCCATGCCTCGGCCGGTTGCACCTCGTAGCCGAGCTCCACCGTGTAGGCGACGGTGGGCGTCGCGTACCAGGCCGGGCCCTCGGGGCGCTCGCCCTTCGGCGTGAAACGGGGAAGGCGGCAGCGAGCCTCCCCCACTCCTTGCCGGCCTTCGCCCTCGACAGGTCGACCAGCCACGAGCCGGGCAGCTTCGCATCGAACGCGGGGGCCTTGACATGCGTCGGGGCTCCGAGGCCGACGTTCAGACCGTTCGCGCCGACGGCGAAGGCCGTGTTCACGTCGATGCCGACCAGGTGCCGAAGGGTGCACTCGGCATCGGTCATCGGCCGTGCCCGGTCGTACGCCTCCTCGAACGGCTTCTCCGCCGGACCGCGGACATGGAACCGGGGCAGGTCCTCGAGGACCGGGTGGCCGTCAGGGGCCTCGCACGGCGCCGGGTCGACCGGGTCCTTGCCCGACGAGCCGGGGTTGTGCCCGGAGTGCCGCTTGCCGTCGGCGTCGGGCTCGGAGGCGCGCGTCGGCGGGTGCAGCGCGGTCATCAGCTCCAGACCGGTCACGGCGGTCGATCCGCGCGGCGTCCATGACGGACGTCCGGACAACCGCGGGGCCGGCCCCTGGACGCCGATGCCGTCGGTGTCCAGGGGGCCGGCCGCAGCCGTCGAGGAGATCCGTGCCCGTCCGGCCGTCCGCGAGCCGTGCCCGGCCGTTCCACTGTCCCGTGGGCGGGGCATGCGCCACACCCTCCGGGTACCGGGTTGACTTCAAGCGCTTCAACTGTCGGATGCTCTTCGTACGGCAGCAGTAAGGACAGGACACGGCATGGATCTGACCATCCAGGAGATGGCTCGCCGGTCGGGTTTCACCGAGCCCACGCTCCGCTACTACGAGAAGATCGGTCTGCTGGGTGAGGTCGCGCGCGACGAGTCCAGTGGCCATCGCCGGTACGGTCCGGCGACGGCGGAACGTGTGGTGGCGCTGGCCTGCCTGCGTTCCGCGGGGGTGACCGTCAGCGGGATGCGCCGCTACCTGGACCTGCTCGCCCGTGGTGACGCCGCGGCCGCCGAACAGCGGGACCTGTTCACCTCACGGGCCGACGAACTGGCCGCCGAGATCGAACAGCTCCGGCTGCGCCTGGCCTACCTGCGCCGCAAGGCGGACCTGTGGGACGCCCGCCACCGGGGGGACACAGCCGCCGAGGAGCGCGCCGCCGAGGACGCCGTACGCCTGATGGACCGTTTCACCCGATGAAGGATCACACGATGACCACACCGGAACACACCGTTTCCTCCGCGGAGCGCGGGACCGTACTCGTCACGGGGGGCACCGGCTTCGTCGGCGGCCACTCCGTCGCCCGGCTGGTGGGCGAGGGATACCGCACCCGCGTCACGGTCCGGGACTCCGGACAGCGGGACGGGGTCCGGGCGGCGCTCCGTCAGGCCGGGGTCGATCCGGCGGACCGGCTGGAGTTCGCCGTCGCCGACCTCGGCGCCGACCGCGGCTGGGCCGAGGTGATGGACGGTGTCGACCATGTGCTGCACCACGCCTCGCCCTTCCCGCTCACCCCGCCCGAGACCGAGGACGAACTCGTCCGCCCGGCCCGTGACGGTGCGCTGCGGGTCGTCTCCGCGGCTCGCCGGGCCGGTGTCCCCCGCGTCGTGATGACCTCGTCCTACGCGGCGGTCGGGTACACGGTGAAGCCCGGCGACCACTACACGGAGGAGGACTGGACCGACCCGGACACCGTGGGCCTGCCCGCCTATCACAAGTCCAAGGTCCTCGCCGAGCGCGCGGCCTGGGACCACGTGCGCACGCACGGGGGCGTGGAGCTGACGGTCGTCAATCCCACCGGCGTCTTCGGTCCGCAGCTGACCGACCGGCCGTCCGGCTCGGCCGGTCTGGTCAGGCTGATGCTGACCGGGGGGATGCCGGTCGTACCGCTCATGTACTTCGGTGTCGTCGACGTCCGTGACGTGGTGGACCTGCATCTGCGCGCGATGCTGCATCCCGAGGCGGCGGGTGAGCGCTTCATCGCCGTCGGCGGACCGTCGATCAGTTTCCTCGGCATGGCCCGGATCCTGCGCGAGCACTTCCCCGCCGCGGCCGGTGTGCTGCCCTCCGCGGAACTGACCATCGAGCAGATGCGCGAGGAGGCGAGGAGCGAACCGGCTCTGCGGGAGGCCGCGGTCCTGGACGGCCGGATCCCCGTCATCAGCAACGACAAGGCCCGGTCCGTACTGGGCTGGAATCCCCGGGGCGTCGAGGAGACGATCGTGGCCACGGCGGAGAGCCAGATCCGGCTGGGCCTGTCCCTGCCCGGGGAGGAGCACACCGCGGCGTGACCGGCGCGGGCGGGGGAGAAGGGCCGCCCGGCGCGGGGCGGCGCCCGGTCCGTGCCGGTGGCCCGTCCGGTCAGCGGGGCCGTGTCCCCCGCGGCCGCCGGCCGGGACGTTCCCACGACGCCGGAAGGGTCCGCCCCTTCACGGCCTCACGCCGGTGGGCGGGCATCCCCACCAGCGCCGTGCGCAGCGGCTCAGGACGGCCTGGTCGGAGAATCCCAGGAGAGCGCTGATCCGCGCCCTGGGCATGTCCGACGGCATCCGCAGCGCCGCCGCGAAGACGGGCGGCCGCGATTCACGGGCCACGGTGCGCCGTCCGCCGATCGGCCGCCGGTCGTTCCCGGAGTTCCCGGTCGAGCATGCCGGAGGCCGCCGCGGTCTCCGTCGGGGAAGAACGCAAGGAAGGTATCGTTCCGCAGTCACCCGGAACCTCTGGTGAGGGATTGACACCGGACTCGGTCGGCTACGGTTCCTTCCACGCGGTCCCCGAGGGACCGGTGTCCGTCCGGTACACCCCGAAGCCGTCCAGGCCGGCGAGGACCGTTTGGAACCCGGCGGGTTCCACCGACCGGGGCGGGCCGCCGGCGGCCCGGCCGGTCTCCGTGCCGTCGGAGGATACCGCCTCGTCAGGTGACGCGGGAGAGTCGTACGAGGCGAGTACGGCCCGCAGGCGCGCGTACCGGAGATCGGCCGCCCGGAGCCGGTCCACCTCCTCGCGGAGGATCTTCCGGTTCAGTTCCTGGACGCGCGCGTCCTGAGCGAGCGCCATGCGTACGACCGGGGACGGGCCCTGCGCGGCGTCACCGGGACGCCGGCCGAGTTCGTCCGTGTCGTGCGGGGTTTCCCGGGCCGGGGCCGCGGAGGCACGCCGCCCGGTCTCAGCGTCGGGCGGCGAGGCTGGGGGTGACGACTGCCGGACGACCCGCCCGTCCTCAAGAAGTGTCCGCGTCTCACCGGGCCCGACGGACTGCTCGAAGTACTGGAGCAAGGCGGTCAGCCGCTGCACGTCGTCGGGCAGATGCTTCACCGACCACGCGATCTCACCGGGAACCTGGAAACACACCGAACTCATGGATGAAGCGGACATCACACCCCATTGCACCAGCATGAAGACCGAGTCCGGCGTGACGCCGTCGACACTGACGCTCTCGCATCTGGACCGGCCAGCGGTTTTCCCTGCGACGACGGGCCCGTTGCCGTCAAGTAGACACAGCGCGACCCAATATCCAACAGTGTGATCCTAGCCATCCCGGTGACTCAACCCCGAAACGGGCGAACCGCCCCGGGGCCGTTATCGCCGACCGGCCGACTGGTTATCATCGGTGAATGCCGCGTCCATCCAATCCCCAGGTCCGTGTGCGCCTCCTCACCGCAGGGCTCGAACTCATCCGTGCGAACGGCTTCAACGGGTGCGGCGTCAAGGAGATCACCGACCACGCCGGCGTGCCGAAGGGCTCCTTCTACAGTTACTACTCCAGCAAGGACGACTTCGCGGTCGCGGTGCTGGAACACTACTGGGTCTCCATCGAGCGGGACTTCGGCAAGCACTTGCAGGACGAGTCGCTGGCTCCTTTGGATCGCGTCTCCGCCTTCTTCCGGGCCATGACGGAAGACAACGCGCGACGCGACTTCACGGTCGGCTGCCTGGTGGGCAACCTGGCGCTTGAGATCGCCGACCACAGTGTGAAGGCAAGAGCGAAACTGGCGCACATCATGGACCGCTGGACCGCACGGATCTCCGCGTGCCTGCGAGAAGCCGGCGTCGGCTTCCCCGACGGTCACGGGACCGCGGAGGACCTCGCCGCGGCGCTCATCGAGGCGTGGGAAGGCGCCGTCATGCAGGGGCGCATCCTGCAGCGGCGGGATCCGTACGACCGGTTCGCCGCTGTGGTCGTGCCACGGCTCCTCGGCACCCCGGTCGCCCGCGACGCGTAGACGATTTTCCGTCAGTTCTGGCGGACGGTTTCCTGAGGAGAATTTATAGACGACTGGTCACATATGATCGAGGCGTTCCCATGCCCCGCAGTACGAGGAGTACTCGTCATGTCCGATGCCGTCCGATCCGCAGAGCCGTACAGCCCGGCCCTTCCCCACAGCGGTTTCACCCTCGACCTCACGCGCTCGGCCCTGGTCGTCACCGACCCGCAGATCGATTTCTTGAGCCCCGCGGGTGCCACCTGGGAGGTCTTCGGCCCCAACATCATCGAGAACGGCACAGTCGCCCACATCGGGCAGCTCTTCGCCGCGGCCAAGCAGGCCGGCATCAAGGTCCTCGTCTCCCCGCACTACTTCTATCCCTCGGACGAGGAATGGCGGTTCGGCGGCCCGCTGGAGCAGTTCATGCACAGTGTGGGTATGTTCAACCGCACCGGGCCGCTCACCCTCGACGGCTTCACGGACTCCGGAGCGGACTTCCTCGAGGAGTACAAGGGACACATCCTCGACGGCGAGACGGTCATCACCTCCCCGCACAAGATCGTGGGACCCGAGTCGAACGATCTGGTTCTTCAGCTGCGCAAGCGCGGTGTCCAGCAGGTGATCCTCGCCGGCATGGCGGCCAACCTGTGCACGGAGGGGCACATGCGGGAACTGCTCGAGCAGGGCTTCGAGGTGGTTGTCGTGCACGACGCGACGGCCGGGCCCCGACTCCCCGAAGGAGACGGGTACGCCGCCGCCGTCACCAACTTCCGCTTCCTCGCCAGCGCCGTCTGGTCCACCGAGGAGGCAGTGGAACAGCTGGCCGCCGTCCGGGCGTGACCCCTACTGCTCGGAGGAGAGGGACACACGATGAACAGGCACGACATCACCGAGCTGATCGTCGAGACGAAGAACCGCAAGGGCATCAAGTGGCTCTGGGTCGCCGAACAGGTCGGCGCCAGCAAGGAATGGGCCACCGCGGCCTGCCTCGGACAGATGGCCTTCGATGCCGACCAAGCCGCCAAAGTGGCCGACATCTTCGAGCTGCCTCCTGAAGCGGTCACACTGCTGCAGGTACCACCGATGCGCGGCTCGCTCGACGCGGCCGTTCCGGCCGACCCGCTGATCTACCGGATCTACGAGATTGTCAGCGTCTACGGCACAACCCTCAAAGAACTCATCCAGGAGGAGTTCGGCGACGGGATAATGAGCGCCATCGACTTCCGTATGGACGTCGTTCGTCATGAAGACGAAGCGGGCGACCGGGTCGGCATCACTCTGAACGGCAAGTTCCTGCCGTACAAGGCCTACTGAGCCACCACGGCAGTAGTGCCCTCCAGGCAGGCGAAGCAGGTCGTGCCGGGACAGGGCCACCGTGCACCCCCTGAATCCGAACTACCCGTTCGTTCCGGACAGTTGCACGGTGATCTGCCAGGCGAGCGGGGAGCGGACACCGGCAGACGGCGCACCCGGGGGAGCGGAACCCGCGCACTCGACCGCGGAGATCCCCCTGCACCACACAGTGGGACGCCGTCCGGCGCCTGTGGTCCGGGAGCACGTGTGGTCACCCTTCAGAAGGGTCGTGGATCGCTTCCGTCGACCGGCGGAGGACGGACGGGCCTCGACGAGGTGCCGGGCACTCCCGGTCCGACCGGGCGCCGACAGTGGGTCACTCGCCGTGCGCGCTCCCGCCGGCCGGCGAGCCGCTCAGAGCGTGCAGAGAGTCGTAGACCCGTCTTGTCTGAGCGCTGACCTCTTGAAGCTCCTCCAGGAGAACGCGGACACGAGCCTCCAGGACGGTGGCTTCTGCCGTCAGGGACACCACGATCGATGCTATGTCGGAGGGCGTGTCGGTCTCTCTGGGCATGGCGGACATTCCTTTTTCACGAGCAGGCGTTCGGGGGGTGAGACATCACTCGAACGGTTTTGACTGCAGTCTGTGCGCGCCGGTCCGCACCTTCAAGCAGACGGAATGCCGCAATTCGTTAAGATCTGGCCATGGCCATAGTCGTCACGGTGCTGGCTCTTGATCAAGCCATCGGATTCGAGCTGATGACTCCGGGCCAGGTCTTCGGCATGGCGAACACCGCGGAGCAGTTCAACGGATCCAACAGCGCGGACCGCGACGCTACGACCGAGTGGATGAAGACGTCTGCCGCCCCTCGGCACGAGGTACGCCTCTGCGCGCAGGGCCGGTCCCTCACCACCGTGAACGGCTGGGGTGAGAGCGAGATCCGCACCCCGTACGATCTCGACGCGGTGGTCGAGGCCGACCTCGTCATCGTTCCGGGCACGGCACGGTTCCACGAGGCACCGGACGAAGAGGTGTGCGAAGCGCTCCGGGCCGCCGCCCGGGGCAACCGCATCGCCTCGATCTGCGTGGGCGCGTTCACCCTGGCCGCCGCCGGGCTGCTCGACGGGGTACGCGCGACGACTCACTGGCGGTGGACGGACGAGCTCGCGCGCATGTACCCGGCCGTCGACGTGGATCCCTCCGTACTGTTCGCCGACACCGGGCAGATCCTCACGTCGGCGGGAATAGCGTCGGGAATCGACATGTGCCTGCATATGATCCGTTCGGACGCGGGGGCCGAGCAGGCGGCCCGTACGGCCCGGCACGTCGTCGTTCCGGCCTGGCGGGGCGGCGGGCAGGCACAGTTCATCGAGCACGCCGACCCGGGCGACTCGGACCACTCGCTTCAGTCCACCATCGACTGGATGCAGCAGAACCTGGCTTCCCCACTCGATCTCAAGTCGATCGCGCAGCCCGCCGGACTGAGTGTGCGGAGTCTGAACCGGCAGTTCCAACTCCGCGTCGGGACCACGCCGCAGAAACTGCTTCTGCGGATGCGAGCGGACCGGGCCCGGCAACTGTTGGAGACGACGAACCTGCCGATCGACCGCATCGCGGCCGAAGCGGGTTTCGGATCCCACGCGTCGCTGCGCCATCACTTCGTCCGGCTGGTGGGTAAGCCCCCGCGGGCCTACCGGTCGGCCTTCAGATCGCGCCCGCGCACCGGATGAACCCTGGAAGCAGCCCCTGAGACGGACGGCAGTCACCGCCAGGGACCCAGCATGCCCCTGCGGTGGGAGAGCCGGAAGGGAAGCCCGCCCACGGCACACCGGTGTGAGGCGCGGCTGACGTCGCTCCGCGGCGGTCGGGGACGGACCACCGAATCCGCTCGTTTCCCTTACGGACCCCGCGGCCCCCTGCGGGGGAAACGGGCGGACGCACGGAGCCGGTGTCGGGCGGCACGGCCATCGGCCCGGTGTCGGGATCGGCGCGCCGGAGCCGTCGACGGGAGGTGACGCCGAGCATGCCGGGGAGAGGAAGCCGCGGAACGGCAGCAGGCCGGAACGGGACGTCCCGCGAGCAGAACACGGCTCGAGGACCGGTCGTCGTGGGCGTCCCGGCCGGTGTTCCGTATCCGTACGGCGTGGTACGCGACGGCGTGAGGAGACCTCTCCGTGCCAGGCGAAACATTGAACTGCTCATGCCGGGGCGACGTTGCCGGCACACAACGTTGTTACGACCTTGCGCATGCCTCCTCTCACGTCCGGCAGGATGACGCGTGTGTCTGCCGGACAGCGTGCGCCAGAGCCGCTGGGGCTTGATCAGCTCGGTCTTGTACAGGCCGATGGTCGGACTCCACCCATCGGGCGGATCCGGATCGGCGAGATGATCACGACGTCACACAGACCCCGGTCGGCATCCGCACCCCAGGCGACAGCCACGCCAGAAGAACTTCCTCCACACGTCCGTCGCGGACCGAGAAGGCTCCCGCGTGCCGCACCGATTCACGCTTTTCACACTCTTCGTCGGACAGTGGGACGAACCCGTCTCTTGAGTAAGTCGGTTGCCTGATCAGCGACTTCGACTACGACGGTGCGAACACGGGCCGTGCCACACGGACCAGGACTGCAAGCTGTCACGGGACGTCACAAGGAAAGTTCAGCTTCCAGGTATTCACATTCAAAGGGTAGACTCAGCGGGCGCGGGCCGGGCCCTATGGCCAGAGCCAATCTGGCGGTGAACGTGTGTGCTGCCTTCTCGTCGTCCGACCCCTTCCGTCGAAGGGGTCGATACACCCGGCCGCCCCTCCAGCTTGGCGCGTATGTGCAACCCGATCCTCAGCCCGCCCGATCAACGCAAAGGTGGCCCCATGCCTGGTGTGACGTCCAACGTGCCACTGCTCTCGATCATCATCCCGACCTACAACCGAGCCGCCCTCCTCGACCGGACGTTGGGCACACTGGCCCGCCAGACGTCGGCGCCTGAGAACTTCGAGGTCGTGGTGTCCGACGACGGCTCGACAGACACCACCCGCGACGTGGTGCGGTCCTACGAGGACCGGTTGCGCATGCGGTACGTCTTCCAGGAAGATCTCGGATACCGGGTCGCCGGCGCGCGCAACGGTGGTGCACGTCTGGCCTCCGCGCCCTTACTGGCCTTCCTCGACACGGGTGTCCTGGCAGGGCCGCAGTACGTCCAGTCGGTCCTCGCCGCCCACGCCGGGCCGGCGCCCTCTCAGGTCGTCCTCGGCTACTGCTATGGCTACGACCCGCGCAATCCTCACCCCGAGCTCCACTCTCTCGTCACTGACTTCCCCCCGGAGGAGGCCGTGAGAAAGGTCGCGGGCGCCCCCTGGTTCCAGGACATGCGACTGCCGGAGTTCGCCGCAGTCGACTTCGACCTCAGCCGTATGGTCATGCCTTGGCTGTTCTTCTGGACGCTCAACATGTCGCTGCCGGCGGCCGACTTCTGGCGGGTCGGCGGGTTCGACGAGGACTTCACCGGCTGGGGCGGGGAGGACATCGAACTCGGCTACCGACTGCACCACCATGGCCTCCCCATGACGGTCTCGCGTGAGAGCTGGGGGATCGAAGCGCCACACGAGCGTACCCATGAGGCGAATGTCTCCACCCTCCTGCGCAACTGCGATCTGTTCATCCGCAAGCACCCCTCCCTGCTCCCCGAGCTCTTCTGGGCCGTGACCAACCGAGGCATCTACGGTTCCGTCGAGACCGAGCGGCGCCGCTTCGAGGAATGGACGGCTCAGGCACGCGGGCAACGAGTTCCGGATGAGATCGAAAGGGGGTTGAACACCCTGCCTTCGTCGCAGCGCACCCAGCGGGTGGCGGTGTTCGGAAGCGGCACGGAGGATCTCCCCACCGCTCCGCGGAAGGGGGTCGAACTCTTCCTGTGCGATTTCGATGAGGCGGTGCTCACCCGACGGAAGAGCCGCGACGGTGGTGCCGTCTCGACCTGGAACCTGTCCGGACTGCGTACCCCTTGGCCCGACCGGTACTTCGACCTCGTCGTCATCACCTCGCGCATGGACGGGCCCCGGCAGGAGTGGGGCGAAGCGTTCTCCGACGAGGCACACCGGATCGCGGGCTCAGTCGTTGAACCGTCTCTTCGCGGTGACTGACGGCCGCCTCCACGGCGGTCACCATGTCCGTCACGTCTGTGGCGCTGTCCCCCTGTGGTGGCTTCATGTCACTCCCGGGCCTCCGAACCGTCCTTCGCCGGCCACCTGAGCCTGTGGTGCGGCACTACAAGAGCGAGAAGGGCTCATCACCATGACCGATCGCGTGTCGCATCGATCGCGTCGCCGGGTATCCGTCGTCTTCGCCGGCCACGGCGCGGTCGTGGGGGCGTTCGCCACTCGCATCCCCTGGCTGCAGCAGCACCTCGGCCTCAGCGACAGCACTCTCGGTGTGGCGCTCCTCGCCCCGGCCCTCGGCTCGTTCGTGGCGATGCCCTTCACCAGTCGCCTGTCCCACCACTTAGGCAACTCACGTGCTTTGACCTGCATGTTTCCGTTGTGGTGTGCTTCGCTCGTCCTGCCGGCGCTCTCGCCGGACCTGCCCGCCCTGTGTCTGGCCCTGGGGGTGTTCGGCGCGACCTCGGGTATGACGGATGTCCTGATGAACGCGCAGGGGGTGCGGGTCGAGCAGCGTCTGCGACGTCCCGTCATTCCCGGCCTGCACGGCATGTGGGCTGTAGGAGGGCTGGTCTCCTCGGGTTGCGGTGCGCTCGCCGCGGGCGGCGACGTAGACGCCCGCTTGCATTTCGCTGTCACCGCCGTGGTCCTGGCGGGCATCGGACTGCCGGCAACCAGGCACCTGCCGGAGGCGGACCAGGCCGAGGTCCGGCAGCCACCGCCCCGCTTCGCGCTCCCCCCGCTGTCCACCCTGCCTCTCGGCGTTCTCGGCTTTTGCGCCGTGTTCGCCGAGGGCGCCAGCGGAAACTGGAGCGCGGTGTATCTGACCTCGACCGCGAACGCGTCCGAGGGGATCGCCGCACTCAGCTATACCGGGCTCAGCTTCACCCTGGCTCTGGCCAGGCTCGCCAGCGGCTCCATCGTCACACGACTGGGTCCGGTCCGCACGGTGCGGCTGAGCGGCGGGATCGCAGCGCTGGGCGGCACACTGGTCGTGCTGGCCCGCACCCCACCGGTCGCCATCGCCGGGTTCGCCCTGATCGGCACCGGCGTCGCCGTGGTGCTGCCCCTCTCCTTCAGCGCTGCCGGTCGGCACGGAGGCGACCCGAGCCGGAACATCGCAGGCGTCGCCACCATCACCTACACCTCCAATCTCCTCGCCCCCGCCGTGACGGGCGCCGTCGCTGACGCCACCTCCCTGTCGGCAGCCTTCGCACTGGTCACCGCGTTCGCGGCGTGCCCGCTGTTCCTCGCGAGCACGCTCGCGAAACCCGCCCGGTCTCTCGAGGGGGAGAGACGGAACGAGCCGCAGCGGGCGGATCCTTCCTCCTGACCCACGCGGGCAGCGCGCCGGACAAGAGCACCACCACGGCGGCCGTCCGCCCGGTCGCCGCACGATGGACGACGGTCTCACCGGATACGTATCCGGTGCCCCGGACCAGCATCGCTGTTCCGTGCGGGAGCCCATGGCACACGGTGTGACCGGTATTGTCGCCAGGGGCGACACCGGCGGCCCGGCTGCCCGCTTCGCCAGTACCGACTTCTCCGAGCGCCGTCGGACTCCGCCCCTCGTCGCGGTCAACGCCTTCGGCCAGGCGCTCGGATCACAGCGCCGACCATCCGCGCACGGCTCCTGAAGGCACCCCGAGGACGACCTGATGCGGGCCGACGCCCGTGACCCGCACGCCGGTACGGCGCGCTCATCCCCCTGATCGACCACGACTTCCGCCCCACCACCTCCTGAACGGAAGGAGCACCATGCCCATGTCGGCCACATCGCCCGGCTGTGCCATCAGGCTGTTCGACGACCGGATCCTTGACGGTCCGTATCCCCCTTGCGCGGCGCGGCGGCTGCCGGGCCCCGCGGTTCTCCTCGCCGAGCACGAGGCCTGAGCCGTGCCGCGCCGCGCAAAGGCGCAGGCCGCGCTGAAGAACCCGAACCCCTTCAGCCCGGTCGGCCGGGTCGTGCCGACGTGGCCGGCCCGTGCCGGGATCCTCGTCGGGACGGTGCTCGCTTCCGACGGCACGCAGCACGCCCGGCTGTACCGGGTGCTGTTCCCGCAACTCCCGCCGCGGGCCGTCGCCGATCCCCGGCGGCGGAACGGACGCCTCAGGTGGCGCACGGTCGGGCCCTCACACCGTGTGGGTCGCTGCCGGGCGGCATCGCCGCCCCGAGGACCGGTGCCCGCCGACGCCGCGAAGAACACGGTCGAGGCTTGTGTCCGGCTTCGCGCCCATGCCCTCGCCCTACCGCACGCTGCGGTGTTCAGCGGCAGCTGAGGGGGCGTTGACGCGCCGGAGGGGGCGTCTGGCGTCGGCCACCTTCGTCGTTGCCATCGCGACGGTGAGCCGACCACTCGCCTCTTTGCCCCTTCACGACTTGTTCGACCGGGTCAGTGGTCTGCCGCTGCCGCCCTGTCGACATCTGTGGCCGCCCCGCTGTGCGGGCGGCCGAACCAGGAATCACTACAGTGCGGTGGCCCGACGCCGGGTCACCTCCGAAGGACGGACATCCATGGCTAGGCGTATCGAAGATTACGCGCTCATCGGCGACCTGGAGACGGCCGCGCTGGTCAGCCGCGACGGGACGATCGACTGGTTGTGCCTGCCCAGGCTCGACTCCCAGGCTGTTTTCGCCGCGCTCCTCGGCACCGAGAGCAACGGCTTCTGGAGCATCGGCCCGGCGGACCCCAGCGGCCAGAACCCGTCGGCCGACCGCCGCACCTACCGCGGCGACTCACTGCTTCTGGAATCGGAGTGGGACACCCCGACCGGTACCCTGCGCGTCACCGACTTCATGCCACTGCGTGAGGGTGGGGTGCCACGTCTGATCCGGGTCGTCGAAGCCGTCCGCGGTACCGTCACCGCCGCGTCGACCCTGTGTCTGCGGTTCGACTACGGCAAGGTCGTGCCCTGGGTCCACAGGACCGATGACGATCGGGTCCGCGCGGTGGCGGGTCCTCACGCGGTGTGGCTGGACACCCGGGCGGAGACGCACGGCGAAGCGCTCACCACCCGCTCCCACGTCACGCTCTCCCAGGGCGAGCGCATGGCGTTCACCTTGAGCTGGCAGCCGTCGTACGTCGGTCCGCCCGATGGCCTCGACACCGACCAGGTCCTCCAGATGCAGGAGGAGACGGAGAAGTTCTGGACGGACTGGGTCTCCCACTGCACTTACGACGGCCCCTACCGCGACGCCGTGATCCGCTCCCTGATCACGCTGAAGGCCCTGACGAACCCGTTGACCGGAGGGATCGCCGCCGCGGCGACCACTTCGCTGCCCGAGGAGATCGGCGGTGTCCGCAACTGGGACTACCGCTACGTCTGGCTCAGGGACGCCGCGATCACCATGTCGTGCCTCCTGCGGGCGGGCTACCGTGACGAGGCCCGCGCCTGGCGGGACTGGCTTCTGCGCGCGGTCGCCGGCGATCCCGAGAACCTCCAGATCATGTACGGAATCGCCGGGGAACGGGAGATGCCCGAGACCACACTGCCCTGGCTGACCGGCTACGAGAACTCGGCCCCGGTACGCATCGGCAACGGCGCCGCCGGCCAGCGCCAACTCGATGTGTACGGCGAGGTGATCGAATCCCTGCTTCTGGCGGCACACCTCGGACTGGAACGCGACGAGACCAGCAACACCCTGCTGATCAAACTCGTCCAGTTCGTCGAAGCGAACTGGCGGGAACCCGACAAGGGCATCTGGGAATCCCGGGGTCCCGACCGGCACTTCGTGCATTCCAAGGTCATGGCCTGGGTCGCGGTCGACTGCGCCGTCAAGCTCATCGAAGGCGGCCACGCGGACGGTCCCGTGGATCACTGGAGGGCCCTGCGTGACACGATCCACCAGGATGTGTGCGAGAACGGATATGACTCCGGCCGCAACACCTTCACCCAGTTCTACGGCAGCCGGGAGCTGGACGCCGCTCTGCTGCTGATCCCTCAGGTCGGCTTCCTGCCGGCCGACGACGAGCGCGTCATCGGCACCGTCGAGGCGATCCAGCGGGAGCTTTCCACCCCCGACGGGTTTCTCCTGCGCTACCCGACCGAGGGGATCAGCACCGGCAACGACGGTCTGACCGGGGATGAGGGGGCGTTCCTCGTCTGCGCGTTCTGGCTCGCCGACGACCTGGCGATGATCGGCCGTATCGACGAGGCGCGTGACCTGTTCGAGCGTCTGCTCGCCCTGCGCAACGACGTCGGTCTCCTGGCCGAGGAGTGGGACCCGCACCAGCAGCGACAGGTCGGGAACTACCCGCAGGCCTACTCCCACATCGGCATCGTCGATGCCGCCCTTTCCCTCGAGAGCTCGGTTCAGCGACGTCCGCTCGCCTTCAGGAGCGTGCCGCGATGACCCTCCCGCCGACCACGATTCACCGCGGGCTGCTCGCGACAGCCGAGCACGCCACCTGTTTTCCCCGCAGCCTCACGCAGAACGGCGCAACCCGTCCGGTCGTCACCTTCCGTGCGGACGGGAGGTGTGGGTCACCCCCGCCGGGGCGGGGGTATGACGGCCGCTCGACGATCTCGTCGTCGAGACTACGAGGTGGTTCCTGACTCGACCGGGTGGAGGCGCGACCTGGTGAGGAGGCCACAGCTCAGGTAGCGGCGGACTGCCTCGCTCCACTCGTCGTTCCGCTCGGCCGGGGAAGCCGCCGACCACGTCGGTGCGGTGGCGGATCTCCTTGTTCAGCCGCTCTTACGGGTTGGACCGGATCTGCCACCAGGTCTCGCGCGGGAGGGCGGTGAAGGCCGGCAGATCGTCCCGGACGGCGTCCCCATGGGGCGCGGCCTCGGCAGGCTCGATCTTCAGCGCGTCCAGGACGTGGCGCATCCGGGTCCGCACCGCGCCGGCACCGGGTTGTCCGAAGACGGGACCTGTCCTCGGCGTGTCGGGCATGTCCAGCGCAGGCCGCCGCTTCTCACGGTGAGTGATCTCGGACGGGATGCGGGTGGCGGCGCGGCGGCCGGTGTCCGCGGCCCACTCCCTGGGCAGGAACAGGCGCCACCGCAGCGGGCAGGAGGCGGTGTCACTGGCGGCGTGGACGCCGACCGCGACCTGGCGGTCGGCGCGTTTGCCCGTGGCCCCGCAGTACCGCGAGGCCACGGCGACCGGCATTCTTCCGTCCTTGGGCAGCGACACGTCGTCGATCACCCAGGCCGTCGGGTTGATCAGCGGCGGCATGCGCTCTGTGATCCGCCGCCGCACCGGCACCGGGTCCCAGGTGGACCGGTTCACGAACTGCTGCGGATTCTGTTCGTTGCCGTCCGGCATCGGTCCCCGCGAGCAGCAGTCGCCCTCGGCCCGCTGGTCCTTGCGCGGCACCGAAGCGAACACATCCGCCACGTACGACGCCGACTTCGCCCGTACGCGGTTCACTCCATGCGCGTCCATCCACCCGACATGCCCAGGAACAGGCCCGACCCGAAGACCTGACGAAGTCCTGTCAGGCACTCGTACGGCTCGCGGTCGGGCGGGAACTCCGCCTCGATCAGCCCTTCGGGCCCGTACAGGGCCGTGCGCGTGCCGGGGCACGGCGGGCCTCGCCACCGGGGCGTCGTCGCTCGGGTGACCGGCGGTCACCGCTGGGGGCCTCGTCGGCGCGGCCGCCCTGGTCCTCGAGGTGCCGGGCGGGGAACCGGGCGAAGCCGCGGTCCGCGCGAGCAGCAGGGCCCGCGGATCGGCATGGGCTGTCAGGTGACGACGAGCAGCATGGAGGGATCGGACGGTATCAAGGCCCGTACGAAGACCCTCTTCCCCGGGGACGCTGCCAAGTGCTCGATGCGTCCGGCCCGGGGCTGTCCGGCACAGTGCCTTGTACGGGCCGGGGCGGCGTACGGTCGGTCCATGACAGCTCATGCGCGGCCCTGCGCCGGGCGGTGGTGCTGCGTTCGTAGGGGAGCGCACCGTCCGGCATATGCACCACCTCCACGTACAAGCCAAAGGGAGCGCGTGTGTACACCCACCGATCGCCAGTGAGCGGTCCCTCATCGATCGTCTCCGGCCGGCCGAGCACGGTACAGCCGTGCTCGGCCAGGTAGGCAGCGGCCACGTCCACGTCGTGGACGTGCAAGGCGAGATGGCTGCCGCCGACATCGCTGTTGCGCGGAGGGAACGGGCTGCCGGCCGACGCCCCTTCATAGCACGTCAATTCGACAGTGTCGGTCGGACCCATGTTCAGCACGGCCCGCCGCAGGGCACCACCCGGTGGCACACCGAGCGCCGCTGCCACGTCCGCGGGAAGGGTTCTCTGCTCGTTTCGGTACAGAGGCTCGGCGCCCAGGACGTCCACGAAGAACCGCTCGACCGCATCGAGGTCCGCGACGGTCATGGCGAAGTGGTCCACGCCGAGTGCACCGGGCAGACCCCGCCGGTTCCCCATGCCGTCATCCCGGTTGCGCCATGGCCCCGGCGGGCGACGGCGTGGTGCGCCGCCGACCTCCTCGTACGGCAGTACCTCCGGTACTGAACGCAGTTCCAGGGGCGCGTCGAGCGGCGAGGACAGTCTCACCCAGTGCGTACCCGCATCGGGCTGCCCGTCGGGGACACGGCGGACGGGGCCGAGCGGACTCACTCCCGCTCGACGCACGAGTTCGGCGGCGGCCCGTTCCACGTCCGTCACGTGCAGTGCGAGATGCACATGTCCCGTGTCGTGCGGTGCTCGTGACGAGGCGGTGCGGTCCGGTGATGCGTAGGCGAACAGTTCGAGGTTGGTGTCGGGTCCCAGGCGGACGAGGGCGATCTCGGCGCTGGCTCGCGGGTGGACGTCGAGGTGTACACGCATCCACTCGTCGGTACGCGCCAACGGGTCCAGGCGATAGACGAGTTCGCCACCGAGTGCCGTGACGGCGAATTCGATCGCCGCGTCCAGGTCCGACACAGTGAACGCCACGTGGTCGAGTCGTTGGGCGCCGGGCACCCCACGCGGCGGCGGTCCTTGGCCGTCTCCGCAGGAGGATGCGTCGGCTGCGGCGGATGCGGGCGCGGCTGCTCCAAGCGCGCACGGGCGATGGGGGGTGAGCACGGGGCTGCCTCCTCGGACTGGGTGCTGAATCGATCGCTGCGAGCCGTTCTTGCGGACCGCGGGGCGTGCAACAGGTGACGGACGCCCTCGCGTGCCCCACGGACTCGGGGGCGGTGAGGTTGAGGGAACCGGCCACACCCCTGCTCGGAGGCTTGCTCACGTACCGTCCCGCGGTCTGCGACGTGAAGACCACCAGCGGGTCGGGACCGCCGGCCGCGCGGGCGATGATCTGTGCCCACTCGTAGTGTGAGGCCGGTCGGATCCGCCGCGGTGCGGCAGGCGCGGCCCTTGCCCCATGAGGAGCGCGCTCGTGACAGCCGCTCCTTCGCCCGCGGGGACCCAAGCAGTGCGCTGGGCGCGGGGCGCGCACCGGGCGAGAAAACGCAACCAGCCCATGGGCACCAGGTTCTGCGGGCCGTGGACAAGGCCGACCCGTGCAGTACGGCGGGCCGGCCGGCCGCCGCCGCGCCGAGAAATCCGTCCCGCCGTACGCGTTGGCCGACCGTGGGCGTCGTCCGTCGGGCAGCGCGTCGGCCGTTCCGCCGAAGACGTGGTCCATGAGGATCAGCACCACACGCTCCTGATCCGCTTCCGCCGTCACCGGCCGCGCCGCCTCGGCATGTCCCGCCACGGCTTCTCATGGCTGCTCCTCGCACCAGGACGTCCGACGGGCCGCGCACGAGGACGAACCGTCCGGCTACGCGGACGGCCGGCACCTGGGTGGAGTCCCCGGGCCGCCTCACGTCGAGCCGTTTCCACCGGAGACCCTCGGCGGGCGCGCCGGACCTCGGCCGCGTTCTGAAGGCGCCCACGGCGGCTTTCCTCGCCGGCGTCAGTCCTGTGGCCGGCACGCTGCCGATGGAGCTCCTGCCGACGGCCGGCGTGGTCATGTCCTCGCCTCGACGGCCCGGGGAGTGCTGAGGCAAGCCGCTGCCAACTGGCCGATGCCGATGAGACAGTGGTCGTCGTCGTCTTCGCCGAGCGCGAGCATGGCGCGCGTCGCGCCCTCGTCCAAGCCGAAGCAACCGATCCGTACCAGTTCGTCGCCGAGCAGTGTCAGGAAGGTGTCGCCCAAGGCGAGGGCGAAGCCTCCGACGAACAGGTAGCGGCGCACACCGATCGCGGTGAACAGCAGGCTCACCGCGGACGCGAGGGGCCGCAACGAGCTGCGCAGCGACTCCCGTGCGAACGTGTCACCTGCTCGGGCCGCCGCTGCGAACGCCTCGTTGGTGATGGCCTCAGGTACGCCGCCCGATGGCTCGGCCAGTGCCGAGCGCGCGAAGGCACCGGTGTCGGCGGCCGCCGCCGCGCGCACCGCGAGCAGTGCGCCGCGTCCTGACGCGATCGCCCCCAGGTGGCCGCGTCCTCCGCACTCGCACGGCGCGGCGTCCTCCGCGGGGTCGACGAGCCAGTGGCCGATCTCCCCGCCGTGTCCGAGTTTGTCGATGACGATCTCGCCATGGCGGAACACCTTGTTCCCGATACCCGAGCTCACGGTGGTCAGGCAGAACGGCTCGGATTCGGTCGAGGCGTAGCGCCAGGCCGCCGCGGTCACGTCGTTGGCCGCGAGCACGGGCAGGCCCAGTTGCCCTGACAACACGTCGGCGACGGGCAGCGGCGCTGCGGGACCCCCCCACAGTGTCGGGCCGGCGAGGACGACTCCGTCGGATGTCATCGGCCCGGCGAAAGACACTGCCACGGCCCGAGCCGGTGGCCGGCCCGGACGGGCGAGGCGGGCCGCGATCTCCCGCGTGAGCTGCTTCATGACCCGGTCCTGGAGCTCCTGCGGGGCGAGTGTGCCGTACCGACCGAGCCCGTCGGTGGGTATTCGCTGTACGTCGTGCACCTCGGACGTGCCTGCTCTGATCCGGCCCACGCGCAGGGTCGTGCCACCGAGGTCGGCCACCACCAGGTCACACGGCGCGGGTGCAAGTGCCGTCACCGCGGGCCCTCTTCCTGCGCCGGCTCGCACTGCTGGACGGAGCCGTCCTCCAGCACGATGGCCGATGCCAGGTCTGCTCCGTCGGCCACCCGGGCGCCTGGCAGCACGACACAGTCGACCACGTGTGCGCCGGTACCGATGCGCGCGCCCGGGTACACCACACTGTTGACGATCTCGCCCTCGTTCACCACGTCGGCCGCCACGATGCTGGCGTGTCTGCCCGGCCCGTCCGGAACGAGGCGCCGTGGCACCTCGGGCGCAACGGTCAGCGGCATGTCGGTCAACGCGAGCGTCGGTTCGGCCCGCAGCAGCCCGCGGTGGGCGCGGTGGTAGCGGTCCACGGTGCCGATGTCCTCCCAGTAGCTCCTGATCTCGTACCCGCGGATCAGTTCGCCGCCGGCCAGCATCGCCGGGATGACGTCCCTGCTGATGTCGTGCTGCCAATCCGTGCCGTGCAGTTGTTCCAGGTAGCGCCGCAGCGTCGCCGCGTCGAAGAGGCAGAAGGCGGCGAACACCAGGTCGCCCGTGGGGTGGTGTGGCTTCTCTTCGAAGGCTGTGAGCAGGCCGTTTCCGTCGAACTCGACCATGCCGAACAGGTGCACGTACCGCCGCTCGATACGCTGGTACGAGACTGTCAGCGCGGCCTTCGACGCGCGGTGCTCGCGGATCATGTCGCCGTAGTCGAAACGGTAGACGTGGTCTGCGTGGAGCACGAGAATTTCCGAGGCCTCCGAGTCACCTCGCCCGAAGACGTACTCGGCCTTGTTGAGCAGTGCGTCGGCTGTGCCTCGTTCCAACGGCCAGGTACGGTCCGGTATCTGCTCGGGCAGCTTGCCCGGCGAGCTCCGGTACGCCGCGTCGTAGGGGCCGAAGCCTATCCGGAAGCCGTGGTGGCGCCTGTTCCACACCAGGTGCAGGTCGTCCATGAGGCGGCGCTCCTCGTACTGGGACAGCAGCAGGACGTCCCGCAGGCCCGACCGGTAGACATTGGCAATGCTGAAATCGATGAGGCGGGAGGTGCCGCCGAACGGCACCAGTGGCTTGAGCCTGCCGTGCCCCAACGACCCCATCCGCCGGCCTTCGCCGCCCGCCAGCAGTACGGCACGCACCCTGTTCATGCGCTCAGGCCCCCAGGTCGACGGGATCGCGCAGCGCCGGCTGCCGCGGCGCCTGCTCATGCTCGGCCAGCGCGAGCAGCGCGGCCTCGACCTCCTGTCGAGCGAGGTCGTTCACGAACACGGCGTCGCCGATCCCGCGGGGAAGGGGCAGGTGCTGCCATCCGTCCCGGTGCTTGACCGTGTCCGCGAGCGCCCTGTGCATCAGTTCCGGTGTGCACACCGGGTGGAGCACAGGCAGGCGGAGGAGGCGCATGACATCGAGGACACGGCCGAGTTCGGTTCCGGTCAGGAGCCCTCGGTGATGGGCGAGGACGGAGCTGAGCGCCATGTCGGTGCATACGGCCTCGCCGTGCAGCAACTCGGGCAGTGCCGCCATCTCGACGGTCGGCGAGAAGGAGTGTCCGAAGTCCACCAGGCGCCGTAGTTGGTGCTCCCAGAGATTGGGCTGGAGCTCCTGGAGCATGCCCTGGACTGCCCGGCACAGCACTGTGAGCGCCGCGCCACCTGCCGAGCCCTCGCCCGGTTGCATTCGCTGCTCGACCAGGCCCACGCCGTGCCTCTCCAGCAGATCGAACAGTTCGGCATCCTTGATCAGGGCTATCTTCAGGATCTCCGCGAGGCCGTTGCGTAGGTGCCGGGCATCGAGCGTGGCGAGGAAGCCGGGGTCGACGAGGGTCAGCGACGAGGGGTGATAGGCGCCCAACCGGTTCTTGTGCTCACGGAAGTTGACGCCGGTCTTGGCGCCGATGCCCGCGTCGATCATCCCGATGAGGGTCGTGGGTATGCGAACGTACGGCGTGGCCCTGCGGTACAGGCTCGCTGCAAGACCGACGATGTCCGTGAGCACCCCGCCGCCCATGGCAAGCACTGGTGCGTGGCGCCGCGGCACACCGAAGGCGTCCATCGCGCCCACGACTTCGAAGACGGTCTCCATGACCTTCACCGACTCGTGTGCGTCGATGACGCACAGCTGGAACTCCACGTCATGGCCCGCCAGGTAGGCGGCAAGCCGCTCCCCGTAGAGGGAGTGCACCGTGGCGTCGATCACGATGAGCCGGCGTGCGGGTGCCGTACCGGACATGAGGGCGTGGGCGAGCGCCGGATTCGCCGGATCGAGCAGCTGCGGCTGGATCCTGACGTCGTAGCTCACCTCCTTCAGCGCGCTCACCCGCCAGGCTGCGCCGCCTTGCGTCGTGTAGTCGTACAGACGATCACCGGGGGCTAAGGAACTTTGTGCGGTCATGGTCGTCGACCTCTCATGGTGAAAAGGAGGAGTGGTGGGACCGGGTGCGAGCAGCCGCAGGAGCAGGCCGCGAGACAGGGCCGCGGCACGCGGTGTGAAGAAGACCGTTACTCGAGTGTGCTCCGGGTGCACACGAGCATCATGGTGACGAGGTGACGGCCCGAGACGGCGTGTGGCTTTTCGGACGGCGGCGGTGTGCGTCCCACAGCAGGTGCCAGGGGCACACTGGTGTCGGGTAGGGGATGGGAGTTCGATCGCGGTGTGATGTGGGGGCGTTCACCCATGGACGCGATGCCACTGTCTGATCGGGCTTTCCGCGCACCACGCCTGCATCGAGCGGTGAGCCGCCGATACGGCGTTTCCTCCGCGGCTTCGGAATCACTCTTTGGTGAGCGATCTATAGATCATTGATCTAAATCCGTGAGCATGACCCTTGTCAAGGGGTGCGCGGTCCTACATGTCCGCCTTGCGCTCGATTGTTTGATCACACCGTGTCTTGAGGCCATTTTCGGCCATCGATATATTGCTCAAAAAGGGATATAGGGGGTCCGGCGGGCGTGGTTCCTGTGAGGTACGGGAGCGCTGCAAAAGCGATCAAGCCAAAAACACTGTGTTTTTTAAGATAGAACATTGTGCTCTTGACAGCTAGTTGTTCGCTGCTTGTAATGGGTAAAGATGTGAAGCTCATGAGTCACCCACGGTCAAGCGGAGAGAAACCATGCTCTCGTGGTACATGAAGCGCGCAGCTGCTGCCCCGCTGGTCACGGGCGCGTGGCGGCGGAAATCGGACTGGGCGCAGGAGCGACCTCCGCAGCGCCGGCCGCCTGGAACGAACATCCTGACTTATGCAACAGCCTTCAATGATGCCGAGCCTGCGCCGACGCGTTCAACGCCCGTCCGGGCCGGCACGAGAGCGGTAGTGGAATCTTCTGCGGCTGCTCGAGCGCCGGCCCGGGGCAGAGATACGCGCATGGGCTGAACTCCGCTCATCCCCTGGCGCCCGTGGAGCGGGCCGTGGGATGTACAGGCGATGACGGCGGACCGGCACGTGGCAACACTCATGGCTTTTCGCGGGCCGCATCGTGTTGCGGCGAGCCAGGAGCACCGTCGCAAGGAAATCGCCGAACCGGCAGTCGTGTCCGCGGACAAGAGGACCACACCATGACCCGCTACGAGGAATGCGGTCCGGCGAGTCTGGTGAAAGAAGCGGCGGAGAAAGGAAGGAGCAGGTGCCGCCGCATGCCGGATGATCGCACCGTGCAGGACGCCCCGGCCTCGAAACCGGGCCGTGCGTACCGGTCGACGCGCATGTCGGCCGATCACCCGGACCGGCGCGAGGGTGACGTGGTTCCTCTCTCCGCCACGTCGCCCGCTTTTGGCGGGAGAGGAATCCGAAGCCGCACCGGTCGGGCCTCTTCGCACCGCCGAAGGAACCGGTGTCCGCGGAGAGGGCCGCTGACATCGCCGGGCTGCGTCTGGACCCGCGCGGAGCACCGGACCGGATCCAGCCGGTGCTGAACCTCTGCCGCCACCAGTACCGCACCCACGACGGTGGCACGGCATCACGAACCCATTCGGCACGTGCCCGACGTCGGCACCGGCAAGGGCATCCGCGTGGCCGTCGGCACGACGGAACTGAACGCCCGCTCACCCGATCGGGACATGCTCCGCCATGTCCGCCCGCCGCATCAGCTGGAGGATGCACATGTCCCATCGTCGCCCGTCGCCCCTCGCCCCCCGGCCGACGGCGGGCGCCGCCGTGCCCGGCAGGGTCCTGATCATCGGCTCCGGCTACCTCGCCGGGCACATAGCCGCCCGCCTCACCGGGCTCGGTGCCGAGACGGTCCTCAGCTCCCGGCGAGCCCCGGTCATCCCCGAGAACCGTGGTGTGCGCTGGAGCCAGGTCGACGTCACGTCGGGCCCCCAGGTGGCCACCTTGATGGAGGCCGTCCAGCCCGACGCCGTGGTGGCCGTGCACGGCCCGTCCGACATCACTTGGTGCGAGGCACACCCCGAGGAGGCGTACGAGGCCCACCACGGCGGTGCTCGCAACATCGCAGCCGCGCTGGACGGCCGGCCCGTCCTGCTGGTGTCGACCGACAACATCTTCCCCGGCAGGGAGGAGTCCCACGGCGAGTCAGCGCGGACCTCCCCGGTCAACGCCTACGGCCGGGCGAAGCTCGCGGCCGAGCGGGAACTGCTCGCCACCTCCTCCGCCCTCGTCCTGCGGGTGAGTCTGGTCTACGGCTGGGAGGATCTCGGCCCACGGCCCAACTTCCTCACCAGTGTGACTCGTTCGCTGATGCGCGGGGAGCGGCTGCGGATCCCCGATGACCACTGGAACACGCCCGTTCTCGTGGAGGACGTGGCCGCGTGGGCGGCGACGCTGATGAGTTCCGGTCGCACCGGGACGCTGCACCTCGGCGGGCCGCGTCGCATCGGCCGAGTCGACTGGGCCAGGCACATCGCCCGGCAGATCGGCGCGGATCCCTCGCTCATCGTGCCGACGCCACGGGTCGGTACGGTCTATGCCTGCCGGCCGCGCAACGCCTGTCTGCACAGCGAGATCGCTGCGCAACTGCCCGAACTCCAGCGCCACCGTCCGGTCGACGTCCTCGAAGCCACCCGGGTCCTGATCTCCTAGCGCCGCCACCCGCACTTTTGAACCGAACACACACCATCCTGCCCACCCCGGCCGGCCCGCTTCCGGCCCTCGACCCTCGATCGGGGTACACGTGACCGGATCTGGAATCTTCCTCGCCAGCAAGCGCGCGGCGATCACCTACGACACCGACCCCACCACCGGCGAACCTCGCGCCTGGCTGGCCCCCGGCGGCACCGGCAACGTCGTCGCCGAACAGGCCGGCGTCCTCGACATCTCCTGGATAGCCAGCGCCGACTCCGAGGACGACCGCCGCGTCTCGGCGCGCAACCCCGACGGCGTGACCATGGAACTGCACTCCGGCCGGGAGATCCTGGTCCGGCTCATCAGGCACGACCCCGCTGTCTTCCGCAACGTGCAGAACTTCATGACCGCCGACCTGATGTGGGCGGCCAACAACTACGGCTGGGACCGTTGGACCCAGCCCTCGTTCGGCTCCGACACCCGCCAAGGCTGGGCGGACTTCGGTCGCTTCACGCAAGACTTCGCTGACGCGATCCTCAAGAGCTCGGCCCACTCGTCGGACCCCGTCTATCTCGTCCACGACTATCAGCTGGTCGGGGTTCCCGCGCTGCTGCGCGAACAGCGGCCACACGCGCCGATCCTGGTCTTCGTGCACATCCCGTGGCCGTCGGCCGACTACTGGAAGGTGCTGCCCAAGGAGATCCGCACCGGCATACTCACCGGCATGCTCCCCGCCACCACGATCGGTTTCTTCGCCGACCGCTGGTGCCGCAACTTCCTGGAAAGCGTGGCCGATCTCTTGCCCGACGCCCGGATCGACCGCAAGGCGATGACCGTCGAGTGGCGCGGCCACCGCACCCGATTGCGCGCCATGCCGCTCGGCTACAGTCCGCTGACCCTCGACGGCCGCAACCCGCGACTGCCCGACGGGATCGAGGAGTGGGCAGACGGCCACCGGCTGGTCGTGCACAGCGGGCGCACCGACCCGATCAAGAACGCCGAACGCGCGGTACGCGCCTTCGTCCTGGCCGCCCGGGGCGGCGGGCTCGAGAAGACCCGCATGCTGGTGCGGATGAACCCCAACCGACTGTACGTACCGGCCAACGCCGACTACGTACACCGGGTGGAGACCGCCGTCGCCGAGGCCAACGCCGAGCTGGGCCCCGACACCGTGCGCATGGACAACGACAACGACGTGAACCACACCATCGCGTGCTTCCGCCGGGCCGATCTGCTCATCTTCAACTCAACCGTCGACGGACAGAACCTCAGCGCGTTCGAAGCGTCACTGGTCAACGAACGCGACGCCGACGTCATTCTTTCGGAAACCTGTGGCGCGGCCGAGGTCCTGGGCGAGTACTGCCGCAGCGTCAACCCCTTCGATCTCGTCGAGCAGGCCGAGGCTGTCTCCGCCGCGCTCACGACCGGGCCCCGGCAGCGGGCGGAGGCCGCTGCCCGCCGTCGTGACGTTGCCCGTCCCTGGACGCTCGAAGCCTGGGTGCAGGCCCAGCTGGACGGGCTCACCGCCGACCACGCGGCATCCCGCACGACAACCGCTGAACGCCACGATGCCGCACCGGCCGTCGCGGCACGAGCTGACCTCTGACCACCGTGACCACGGAGCGCGCCATGGCGATGACAGAAAGCCTTCCTGCGCCGCAGGAAGCGGCTCAGTACCAGCTCGGCGACATCATGCTGGTGCGCGGCGAGGGCATCCGTGCCTGGGACGCCGAGGGGCGTGAGTTCCTCGACTGCGTCTCCGGCACCTTCAACCTGCTCCTCGGACACAATCATCCGGAGGTGATGGCCGCCGTACGGGAACAGACCGAGCGGCTCGTATTCGCCAGCTCGTCCTTCCAGACCGAACCCACCAACCGGGTCATCCAGGAACTGGCCGCCATCAGTCCGTCCAACCTCACGCGGGTCAATCTGCGCAGCTCCAGCGGCTCCACGGCCAACGAGGGCGCCATCAAGATGGCCCAGTTGCATACGGGCCGTCGCGACGTCATCGTGCCGTTCCGCGCCCACCTCGGCCAGAGCCTCGCGACGGCCGGCCTCAACGGCACCACCAAGATGCGCGCACCGTTCCCGCACCGCTACCCCGGCGGGCTTCACGTGCCGGGCCCCTACTGTTTCCGTTGCTTCTACCGCCAGACCCCCGAGAGCTGCGGCATGCTCTGTGTCGACCGCATCGAAGACTTCATCGCTTATGCCAGCTCCGGCAGCGTGGCCTGCGTGGTGATCGAGCCGATCAGCGGTGCGGGCGGGAACATCGTCCCGCCCGACGGTTACCTCCAGGAGCTGCGCCGGTTCTGCGACGAGCACGGGATCGTGCTGGTCTTCGACGAGATCCAGACCGGGCTGGGCCGCACCGGGCAGATGTTCGCCGCCGACCACTTCGGTGTCCAGCCGCACATGATGACCCTCGCCAAGGGGCTCACCGGCAGCGGCCTCCCGATGGCCGCCATCCTCACCGAGGAACGCATGGCCGACTGGGACCGTAGCCTGCACAGCTTCACCTACGGCAGCTACACCCTGTCGGCGGCGGCCGCCCTGGCCACCCTGGAGATCGTCCAGCGGCCCGGCTTCCTGGAGAACGTACGAGCCAGCGGCGACGTGCTCCTCAGCCGGCTACGAGATCTCCAGAAGGACAACCCTGTGATCGGTGACGTCCGGGGGGTCGGTCTGATGATCGGGGTGGAGTTGGTGGAACCCGACGGCACCAAGGCCGTCGCCCGCGCCCACGCCTACCAGCGGTCGCTCCAGAGGCACGGCGTCCTCACCCGTGTCTCCGAGCACGGAGACGGCAGCACGATCGAGTTGCGCCCGCCGCTCATTCTCACACCTGCCGACGCCCACACAGTCGCCGACCGGTTCGGCGAGGCGCTGGAGGTCATCGCATGAGAGTGACCCTGGAGGAGGGCGGGCCCCGCCTGCGCCGCTCGCCGCCGCCGCGCCCGCGCGAGGATTCCGCTGTACTCGTCGACGTCGAGCTGGCCGCGCTGTGCCGCTCCGACCTCAAAGAGGTGACTGGTACCCGCCACGGCCCCAGCCAGTTCGGGCACGAACTCGTCGGCACCGTTTGCGAGTCCACCACCCCCGCACTCGCCGAAGGCACTCGCGTCGTCCTGGACCCGAACGTGATGGTGGACCGGAGCACCGGGTTCGCCGACCAGATGTGGGCGGCGGGACCGGCAGACCTGCTGCGACATGCCCTACAGCCGGTGCCGCACGGACCGGCCGCCCGCCGCCTGGTCTTCGCCGAGCCGACTGCCTGCGCCCAGCACTGTCTGAGCGCCATCAAACGGCAGGTCGGTGATCTGCGGGGTGCCCAAGTCGTGGTGCTCGGTGCCGGGACCGCCGGACTCCTCATCACGGCGCTCGCCGATCGAGCGGGCGCCCGGGCGTCGGTCTGCAACCGGAGCCGCGCCCGGACGGATGCGGCCCGCAAGGCCGGCCTGCTCGACGTACCCATGCTGCTCTTCGGCGAACCGACCGGAGGCAGAGCCGACGTGGTGGTGATTGCCACCAGTTTCGTGCTGACCGCCGTGCTGGACGAGGCGCTGCGCCTGGTCGCGCCTGGTGGTCTGGTACTGCTGTACGGTGGCACCGCGCCGGGTGACCGGCACCCTGGACTGGAATGCGACCTGGACCGAGTACGGCGCACCGGAAGCGTCGCTTCCTGCACCTGGAAGGGCCGCTTGCTTCGAGTGGCCGGCAGCTACGGCACGACCCCACAGGATTTCGCCGCCGCGATCGGTGACCTCACCGACGTCGCGACGCCTCTGCGCGCTGAAGCCCTGGTGGCTGCCGAAGTGGACCTGCCAGGGCTGCTCGGACTGCTGCGGGCCCCGGACGCCCTCGGACCCGGCAAGATCGTTGTTCGTCCCCGACCCTCCTGACGGACCCCCACGACGGTGGGTGCGCCTCCGAGGCCGCTGTGCCGTGTCAAGCCGGTTGAACGGGTTCTTTCTCGTTCGGCTGACTCCTTCGTTCGCGAATCCCGGGAATGCGGAACGTGCTGTCAGGCCCGCCCCGGCCGGCCGGATTGCGCCCGGTCACCGATCCCTTTCCCGCTCTGCCCGCGGCCGCGTCCACGATCACCGACGTCCGGTCCGGTTCTCCCCGCACTCCCGGCCGGTCCGGTGTCCCCTGGTGCGGACGCCACCACGGCCCGGCCCGGGTCCACAGTGCAGACCGCCGACGCACGGGGGCCGGAGAGACGCCGAAGGACCCGGGCAGACGGCACCGGGCGCACCCGCTGGTCCGTACGCGCGCCACCGTGGTGAACACATCACGCTCATCACGCGGGGCCGCGCCCCCGGCCCCGCGGACGCGATGCAAACGAGGGAGGCGACGGAGCCACCGGAGTCCACGACTCGTCAGGCACCAGCCGCTTCGACGGACCACCGCTCGTGGAAGGACATCATGCCGCATCGTCAGCACCACGGACTCCAGAACAACTCCATCGCATGAGTTCCAGCGCTCTCGCGCAGAAGCAGCGCACTTCCGATCCGCGCGATCCACCGCCGCGCACCGTCTCGAAGGCCGCAAAGAAATAGAACGAGGAGCGAGGTCCGACTGATGTACAAGGCTGCACTTTTCGATCTGGACGGCACATTGATCAACACGGAACACAAGAATCGAGAGGCTTGGGCGCGCCTCTTCCGCAGGCATCGCGTCCCGTATGACGACTCCGTATTGCGCAGCTTCACGGGCCGTCCCGCGAAGGAGGCCATGGCGGACCATGTCGCGTCCTTTGACGGATACGGCGTCGATGAACTGTGCGCCGAGGCGGCGGCGTACGCTGCTCTTCCTGACATGCCGACCGCCGTCACGGTCGACGGGGCTGTGGAATTGCTCCACCGGTTGCAGCGAGCGGGGGTACCTCTTGGAGTGGTCACCTCGGGCCCGCGTGAGTACGCCGAGAGTGCGCTCACGACCCTCGGGACGCTACGACTACTGGATGTTCTGGTCACCGCCGACGACGTCTCCCGAGGAAAACCCGACCCCGAGGGTTACAGTGCCGCGTGTTCGGCATTGAATGTGGATCCGAGTCAAGCGATAGTATTCGAGGATGCACCAGCCGGCATCCTCGCAGCCAGGCGTGCGGGAATCTTCTGTGTCGCCCTGACAACAACGCACGAGGCTGAGGACCTCACGGAAGCGGATGTGATCATCAAGGATCTGACTGATGTGCGCTGGCCGAATATCAGGTCCTCCTCCGGAACGGATCACAATGTCGTGTGATCCTTCGGCGGTTCGGTCGCAGCAGCTGCAAGCTGTATTCTTTGTGGTGGGGTCAGCACATCGCGGCAGCGGGCAATGTCAGCGATGGATTGCTCATCCACCCCGAGCGCGCCCTGATTCCTCTTTACCTCCTGGAACACCTCACGGATTTCCCACTTCGATATCCCAAACGACTTCTCCGATGACTTCAACCGGTTCATCGACTCCTCCCGGAGAGCGTCCGGTCGGGCAAACTCCCACAGTCACGAGTGACCCGGCCTTTTCGCTCCACCCTCATTACAGCGGGTGGTCGAGCACCGCAGTCCGCGGAGGAGCCGCCGGGACCTGAGAGTGGCGACGGCCAGCTCGACCAAGGCCCGAATCTTCGCGTGGGGCCGGCTCACTCCTTGCCGGCCTGTGGAAAAGGCCCCCCGCCGGCCCCCGGCAGGGGTGCGGAAGCGCCACGGAATCCCGGCGCCGGCCTCCCTGGCCGGCCTGCGGCACCCGGAGAACCCGGACTTCAACATGCCTGCCGCCTTCTACGACGGAGACGCCACGAACCCGGAGACCGCCTCTGCCGTCTCCCGGCTCGTGCCGCAGTCGCTGCGCTCCGACTTCGAGACCGTACGGCACGCGGGACGGAGGTCCGTGCCCAACGGTTACGTGATCCCGGACGAGGACGTGTCCATGGCCGCGCGGATGGCGGCGCGTGCCGACACCGTCTACCGGTGTCCCGGGCACCACGCGTCCTTCTGTTCACACCCTGGCGATTTCGCCGAGATCCTCCTGAGGATCGCCGAAGGTACGACGCGCCGGTCCTGAACGAGGCGGCGCCGAACCGAACGGACCGCGGGGTCCCGGCAAGGCGGCGGTATCGGCGGTCAAGGGCACGGCAACGGTGAGGGCCACGTCCGAGTGGACAGGTGCGGATGCCGTGACCCCGCACGCACCGCTTCGGCAGGTCCGCGGGTGGACGGGGCGACCCGTCCGTGCGGGCCGCAGGGCCGAGCCGGGCCGGTGCCCCGATGGTGGCTGCTCACTTTCTGCTGGTAGCCGAGTCGTTCGTGATGACGTTCTCGCTGTTGACTCACACGTTTGTGATGTGTTCCTGTGACACGGGCCATGCACGAAGAAGGCGTGGTCCGGTCCCGGTCAGCGGGTCCGTGGACTTCTCGCAGGCGCGCATCGTTCCCTCGACGGGACGACGGAGGTGTCGTGGGCCAGGCCGACCCCGGCGCCGACGTCGGTGGCGTCCGCCGCGCTCAGAAGGGCGGCCAGCAGGCCCGGGAAGCGTGCGTCGAGGTCGTCACGGCGCAGTTCGACGAAGCAGCGTGTGCCCTCTTGCCGGGTACGGGTGACGCCGGCGTCGCGCAGCACGCTCAGGTGGTGACTGAGGGTGGACTTGGCCACCGGTGCGCGCAGTTCGCCCCAGCCGCGTTCGTGACCGTCGGACAGGACTCGCACCAGACCGACCCGGATCGGGTCGCTGAGCGCGCTCATCACCGACAGAACCTCTATCTCGTTCCGCTCCGGGTGCCACACGTTTCTCATGAAGACAATGTTATGTTGTTGTTCTTCGTTCTACGAACACCGAACAATGGGAGTGTCATGGCTGTCCCGCCACACTTCGACCTCACCGGGCAGGTTGTCGTCGTCACCGGGGCCGGCTCCGGTATCGGCCGCGCCACCGCACATGCCTTCGCCGACGCCGGGGCACACGTTCTGGGCGTCGGACGCCGCAAGGACGCCCTGGAGGAAACCGCTGCCGACCGTCCCCGCATCACCCCTCACCCGGCCGACCTGCTCACCGACGGCACACCCCAGGAGGTGATCGACGCCGCGGTCGAACGGTGGGGGCACCTCGACGTCCTGGTCAATAACGCCGGCGCCACTCGAATGATGCCGCTGGCCGAGACCACCGCCGCGGGCATCGCCGCCCTGTTCGAACTCAACGTCACCGCACCGAGCCTGCTGGGCCGCGCCGCCCTGCCTCACCTGCGCCGACGCCGCGGCACCATCGTGAACGTCTCCAGCACCTACGGGCACCGGCCGTTGCCCGGTGCCGCCCATTACGCGGCCTCCAAGGCGGCTCTGGAGCAGCTCACCCGCACCTGGGCCCGGGAGCTGGCCGCCGACGGCATCCGTGTCAACGCCGTGGCTCCCGGCCCGACCGAGAGTGAGGCACTGGCCGCGGCCGGACTGCCCGCGTCGGCCGTGGAACAGGTCAAGCGGGAGGAGGCCGGTCGCATCCCCCTCGGGCGCCGCGGCGAACCGCAGGAGATCGCCGCCTGGATCCTGCGCCTGGCCGACCCCACCGCCACCTGGCTCACCGGGCAGGTCCTCACCGTCGACGGCGGTCTGGAACTCGCATAGTCACGGTGCGCCCTTCGGCACCCGCGGCACGGGCCGAGACCTCTGACGAAGGACTTTTTCGGCCTTCGGCGGCAGTACTGGCCGACGTACACAGGCCGAGACAGGGCTGTCGCCTCGTAACCCGGGTTCACCACCGGGGCCCGACCGAGGTCGCACCCCTCCGGGACGAACAGTGCGACCGCCGAAGCGTCCGGGGCGGAGACCTCGGCTCGTCCGTCACGCCGGGACCGGCTCGCCCGTCGGCTCGATCAGCGGCTTGTCCACCTTCCAGATGTACCGGCAGCTCCGGCTTCCAGATGTACCGGCAACTCCGGTCGCTGCGTTCCGAAGCCCTCCACTCGCCGGCGACCGAGGCCCTTCACACCCGGCGGACCGTGTCCCCTCCAGCTCCGACCGCCCTGGGCCTGCGTCGTCGGCCGTGATCCGCACGAACTCGCCCTCGGATACGCCCCCACCCCCCGGAGCTCGTACGTACCTCGTCTCTCCCGAGGCGAGCACGCGGCACCAGCCGACCGGGTGGAGGCGGAGCAGGCCACGTGACGGCTGAGCAAGGGTCCGGAGTCCGGGATCCGTCCGCTGGAGGGGGAACCCGGGCCGTACGAGAGCAAAGTTTTGGACATCCGGTTTCCACGCTCTCCCACCGTGTTGTTCCGGGGGCGGATACCAGCACAAAGCTTCGTCGGGATCATTCGTGTGCACCC
The DNA here is from genome assembly GCF_044390325.1 of Streptomyces sp. NPDC018964. Taxonomy (NCBI): domain Bacteria; kingdom Bacillati; phylum Actinomycetota; class Actinomycetes; order Kitasatosporales; family Streptomycetaceae; genus Streptomyces; species Streptomyces sp. NPDC018964. The sequence continues at coordinate 138,160 of NZ_JBIRYZ010000016.1, forward strand.
GGGACTGAGATAGTGTGATCTGGCCCCGGCCGCGGTCAGCGCCTGCCGGGCGTTCTCCCCTCACACGGAAAGGCAGTCCTCATGGCCGAGCTGTTCTACGACGCCGATGCCGACCTGTCCATCATCCAGGGCCGCAAGGTCGCGGTCATCGGTTACGGCAGCCAGGGCCACGCCCACGCCCTGTCGCTGCGTGACTCGGGTGTCGACGTGCGTGTCGGTCTGCACGAGGGCTCCACGTCCAAGGCCAAGGCCGAGGAGCAGGGCCTGCGGGTGGTGAGCCCGTCCGAGGCCGCCGCCGAGGCCGACGTCATCATGATCCTGGTCCCGGACCCGATCCAGGCCGAGGTCTACGAGAAGCACATCAAGGACAACCTGAAGGACGGCGACGCGCTGTTCTTCGGCCACGGCCTGAACATCCGCTACGGCTTCATCAAGCCCCCGGCCGGCGTGGACGTCTGCATGGTCGCCCCCAAGGGCCCGGGCCACCTGGTGCGCCGTCAGTACGAGGAGGGCCGCGGCGTCCCCTGTCTCGTCGCCGTCGAGCAGGACGCCACGGGCAAGGCGTTCGACCTGGCCCTGTCGTACGCGAAGGGCATCGGCGGCACCCGCGCCGGCGTCATCAAGACGACCTTCACCGAGGAGACCGAGACCGACCTGTTCGGCGAGCAGGCCGTCCTGGCCGGCGGCACGACGGCGCTGGTGAAGGCGGGCTTCGAGACGCTGACCGAGGCGGGCTACCAGCCGGAGATCGCCTACTTCGAGTGCCTGCACGAGCTGAAGCTGATCGTGGACCTCATGTACGAGGGCGGCCTGGAGAAGATGCGCTGGTCGATCTCCGAGACCGCCGAGTGGGGCGACTACGTCACCGGCCCGCGGATCATCACCGACGCCACCAAGGCCGAGATGAAGAAGGTCCTCGCCGAGATCCAGGACGGCACCTTCGCCAAGAACTGGATGGACGAGTACCACGGCGGCCTGAAGAAGTACAACGAGTACAAGAAGCAGGACTCCGAGCACCTCCTGGAGACCACCGGCAAGGAGCTGCGCAAGCTCATGAGCTGGGTCGACGAGCAGGCTTGAGGGCCGGGTCCGAGCGGCCGCCCGTGGTCTGCCGGCGTTTCGCGCACGGCTCACGAGGCGAGCGGTACGGTCGGCACGTCCGTCCGGCGCCGGGCTCCGCAGCCCGCGTACCGGGCGGAAGGGCGGTGAACGGCACATGACGGCGGGCGGGACCGTGTCGTCCCGCGGCGGTGACCGGGAACGCGGCTCCGGCGTCCCGCCGGTCCGCGGAGCCGGCTGCCACGAGCGCGCCATGGCGGAGCGGCCTTCTCCGCCCGATGTCACGGACACCCGCGTGAACCGGTCGTTATAGGTGACGAACCGAACGATCGGAGCAATTGTGGCTGTCACAGAAAAACGTCTGTCCACCGGTGTGCTGGTGATCGGTACGGGGGGAGCCGGTCTGCGGGCGTCGATCGAGCTGGCCGAGGCCGGTGTCGATGTGCTCGCCGTCGGCAAGCGTCCCAAGGAGGACGCCCACACCTCGCTCGCGGCCGGCGGGATCAACGCGGCCCTGGCCACGATGGATCCGGAGGACAGCTGGCAGCAGCACGCGGCGGACACGCTCAAGGAGAGCTACCTGCTCGGCGACCCCCGCACCGCCGAGATCGTCACCCGGGGCGCCGCCCTGGGCATCGACGACCTGGAGCGCTACGGCATGGCCTTCGCCCGGGAGGAGGACGGCCGGATCTCCCAGCGCTTCTTCGGCGCGCACACGTTCCGGCGCACCGCCTTCGCGGGCGACTACACCGGGCTGGAGATCCAGCGCACGCTCATCAGGCGGGCGGAGCAGCTCGACGTCCCGGTGCTCGACGGCGTGTACATCACCCGGATCCTGACCCACGAGGGTGCCGTCTTCGGTGCCTACGGCTTCGATCTCACGGACGGCACGCGCTACCTCGTCCACGCCGACGCCGTCATCCTCGCGGCGGGCGGGCACACCCGCATCTGGCGGCGCACGTCGTCGCGGCGCGACGAGAACACCGGTGACTCGTTCCGGCTCGCCGTGGAGGCCGGGGCCCGGCTGCGCGACCCGGAGCTGGTCCAGTTCCACCCCTCCGGGATCATCGAGCCGGAGAACGCGGCCGGCACCCTGGTCAGCGAGGCCGCGCGCGGGGAGGGCGGCATCCTGCGCAACGCGCTCGGCGAGCGGTACATGAGCCGCTACGACCCCGAGCGCATGGAACTGTCCACCCGCGACCGGGTCGCCCTGGCCTCCTACACGGAGATCAAGGAGGGCCGAGGCACGGAGAAGGGCGGCGTGTGGCTCGACGTCTCGCACCTGTCCCGGCAGACGATCATGAACCGGCTGCCCCGGGTCTACCAGACCCTGCTGGACCTGCAGATGCTGGACATCACCCGTGACCCGATCGAGGTCGCGCCGACGGCGCACTACTCGATGGGCGGGGTCTGGGTCCGCCCGGAGGACCACAGCACCGACGTCCGCGGCCTGTACGCCATCGGCGAGGCGTCGAGCGGGCTGCACGGTGCCAACCGGCTCGGCGGCAACAGCCTCATCGAGCTGCTGGTGTACGGCCGTATCACCGGGCAGGCGGCCGCCGCCTACTCGGAGTCGCTGACGGCACAGCCGCGGTCCGCGCAGGCGGTGGCCGAGGCCCGTGCGGAGGTCGACGGCCTCCTCGCCGCCGACGGTCCGGAGAACGTCCGGGCCCTGCAACGCGCCATCCGCGACACCATGACCGAGCACGCGGGCGTCGTACGGGACGAGGAGGGCCTGCGGACCGGGCTGGCGGAGCTCGCCGCGATCGAGAAGCGGATGGAGGACGTCGGCGTCCATCCCGACATCGCCGGCTTCCAGGACCTGGCGCACGCCTTCGACCTCAAGTCCGCCGCGCTCGCCGCCCGGGCCACGCTCGAGGCGGCGCTCGAACGCCGGGAGACCCGCGGCTGCCACAACCGCAGCGACCATCCGGACATGGACCCCGCGCTCCAGGTGAACCTCGTGTGGTCACCGACGACGGGTGTCACCCGGGAGAGCATCGCGCCCGTCCCGGCGGAGATAGCGGCGCTCATGCAGGACGTCTCCACCGAGGGCAAGCTCGTCGAGTGACCCCGGGGCGCGGAGGCGTCCGGCGGATCCGTCTCACGGGTTCGCCGCCTCCGCGCGCAGGCCGTCGAGGACGAAGGCGAGCAGGCGCCGCCAGGTACCGGGAGACGTGCGGGCCAGGGCGGCGACCGAGCCGAAGAGCAGGGAGAGGTCCTCGGGCCGGAAGTCCGCGCGCAGGCTTCCGGCCCGTTGCGCGTTCCGGAGCAGTACGTGCGCGTGGCCGAAGGACTCCGCGCAGATCTCGCGCAGCCTGGGCGAGTCGTCGTGGCGGCGGGTGACGACGTCGCTCAACGCGGGATCCGCGGCCATGAGTTCGCTGATCGCCTCGACATAGGCGCGGAAGCGTTCCCAGGGGTCGCGCCCCCGGCGGGCGTTCTCGACCGCGTCGGCGAGCTTCGCCCCGGCGAGGTCCGGGACGACGGCGTCGATGAGTGCCTCCCGGCTTCCGAAGCGGTTGTAGACGGTGCCGGGACTCACCCCGGCCCGCCGGGCGATCTCCTCCAGGGGGCAGTCCAGGCCGCGTTCGGTGAACGCCTCCAGCGCGGCGGCCATGATCCTCTCCACGTTGCGCCGGGCGTCCCGTCGCAAGGGCGGTCCGCTGGTGTCAGGAGTCACCGGGCCTCCTCCGAGTAAGTTGACGATCGCATCAATTTAATGGGTAGAGTGCGGCCGAAGACAACTTGAGGGCTCTGTCAACTTATTCGGGAGAAGCACATGAGCAGGACGATCGCCGTCTTCGGCGCGGGCACGGGACTGGGGGCCGCCACCGCGCGGCGCTTCGGCGAGGAGGGGTACGCGGTCGCGCTCGTCGCCCGTCGGCCCCAGCGGCTCGACGCCCTCGTCGAGGAGTTGGGGAAGGAGGGCATCGAGGCCGCGGCCTTCCCGGCGGACCTCTCCGACACCGCCGCCGTACCCGCTCTGGTGGAGCGGATCACGGACCGTCTCGGCCGCATCGACGTCGTCGAGTACGCGCCGATACCCAGCGCCGCGCCGATGCTCCCGGCCACGGAGGTGACCGCGGAGCTCCTGGGCCGGCTCGCCGGTCTCTATCTGCACACGCCGGTCGAGACGGCGCGCGCGGTCCTGCCGGGCATGATCGAACGGGGAGACGGCGCGTTCCTGCTCGGTCAGGGAGTCTCCGCGGTGCACCCGCTGCCCGGGATGAGCGGTGTCGGGCCGGTCATGGCCGCCGCCCGCAACTGGGTTCTGTCCCTGCACGGTGAGCTCGCCGCCCACGGTGTCTACGCCGGTACCCTTTCGGTGGCGGCCTGGGTCGAGGGGAGCGCCGGGCACCTGGCCGCGTCGGAGGCGGACCCCGCTCTGGCGGGTCACCCCACGGTCACGGCGGCCGAACTGGCGGATCAGTACTGGGACCTGTACACCCGGCGGGACCGCCCGGAGCAGGTGTACCCGCCCCTGCCCACGGTCTGATCCCGTCCGGTCCGGCCGATCCCGTCCGGTCCGGCCGATCCCGTCCGGCCCGGCGGCCCGGAGCCCTCCCGCGGACCGGCCCGGCGGCGGGCCGCCGGGCGCGCTGCCGGGTGGTGGGACCGGCCGCCGGGCCGTGGCCGACGGTGCGCGGGCCGCCTGCCCCGGCCGGGCCCGGGGCGGCCGGCCGGAGAGGGGGCCACCACCGGCCGGATCAGCGGACCCGCCCGTCCTGGCTTACCCACTCATCGAAAGTGATCCTGCCGCGCGGTCCCGCTTCCCGGGGGAGGAGGCCGTCACCGGTCATGTCCCGGCCCACCTTGCCCGGCAGCTTCACCGGGAGCACCGGGCGGCGGCCCCCGCGCGCCCGCTGCAGCTTCCTCACCATGTCGACCATCTCCAGCACTTCGGGACCGGCGAGGTCCGGCGCCAGGCCCAAGGGCTCTCCCTCGGTCAGCTCCGCCAGGTGATCGGCCACTTCCACCGCCGCGACCGGCCGGCACCGCATGCGCGGCGCCACCACGAGGGGGCCGCCCCGGGCGAGCGTCTGGGCGGCGAACTCGTGCCACTGGGTGGCCCGCAGGACGGTGAAGGGCACACGGCCCTGCCGGACCAGTTCCTCCTGGCGCCGCTTGCCGAGGTAGTAGCCCATGTCGACGCGGTCGCACCCGACGATCGACAGCACGAGGTGGTGGCCGACCCCGGCCGCCTCCTCCGCGCGCAGCAGGTGGGTGGTGGCCGCTTCGAAGAAACCCACCGACTTGGCGCGACTGGTGGTGACGACATTGGACACGTCGACCACTGCCTCCACACCGTCCAGTGCCTTCTCCAGCCCCTCGCCCGTGGTGAGGTCCACGCCCTCGGACCGGGAGAGAACGACGACCTGATGTCCGTTTCCCCGAAGGGCCGACACGACCAGTTTCCCCACCCAGCCGGTCCCGCCGGCCACCGCGATACGCATCTCCGCCACCTTTTCCGTCCTCACGTGCTCGACCGCCGGGACATCGGGCCCGGCCCCATGAGGACCGGACAGGACCGGGAGATGTGACACCGTCCCCCTGTCTTCCCTCCCGCGCCCACTCGAATGACTGACCAGATGGCTATTCTGGTCAGTTGGTTCTATGGTGTGAGTGTCACACCGAAACACACGAAGGGGTGAGGGCATGGCCGTGCAGGGAAGCGGGCGCAGGGCTCTGGTGGTGGGACTGGGCGTGGCGGGTATCTCCGCCGCACTCCGGCTGCGGCAGGTGGGCTGGGAGACGGTGGTGGTGGAGCGTGCGGCGCGGCGGCGGTCGGGCGGGTACTTCATCGGGCTGTTCGGTTCGGGTGCCGCGTCGGCCGAACGGCTCGGTGTGCTGGACGCGATCGGTGACCGCCGGGCGTCGGACAGCGTCTTCTACGAGGTCGACCGGGCCGGGCGCCGGCACCGGGGCATGGGCTTCACCGACCTGCCGAACCGGCCGCGGATGCTGCTGCGGGGCGATGTGGAGGCGGGACTGTTCGAGGCGCTGCCGCCCGAGGTCGAGGTCCGTTTCTCGACGGTGCCCACCCGTATCGTCCAGGACGCCGACAAGGCGGAGGTGACCTTGCGCGACCAGGCGGCCGGTACCACGGTCACCGAGCGGTTCGACCTGGTGGTCGGCGCGGACGGGCTGCGCTCCACGGTGCGCAGGCTGGTCTTCGGCCCGGACGCCAACCACATGCGCTCGCTCGACCACATCATCGCCGCCACTTTGCTGGACGAGCAGGTCAGCGGGTTCGGCCCGCACGACGGAGTGGTCCTGGCGGAGGTCGGGCGTGCCGCGTGGATCTGGCCGTTCGCCGACCGCGGGCCCAGCATGCTGTTCACGTACCACACGAACGACATCGACGGGCAGTTCCGCCGGCCGGCCATCGAGTCCCTGCGGAGGGCGTTCGGCCCCCGTCCCGCGGGCCCGCTGCTGGGGGAGCTGCTGGACCGGTTCGAGAAGAGCGACGACTTCCTCTTCGACTCCGTCCACCAGGTGCGGATGCGTCAGTGGCACCACGGCAGGGTCGTCCTCCTCGGTGACGCGGCCTGGTGCATGACCCTCTACTCGGGTCTCGGCACGTCGGCGGCCCTGGCCGGCGGCGAGCTCCTGGGCACCATGCTCGAGCGCCACCACGACGACCTCCCGGCCGCACTCGGTGACTGGGAGCGCCGGATGCGGCCCTACATCGACTTCCAGTACGACCACCTGGGGCCCGAGCGCCTGCTGTTCGTGCCCTCCACCCGCCCCCAGCAGGCGGTGCGCAGCACCCTGCTGCGCATGAGGTGGGCCCCCGTCGTCGGCCCGGCCCTCGGTCGTTTGATGGCGGCCAGCGACCTGATGAAGATGAAGGACCTCGACGTCGCCGCGGCCTGAGGTCCGACGCCGGACCGCGAAGGGGCCGCAGGAAAGGAAGGCCGCTCATGACACCGCCCCTGGAACAGGACGCCCCGAAAGCCGCCCGCATCCTCCGGGCGACCCGCGAACTCGGTCTCCGGCACGGCTTCCGCAAGGTCACCGTCGCGGAGATCGCCCAGGCCGCCGGGGTGGGCAAGGGAACCGTGTACCTGTACTGGTCCAGCAAGGAGAGCCTCGTCCTCGGGGTGTGCGGCCGGGAGATCGTCTCCTGGCTGGACCAGGTGATCGACCGCCTCGCCGAGGACCCGGACTGCGTGCACCTGCGCCGACTCGCCCCCCTGCTCCTGCACACCACCCTCGGCCACCCGCTGACCCGGCGGATGATGACCGGCGACGCCGACTTGGCCCACGTGCTCGCCCAGCGCGACGAGGACCGCGAGGTGCTCGAACGCACCAAGGCCGGCGCGATGTGCCATGCGGTGATGCCCGTACTGCGCGAGCACGGGCTCGTCCGGGACGACGAGCCCCCGGAGAGCCAGAGCTATGCCCTGCACGCGCTGCTCCACGGCTTCCTCATGACCCTCGCCGACCCGGCCGCCGCCGGCCCACTGCGCGTCGACGCCCCTGACCTGATCCTCTCCCGGACCGTCGGCCGGCTCCTGGAACCGGCCGACGGCCCCGATCCCGCCGCGGTCGCCGCGGCGGCCCGGGGAACCAGGGACGTGTTCATCGGCATCCGGGATGCCGTCCTCAGCCGTCTCGCACCCGCCTGAAGGTGTCGGACCGCGACGTTGCGTGTCCGCCTTCGTCCGCACCGGCCGGCCGCGGACCTGTTCATGGAGTTCCGGTTCCCTCGCGCTCTCGGCGACCGGCCGGTGGCCGCGTCCGGCGTGCGGGACGCGGCCTCTGCCTCGCCGAACCTTCCTCACCGGTACCGTACGGGCGGTCCTCCGGCGGCACGCCGGTCGACGGAACAGCGAGTGGACACGGCAGCGGCATGAGGGTGCCGGGTACCGAGGGACGCGGACCCCGGCCCGCACCCACCACATGAGGAACTGAGCCCGGAACCATGTCAACACAGTGGTAAAGGCATGTTCTCCGCAGAGAACATGTGGACCGGGCGCCGTAACCCGCGCGCAAGAGAGGTCCCCGGTGCCGTGTTCCTACCGGCCGATCGGCACTCCACGAGGGTGCGAAAAAGGGGGTAATCTCTAACTTTTCCTATCTACGGCACTGGTCCCGCCGATGATCCGGTCTCACATCACGGAGGCCGCATGGTGGACAAACATCGGCCACACACTGTTATTGCCACTAAGGTGGGGGCGCGCGCCCGCCCCACCGGGTCCCGTCGCACCGCCCTGCCCCGCGCGACCGCGGTGCGCTGATCCCATGTGCCGGTGGGCGATTCACATCCCTCCGTCCACGAAAGCGGATCTCATGCGTCAGCACATACGTCTCGGGGCCGTAGCCGCCCTGGCCACCGGCCTCCTCCTGGCCTCCGCCCCCGCGCACGCCACCCCCGGCGGCCCCGGTGTCACAGCGAAGACCATCGTTCCCACCGTGACGGTGGACGGCAAGGACTACACGGTGCGGGAGATCACCATCCCGCCCGGGCAGGGCACCGGCTGGCACTTCCATGACGGCACCCTCTACGCCCGCGTCGCCAAGGGCACACTGAGTCACTTCGACGCAGGCTGCGCATCCGACGGTGTCTGGAGCAAGGGCGACTTCCTCACCGAGCCCTCAGGCCCGGACCACGTGCACATCGGCCAGAACCGCGGCGACACCGACGTGGTCCTCCAGGTCCTCTACGTCCTCCCGCACGGCGCCCCGTTCTCCCGGGACGCCCCCAACCCCGGCTGCGATTTCGAGTAGTAGCCCCGGCGATCCGTCACGAGTGACGACATCAGTACCGCTCCCGGTGACCTCGGTGCGGAACACATGTGACACGCCTTCATCGACTCGTACGCAGTCGCCTTGCGCATGATCGACCCGCGGACCGGGTTTCCTTCACCTCGTTCCCGTACGAACGGGGTGCCGCGGGCGGGGAACCGGTGCGCCGCGTCCCGGACGGGGCGCACCGGCCCGTCTCCGTCTCAGCGCCGCGCCTCGGCCAGCAGCCGCTCGGAGGTCTCCCACAAGCGCTCCGCGTTGGCCGGGTCCACGGCGTAATCGGCCACGCCCGACGCCCAGCCGTTGCCGTCGTGCACGACCTCGGCCTCGTTGTTGTCCTCGAAGTAGCGTCCGCCCACGCCGTCCAGCAGCGGTGAGGCGGCGAGGAGAACCGAGGTGGCGGCGCCCTGCTGCGGGGTCTTGCGGCGCTCCGGCGGAGTCTTCAGCCCGCCGGTGTGACGCTGCAGGTTGGTGGCGATGGCGCCGGGCATGAGGGCGTTGGCGGTGATGCCGTCCCGGCTCCAGCGGCGGTCGGCCGCGACCGCGAACTGCACGGTGGCGGTCTTGGACTGGCCGTAGGCGACCAGCGGGTCGTAGGGGCGGAAACGGAAGTTGACGTCGTCGAAGACGACGGGGGAGATCAGATGACCGCTGGAGCTGACGACGACGATCCGGGCACCCTCGGCCGCGAGGCTGCCGTGGAGGCCCGTCGCCAGGGCGAAGTGCCCCAGATGATTGGTGGCGAACTGGCCTTCCCAGCCTTCGGCGGTGTACTCCGGACCAGGGGTGGCCATGACACCGGCGTTGTGGACGAGGACGTGCAGGGGGCCGTCCCAGGCCTTCACGAAGGCCTCCACCGAGCGGCGGTCGGAGACGTCCAGGCGCAGGACACCGACGGCCCGGTTGCCGGTGGTGGCGGTGATGTCGGCGGCGGTCCTCTCACCGGCGACGGTGTTGCGCACCGCCAGCGTCACCTCGGCGCCGGTACGGGCCAGAGTGCGGGCCGTCTCCACGCCAATACCGGACGTGGCGCCCGTGACGACGATCCGCCGGCCGGCCAGATCGATGCCGTTCGCCACCTCGTCCGCCGTGGAGGCGAAGCCGAAGGGTGTGGTGATGCGTGACATGAGACAACTTCCTCAACATGTTGGCGATGTGGTGGACAAGGAGGACGGACCGGGCGGGTCCGTCCCGTGCGCCCGGCGTCGCGGGCCGCCCCGTACGCGTCGGTGCTGCTCAGGCACCACGGCCGCTCGCCGCGACCCGCCTCCCCATGCTGCGCCGTGCCCCGGTCCCCAGCCAGTACCCGCCCGACACTGGTAGTGGCAGGGTCAGGAAAACACAGTGTTTTTCACCTACGATGGCGCGTATGCATGCCAAGACCGAGTTGGCCCGGTTCCTGCGGGCGCGGCGGGAGCGGGTACGTCCCGAGGAGGTGGGACTGCCGGTGACGGGCCGGCGCCGGGTGCCGGGGCTGCGGCGTGAGGAACTGGCGCTGCTCGCCGGGATCAGTGCGGAGTACTACCTGCGGCTGGAGCAGGGGCGTGACCGCAATCCGTCCGCGACGGTGCTGGACGCGCTCGCGCGGGTCCTGCTGCTGGACGACGAGGCCACGGCCTACCTGCACGCCCTCGCCGGTCCGGGGCCGCGCCGCCGGCCCCGCCGCCCCCGGCCCGAGTCCGTACCCCCCGGCATCCACCAGCTCGTGATGTCGCACCCCGACGCGCCGGCGTTCGTCCACGGCCGTTATACGGACGTCCTGATCGCCAATCCGCTCGCCCGCGCCCTGTCACCCTGCTACACGCCGGGAACCAACTTGCTGCGCGCCGCCTTCCTGGACCCGCAGTTCAGAGAGCTGCACCAGGACTGGGACAGCACCGCCCGCAGCTTCGTGGCCTCGGTGCGGGCTCTGGCCGGTCCGGAGTGCGAGGACCCGCGGTTGACCGAACTGGTCGGTGAACTCGCCGTGCGTAGTCAGGAGTTCCGGCGGCTGTGGGCGCGGCACGACGTACGTGTGCGCACCAGTGGCGTGACGTGCCTGGATCATCCGCAGGTCGGCCCGCTGCGCCTCGGTTTCGAGAAGCTCGCCCTCATCGGGACCGACCAGGTCCTGGTCGTCCACCACGCGCCGCCCCGCGGCGAAAGCGCGCAGGCCCTGACGCTGCTGACCACCCTCACGGCCCCGGTCCCGGTACCGGCCGGCACGTCCCGGACCGGCGCACCGGACGGCTGACCCGGGCCGATGAGCAGCGGAGCACGGCGTACGGTGACCACATGAACGACAACGCACTCGGCCGGTTCCTGCGGGCGCGGCGGGAGCGGGTACGTCCCGAGGAGGTGGGACTGCCGGTGACGGGCCGGCGCCGGGTGCCGGGGCTGCGGCGTGAGGAACTGGCGCTGCTCGCCGGGATCAGTGCGGAGTACTACCTGCGGCTGGAGCAGGGGCGTGGCCGCAATCCGTCCGCGACGGTGCTGGACGCGCTCGCGCGGGTCCTGTTGCTGGACGACGAGGCCACGGCCTACCTGCACGCCCTCGCCGGTCCGGGGCCGCGCCGCCGGCCCCGCCGCCCCCGGCCCGAGTCCGTACCCCCCGGCATCCACCAGCTCATGATGGACGCATGGAGTGCCACCCCGATCGTGGTCCTCAACCGGTACATGGACGTACTGGCCGCCAACCCGCTGGCCGAAGCCCTCTCCCCGGTGTACACGGCGGGAACCAACACCATCGGTGCCGCGTTCCTGGACGAGGACCTGCGGGCGCTGTACGTGAACCGGGAGGAGATGACCGTCCGGGCCGTGGCCGGATTGCGGGCGCTGATCGGCCCGGACACCGGGGATCCCCGTGTGGTGCGGCTCGTGCACGAGCTGTCCACGCGCAGCGAGGAGTTCCGGAGGCTGTGGGCGCGGCACGACGTCAGCCCCGGGGGACACGGAGCCTCCCGGCTGAACCACCCGGTGGTCGGCACGCTCGACCTGTCCTACGACAGGCTGGCGGTCCCCGGCACCGACGGACAGCTTCTCGTCGTCCACCACGCTCCTCCCGGCAGTGAGTCGGCCAGGAAGCTGGCACGGCTGCACGAGACGGTCATGCGGTCGCCGGATGCCGCCACCGGCGCACAGCGGTGAAGGGCATGACCTACCGGAGTATTCCTGTGGGCGGTGTGCCGGCCCTCGGATCCTCCGGGTTCACGGCGAGCGTCCTCATGGCGGGGGGCCAGGCAGCTCGCGGGATGTCCGGGGGCCCGGCGAGGGGCCCCGGACGGTGGGGGCACGGCGGCGGCCGGCGGGCTCCCACCTGACCGCCCCGGCGCCCACGACGGCGCGGGTGCCGGGACCGAAGTGCCCGACGGGTCCGTTGCCGCCGGCCGCCACGGCCCCGGCCCTTTTGTCCGGCCGCGGTACGGAGGGCGTGGGATCAGTGACCCGGGTCCACGAAGAAACTGTCGTGCCGCACCTGGAACGCGTCGAGTTCTTCGGGGCCCCGCCGCGCGTACTCCGCCACCTTCTCGAAGTACTCCTCACGCGGCGCGCCGGGGGAGAAGAGCAGCAGCATCGAGAGCATCTCGTCGCTGTCGTTCCTGAAGGCGTGCAGCCCGCCGGCCGGCACGTACAGGAAGTCGCCCTCACGGCCGGTGATCCAGCGCTCACCGTCGAAGAGGCTGGCCTCGCCGGACAGGATGTAGAAGGACTCGGAGATCGAACGGTGGAAGTGAGTGCTGGCTCCAGGGGCCTTGGGGCCCATGTCGACCCGGTAGAGCCCGAACTCTCCGTCGGTGGAGTCCTGGGTGGCGAGGTAATGCAGATCGGTGGAGGGCGAGGAGACCTCGGTCTTCGGGGGCGAGGGCCGGAACACGGCGGAGACGTCGCCGTTCTCACCGAGATAGCGTGGTTCCGGATAGGACATGGTCGGACTCCTTGGCTTTCGTCGGAGGGGAGCTGCCGCTCGGCTAGCGGCCGCTGGGCACCGCTGCCCGGCGCTTCGCGGGGGCCAGCAGGACGGCCGACAGAACGGTCAGGGAGGACAGCAGGCTCACCATCGCCACCCGCTCTCCCGTGCTGTACATGCTCAGGTGCTGAAGGTGGTAGAGCGTGTGGAAGACGTTGAAGGCGAGCCAGGCGGCGCCGATGGTCTGCACGTAACGGTTGTCGTGGACGTACCGCAGGGCCATGGCGGTCACCACCAGCATGGCCATGTACAGGGAGGCCATGTCCTTCACCAGGTGCTCGTTGTAGGGGCCGAGCCGGAGCAGCCACCCCCGCCCGATGCCCGGAAACGTCTCGTACCAGGTCTGGGGCGCGAAGTAGGCCCAGATGTGGAAGAGGCAGGTGGCGATCAGGATGCCGAGGACGGTGCGGCGCACTACGAGATTTCCCATGCCTGAGAGACCGGACGGCCGGGCGGTCTGTGACAGCCGGCGGACTACTCGTCGTGGTCCCAGGCGAAGAGCAGTTCGGCGTGGGGAGCCAGGTCGCCCTGGAAGAACGACGTGTACTGCGGATCCCACCAAGCGGTCCACTCGTCCTGGTACGACATGAGGCGCTTCTGGAACTCCAGCGGGTCGGTGTCCTCGTCGAACTCGAGGTACACGATGAGGAAGGAGCCGCTCTCTCCGGTCTGTACGAACATGCGTTCCCGGTGGTAGCCCGCGTGGCGGGCGCGCCGTGCCAGGCCGGAGATCCTCTCGGGCCGCCGCACCTCCGTGAGCAGGTCGCGCAGCTCCTGCACGCGCTCGTCGGGGATGGGCAGGGTGAAGGCGAAGTCTCGCACGGGTGAACCCCTTTCGTCGTCGGATGAGCCGGCCCCGGCCGGACGGGTACTCCGTGGGTACGACCGTCCGGGCGAGCCGTCCGTGACGCCCGTACGCCGTGTCGCACGGTGTTGCTTCTCACATCACCACGTTGTTTACGCCTGTGTTCCGGCGCCCCGACGAAGGCCTGAGGCGCTCAAGGGTGCCGACTGGGGCGACCGGGGAAGGGCGGAACCTGCCGTACCGGTCGCACGGCAGCGCCCGGAGGACCGCTGAGGGCGGCCGGCTCCAGGACGGAGCGGGCCGGGCACCTGGGCCGGGCCGCCCGGACGGTGGCACAGGACCACCGGCAGGGCGGGACCCGCGGCCGGCCGGGACATCGCGCGCCCTCGTCCCGCGCGAGCCCGGTTCCGGCGGGGATCCCGGTCGGTCAGCGGTGAGCGGTGAGGTGTTGGGTGAGGAAGTGGTCGAGGCCCCAGTGGTGGGGGGCGTCGAGTTCGACGGTGGTGTTGGTGGCGGGGGTGGTGGCGATGTC